>NZ_JAIXSV010000258.1 GCF_027484505.1 Asticcacaulis sp.
GAGGACGCCATGCGGGCGCGCTGGCAGGAATTGCAGGGCATGAACCTGCCTTATCTGGTGGCCACCGAAGGCGGTAACGTCATCGGCTATGCCTATGCCTCGCCGTTTCGGGCGCGCATAGCCTATCGCTATGGCGTCGAGGACAGCATCTATGTCCACCCTGCGCATAAGGGTAAGGGCGTGGGTAAGGCCCTGCTGAATGCGCTGATTGCGGCGTCAGCCGAGGCCGGTTTCTACGCCATGTACGCTGTGATCGGTGATGCCGAAAACACCGGTTCGATCCGCCTGCATGAACAGGCAGGCTTTGAACATACGGGCAAGTTGCCGAAGGCCGGCTATAAGTTCGACCGCTGGCTGGATGTGATCTTCATGAGCAAGCCCCTGCGCCCGACCGATGGCCCGGCGCAAGGCATGGGCTGGGCGAAATAATAATTTTAGCCACGAAAAACACGAAAAAACACGAACTTCATTTTGAAGATACACAGCGCGAAGCGCTCTGAACCCGCTCACCACAAACGGGGTTTGCCTTTCACCGCGAGTCCGCCCCGCAGCCTTTTCCAGCTTTTCGTGTTTTTCGTGGCCAAATTACCTTCGTGGCCAAAACAAAAAAATCCCCGCAGTTGCCTGCGGGGATTGATCTTTTTTCAGACCATACCGTTGATTAACGGTAGGACTGGAACTTTTCGACGGTCGCGGTCATGCGCGCGTTGATCGGCTTGAAGGTGTCCTTGAACGAAGCCGAGAGCGTCTCGGTCAGGGCGTTCATTTCCGACACATAGGATTCCAGAGCCGACTTGGCGTAGGACGACTGAAGCTCGATCACTTCCTGCACCGATTTGGCCGAAGAGAGGGTCTTGGCAGCCGTAACGGCCTCTTCCCAGCTCTTCTTGGTGTAGGCCGCGGCCTGCGCGCCGACCGTTTCCGCGCCCTTGGTGGCGGCGGTCAGGCTTTCGACGACGGCTTCGACATTGGCCTTCGACAGGGTGTTGACTTCGTTCAGGGCGCCGAGCGTCTTTTCAACGCCGTCCTTGAAAGCTTGGTTGGACGCAACGGTCATTTTTTCGACGGTCGCCTTGTAGGTTTCGGTATCTACCATGACAGTCTCTCCACTCAGGGTTAGGCGGGGTGTCCGCAAACCGGGCTGAACACGACCAAAGAGGTAAAAGCGTCGCCCGTAATGACCCTGTGTATAACGCAGATGCAGCATGACGTCAATGAATATTGTGCAGCGCACAAAAACCTAACGCGATTGTGATGCGCTTTCCTCACCCTGCGGACGAATCCGGGCGCATTTTGGCCAAAAATGCGCGCTTTTGTAAGACGCTGGTAAGGAAATCGGGCGTTCTGATTAAGGATGAATGAATTGAGGCTGACAGGCCTGCCTTTCCATGGTCTTATGTCATCTTCGCGTCCTGACTAAGGCCGGTTTTATCCTTGGCCGGGGTTGCGCGGGCATCCAAAATACCTCCCCTTGCGGCGTATTGTCGCCGTTCAGTCAGTAGCAGCGTAAAAGCGGGATATGCGAATGCGTCAAAAAATGTCTCACACGGCCCCCACCCGGAACCCGGTCAGGGTCGCGGCGAAAGCGGTCAACCTCAGGGCCATGCTGACGACGACCGCCGCGGCTCTGGCGCTGATCGGTGTGCTGGCCGTATCGCCTGCTCGCGCTCAGGACCCGGCTGACAGCGACCGCTACGCGGCAATTGTGGTTGATGCGCAGTCCGGTGAAGTCTTTTACGCCATGCGTGCCGATTCGCCGCGCTATCCCGCCTCGCTGACCAAGATCATGACGCTGTATATGGCGTTTGAGGAGATGGCGCAGGGCCGCCTCAAGCCCGATGACGTGATCACCCTGTCCGCTCACGCCGCTTCGATGCCGCCCACCAAGTCGGGCCTCAGGGCCGGTGACACCATCACGGTGGATATGGCCATGCGCCTGATCGCCGCCTATTCCGCCAATGATCTGGCCGCCGCTTTGGGCGAGCATATCGGCGGTTCGGAGCAGCGCTTTGCCGCCCTGATGACCGTCAAGGCGCAGGAACTGGGCATGACGCGCTCCAACTTCGTCAATGCCTCGGGCCTGCCCGATTCGCGTCAGGTGTCTTCGGCGCGTGACTTTGCGGTGCTGACACGCGCCGTCATGCGCGACTTCCCGCAATATTACGAATATTTCCACGTGCGGTCGGTGCAGTTCAACGGCCGCACCTACTCGAATCACAATCCGCTGCTGGCCTATCCGGGCGTTGATGGCATGAAGACCGGCTTTATCAATGCCGCCGGCTACAACCTCGTCGCCTCTCAGCGCAAGGGCAATCACCGCCTGATTGCCGTGATGCTGGGTGGATCAAACAAGGCGCAGCGCCGTGAGCACGTCACCAGCCTGATGAACACCGGCTTTGATGTCTTCGCCCGCCGCGACAAGGGTGAGCAGATCGTCGTCGCCCAGAACGAATTCCGTAGCGCCATGGCCCCCAAATATCAGGTGGTGGGCGATTCCAACGCCCTGATGGCCGCCCTTGACGCGCAGGATGACGAAGACGGCACCCCGGTGCAGCGTCTGTCCGGCACCGCCAAGGCCCCCGCCGTGGTGGCCGCCCTGAGCAAGGCTGAAAAGGCCGCTGAGGACAAGGCCGCAGCCAAAAAGACCTCGACCACCGCCGCCGCGAAAAAGAAGAAAAAAGACCCAGACGCCATCTGGGCGGTGCAGGTCGGGGCCTTCAAGCAGAAATCGCTGGCCGCCGACTGGGCCAAAGACATCAAGAAGCGCTTCCCGACCCTCAAAGGGTTTGAAACCGACGTGTCGGAAAACGACGCCGGCCGCTATCGCACGCGCTTTATCGACATGACCAAGGCCGAGGCGCAAAAGGCCTGCAAGGCCATCGAGGCCAAGCGTCTCGATTGTATGGTGGTGAAGTCGTAAGAGATAGAAGGCGTGGGGTCGCAGACCCCACACCCCAGAATTTTAACGAGGACTGTGCATAACTCGCTCATCATTGGGGGTGCAGGGGACGCGTCCCCTGCCCTTTCTATCTTTTCTTCAACAACACGTCCCGGGCCGCGTTGAGTTTGGCCGCAAGCGCATCCGAGCCGCCCTGATCCGGGTGTGCCGCCTTCATGCGCTGTTTCCATGCCTTGACGATGGCGCGGCGATCCGCCCCGACCTCCAGCCCCAGCGTGCGATAGGCCTCGATCTCGGCATGTGTCCACGCCCCCGCCGGTCTGGGCTCAGAGCGATACCGCGCCCCGCCCGCCATGGCAAAGGCGATGGACACCAGAATACTGGCCAGAATGTATTGTCCCCGCGCCACGCAAATCACGCCCGCCATGGCCACAGCCACAGCCCCTACGGCGATCAGGGCGCGTTTTTGCCTGATCCACGGTCCGGGTTTGAGCTTACCCAGGCGCGACTGACGGCCAACCCAGACCAGCAGGGCAAAGGCGGCAGCGGCGGCAATGATCAGATACACAGGGCGTTGTCCCGGACGGGGGCGGAATTACTCCGCCGCTTCGAAATCGTCCTCGTCCGTTTCTAGCTGAGGCCCCAGTTCCGTCAACTGTTCCGACACCGCCGCCTCGTTTTCGAGATCGAGCGCCAGCATGACGGCGCGGATTTCAGCGCGGGCCGAGACGTGCGCCATGGACACGGCCACGGGCTTGATCTCCTCGCTGAGGTCGAGCACGGTCAGCCCGAACGGGAACAGCTCGCGGTACAGCACGCGGTCGCGCAGGCCCGCCGCAACGCGGAAACCGATCCGCTTGCCCAACGCCTGAAGTCGGTCGTCGATACGTTTGGCATTACGCGCCTGATTGGTGGCGAGGCGGTTACGCAGCACGATCCAGTCGATGGTCTTACCGTCCCAGGTGGCGCGTACCTTGCGTGAATTCCACACGGTTTCGGCATAGATGGACGGGCGTTTGACGTCGAGCGTCACCGGATCGACCTGCCCCAGCAGGTCAAAGTCGATAAAGCTGTCATTCATTGGTGTGATGATGACGTGCGCTACCGCATGGGCGCGCCGCGACAGGAAGCTGTCGCCACCCGGCGTGTCGATGATCACATAGTCAGCCACATCAATCGCTTCGCTCAGCGCACGGTCAAAGGCGGCCTTGGCCTCGGCGTCCGGCACCTTGACCAGTTCCGCCGGATTCTTGTGCAGAAACGGCTCAACGGCGTGCGGCAGGATCTTCTCATTGGCCGCCGCCCACTTTTTACGGTTCTCGAAAAAATGCGCCAGCGAGCGTTGACGCAGATCGAGGTCGATAATGGCGACGCGCTTGCCCTGATGCAGCAAGGCCGCTGCCACGTGCATGGCGACGGTGGACTTACCCGCCCCGCCCTTTTCGTTGCCAAAAACCAGAATACGCGCGTTCGACATGACCCTACTCCACAGCCCGAATCAGTACCCGATCCGGACTCCTTATTTTGGGGCAGACGCATCAGACGTCAATAATCGGTTAACGATTTAACGTGGACAGAGCGGGCCGTGTCTGCACAAGGGATCGTTCACTTTTATGAATATTTGTGAATTTGCTTATTTGATATAGGCTGACATCAGAGGTGTTTGATGGCGACCATGACCGTTTCCCTGCCCGATCAAATGAAAGACTGGATCGAAGACCTGACGCGCAACGGCGAATATGCCAGCTCCAGCGACTATGTGCGCGATCTGGTGCGACGCGACCGCGAGCGACGTGCTCAGGAGCTGACGTTGAACGATCTGCGGCAGATCATTGATGAGGCGCGCACGGCCGCACCTTCCGAGCGCACCGTGGCGGACATTTTTGCCGAGGCCAAACGCCGTACCGCCGCCCGGCAGGACAATGGACGTGGCTGATTACCGGCTGTCGGCCCGTGCCGAAGGCGACCTTCTCGACATATTCATCTACACGATTGAGCGATTCGGCCTCGCACAGGCCGAACGCTATCAACACGACCTGATGCTCTGTTTCGACCTGCTGGCTGAAAATCCCGGCATGGGGCGGCCGGCCAGCGCCGTCGCCGAAGGTTTGCGCCGCCACGAACACGGGCGTCACGTGATCTTCTACGAAGCCACAGCGGGCGGCATTCTGATTCTGGCCCTGATACACGCTGCCAGTCTCAAAGGGGTGACGCTTTAGTCTGGCCTTGGCGTCATCAAATGACTATATTGCCGTCATGACCACAGATAGCGATTACATCACCCGCACCGACCGTATCAAAATCCACGGACCCGAAGGCTTCGAAGGTATGCGCCGCGCCGGCAAGGTTGCCGCCGACTGCCTCGACATGCTGATCCCCTATGTGGTGCCGGGCGTAAAGACCTCCTATCTCGATGATCTAGCGCGGGAGTTTATCTTCGATCACGGCGCGCTGCCGGCCTGCGTCTTCTATCGCGGCTATATGCACACCGTGTGTATTTCGCCCAACCACGTCGTCTGTCACGGCATCCCTTCTGAAGCCAAGACGCTGAAAGACGGCGATATCGTCAATATTGACGTCACCGCCATTATCGATGGCTGGCATGGCGATACCTCACGCATGTATGAGGTCGGCAACGTCAATGCCAAGGCACGGCGTCTGGTCGATGTGACCTATGAATCCCTGCATCTGGGGCTGGCGCAGATCAAGCCCGGCAACACCTTCGGTGACATCGCCCACGCCATTCAGAAATACGCCGAAGCCCAGCGGTGCAGCGTCGTGCGCGATTTCTGCGGCCACGGTCTGGGCCAGGTCTTCCACGACAACCCCAATGTTCTGCACTTTGGCCGCGCGGGCACCGGCCCCGTGCTGGAAGAAGGCATGTTCTTCACGGTCGAGCCGATGATCAATCTCGGCCGCCCGGAGGTAAAGGTGCTCAATGACGGCTGGACCGCCGTGACGCGCGACAAGTCGCTGACGGCGCAATGCGAACACAGCATCGGCGTGACAAAGGATGGGCTCGAAATCTTCACGGCCTCGGACAAGTTCCGCCCGCAGCCGGTGAGCTGAGACAGCGGACATGGCTGAGGGGGAGCCACCGACAACCGAAACCACCCTTCCCGACCCCGCCTTGCCCGACCACGGCGGCCATCGCCAGCGGCTGCGCGACCGGGCACGCCGCGGTGGAACGTCGGTCCTGCCCGATTACGAGGTGCTGGAGCTGTTTCTGTTTCGCTCCATCCCGCAACGCGACGTCAAGCCGTTGGCCAAGGCGCTGTTGAGCCGGTTCGGCAGCCTCTCAGCCGTGCTGTCGGCCCCGCTGGAGGACATGCTTCAGGTTTCGGCGCTCGACAACAAGGGCCGGTCGCTGAGGATGACGCCGGACATCGCGCTTGATCTGCAACTGCTGTTCGAGGCGACGCGCCGCCTGATGGCCGAGCCGTTGAAGCGCGGCACGGTGATTTCAAGCTGGCAGGCGCTGCTGTCCTACCTGCGCGTGACACTGGCCCACGAACCGCGCGAGCAGTTCCGCCTGCTGTTCCTCGATAAGAAGAACCAGCTCATTGCCGATGAGATCATGAACTACGGCACGGTCGATCACGCCCCGGCCTATCCGCGCGAAATCATGCGTCGGGCGCTGGAGCTGTCGGCCTCATCCGTTATTTTAGTCCACAACCAGTTATCATCGACATTTTCTCACCCTTTCGTACGACCACACGCCCAATAAATTCAATAGTTTATTTCGTTTGCCTAACACAAGGGTGCACTGGGATACTGGTGACGTCATAAGGGCAATTGATACATCAACTGCCCCCTGTCACTTTCCCCAATGCACTTAACGATCCCAGTTGGATGGCGGAAGAAACGATATGTCTTGTCTCACTGATCTCGAAGTTAGGCGTGCCATTAAGCGTGTTGAGAACACGCGCAGGCAGGAGAACCTCTCCGATGGAGACGGTCGTGGTACAGGCCGGTTAATGCTGATTCTTAAGCCAATGCCAAAACGGGTTACCTGTGATTGGATGGCGCAACAATTCCGGGATGGGAAAAGGACCAGAAAGAAGATCGGATCCTACCCGTCAATGTCGTTGTCTGAAGCAAGAGCTATCTTCAACCGCGACTTCGCGAATGTTATTCAGAAAAGACGTAGCATCAAAATCGCTGGAGACACGCGGATAGGGTCAGTAGGCGATCTGTTCGAAGGCTATGTGCAGTCACTAAAGGAGGCTGGCAAGCCGTCGTGGAAAGAAACCGAGAAGGGCTTGAACAAGGTCGCGGGTATCTTAGGGCGCGAGCGCCCGGCAAGGAACATCGAACCCGATGAGATCACCGCCGTGATTAGACCGATTTATGAGCGCGGAGCGCGATCCATGGCGGACCACGTGCGAACCTATATTCGTGCGGCATTCAGCTGGGGCCTAAAATCCGAACACGACTACCGAACATCATCGCCGCGCCGGTTTAGACTGGTCTACAATCCGGCCGCCGGCATTCCTACCGAGCCGAAGACCGTCGGCACCCGATGGCTCGACGAGAGCGAGTTCGTGCGCCTGTACCGGTGGCTGGAGTGCCCTGACGTGCCGATCCACCCGCCCTATCCCCGAGCCATTCGCCTCATCATGCTGACGGGCCAGCGAGTCGATGAAATCGCTCAGTTGCACGTTTCGCAATGGAACGCGGCGGAGCGGATCATCGACTGGTCAAAAACCAAGAATAACATGCCGCACGCCATCCCGGTGCCAGACGTCGCCGCCGAGTTGATTGAGAGCATCACGCCCAACGAGTACGGCTGGTTCTTTCCTTCACACAAAGACCCGAAGCGCCCCGTCCGAGCGACGACCCTATATAGCTTTGTCTGGCGACAACGCGAGCGCGGCGTCATCCCTCACGCGACGAACCGGGACCTGCGTCGGACATGGAAGACCCTCGCGGGTAAGGCTGGCCTTTCTAAGGAGATCCGAGACCGCTTGCAGAACCACGCTCTTCAGGACGTAAGTTCCAAGAATTACGACCGCTGGAACTATATGCCCGAGAAGCGAGCTGGCATGAAAAAATGGAACGCATTCGTGGTTCGCATGCTGGCCAAAAAGAGGGATCGTCTTGCAGCCTAAGGGACCTGATTTCAGAAGATATGTTTGGCTTACGGTTCTTGTCGCCTGCCTCATAGTGGGCGCCATCGTACCGTTCGTTTCCAAACCCAATCCGTGGTGGCTGTTGTTTGGTGTCGGCGCCATCGCCATCCACGTTCTCACGCCGAAAAGATAGGTTTCGGCGCCATCGAGCCCGGCGACCGGTCACCTGAAAACGATGGACCGATCCCTAAACGGGTATGATATGTTTCTGATAGGAGAAGAGATATGACGATAGCGGTTGAAATAGCTGACCGGCTTTACGATTAGGCCGACGAAGAAAAAGCCGCTGAAGCCGTGGCGGCGTTCCAGTCCCGGTATGCACTGGATGACCACGCGTTGATCGCTTTCTGGGAAGACGAAAGCAGCCCAAAACGCGTGGAACTGGAAAAATCCCCTTCGATGCAGTCGACGCCAATGGATCGGCCAAACGCGCTGAAGAGACCATTCCGGCGGGAATTTCCCTTGTAATCGAGACAGAGGGCGCCTGACTTCCGACGGCCGGTGGAAACCCTCACCAGCCGTCAAAACTACATCTGTGGACCGTCGGCCGCAGTTGGCGAGAGGTTGGCCATATCGCTGACTTTCTGAAACTGACGCAGTATCTCGGGTTGATGGAGGCCTAGGTATCGCACGATGCGCGTGTTGCCCAGAAGCGTGCCAAGATAACCACGAGCCAACGTCAGGTTTAGAACATCCCGCCCGTAGGTCTCCTCGACCAACCTGAATTCCCGCTGTAGACCCTCCATTTCCGATTCCATCCGAGCCATCTGTGCGTCATCGAGCCCCTTGATTTTCTTCGGCTGGTCAGGGTGCACGAGTTGCGCCTTTGGGGTGGCGGCCAGCAGTGCCTTCGCATAAGTCGTCGTATAGGTATCCGCGTCACGCATAAGGGTCGCCGTCTCGATTTGGCGTAAGGCCGTCATTTTCCGCAGGATGGGAAAGACTTTCGGCGCGACGAATTTGTCCTTTAGAAGGTCCGCAGCCTCCGGGCAAATGCCCATGAGTAGGTTTCGAATTTCAGCGATCTTGCGGATATCCAGGTTCAGAACCTCCGATAGCTGTTCCTCCGGAACACCCTTGTCGATCGCCCGCCGGATCATCTTATGCTCCTGAATGGCGGGCATAC
>NZ_JAIXSV010000011.1 GCF_027484505.1 Asticcacaulis sp.
CTGATCGGGCGCGAATTTGACGGCGGCCCGACGCGCATCACCGCCGAAGACCAGTTGCGCGCCAATGAGGTGTTTGGCGACCTGATGTCGGGTCAAAGCGATACACTTGATCTGGATCTGACCATTCCGCAGCCCGATGGCTCGCTGCGTCACGTCTCGCTGAAAGGACAGGCGCAGATGGTCGATGGCCACCGCGAACTGTTCGGCGTGGCCATTGATGTAACGCACGCCAAGGCAGCCGTGACCCCTGCCCCCCTGCCCGCCCCTGAGCCTGCGTCTGAGCCTGTGGTCATCGAAGACACGGCGAAGATCGAGGCGCTGGAGGCCGATCTGGCGGCGCTCGACACGGCCCGCAGCGAGGCCGAAGCCGAACGCGATGCCCTGCGTGCCGAGCTGGAAGCCCTGAAAGAGGCGGCGCTCGAAGCCGAAACTGCGAAACCCGGCGAGAATCCGGAGCTTGAGGCCCTGCGTGCCGAACTGGAAGCGCTGAAAGCGGAGCCCAAATCGGAACCGGAAGAGAGCCCGCTGAGCGTGGCGCTCGAAGCCTCTCTGGCGGAAATCGAAACGCTCAAGGCGCGCGCCGCTGAGTTGACGGCGCTGGAAAGCGAGCTGGAAACCCTGCGTCAGGACTATGCGACCCTGGCGCAAACCGCCGCCGAAGCCGAGCCCGATACGCGCGATGCCGACATTGAGGCGCTGAAGGCCGAGATTGCTGAATTGCAGGGCCTCAAGGCGTTGGAAGGCGAACTGAGCGCGCTGAAGGACGAAAAGGCCGATCTGGAGGCTGAATTTGCCGCGCTTCAGGCCGCGCCTGTGCCGGAAATCAAGCCGGAGCGCCAACTGACAGACATCGCCGGAGACCTCAGCCCGCTGCACCGTCAGTGGAAAACCGACGGCACGCTGACGCGCCTTTCGACCGGCTGGCAGGCCCTGACCGGCTGCGGCGCGCCGGAATTCTTCGGTGAAGGCTGGCTCGACAGCCTGCACCCGGACGATCAGGACCGCATCCACGCCGAGCTGGCCGTACATCTGGCGCAAAAGACGGCGGGCGAGTTGTCCTATCGCGTCAAGACGCCGGACGGCTTTGCGCCGGTGCTGGAGCGCCTGAGCCCGGTGATGACGGACGGGCAGTTCGAGGGCCTTTTGGGGGTCGCGTTCGACCTGTCGGCCCACCTGCCGCCGCCCCCGCCGCCTGTGGTCGAAGCCGGGCCGGATCGTCTGGAATTCCTGACGATGAAGGCGCGCACCGGGCAGCTTGAGCTGGAGATCGCTCAGCTTCAACTCGCCAAGCTGGAACTGGAGCGTCAGGCCGAACGCCTCGATACGGCTCTGGCCCTGTCGCAACGCTATGAGACGGTCGGGCGTCTGGCCGGTGATGTGGCCGCCGACTTCTCGCAGATGCTGAACGTCATGAACGCCGCGCTCGACATGATCGGGCGTCAGGCCGACAGCCCCGACCTGCGTCGCCTGTCCGAAGCCGCTCTGGCGGCCGGCAAGCGCGGTGAACGCCTGACGCGACAATTGCTGGCCTTTACCACCGAGGCCAAAGAGAAGGCGTAAGTCGGCGCGGGCTGCTATAAAAACGTCGCAAAAACGGCCTATGGGCGGAGGTCTCAACCGTTACGCAGGATCGTCCATGACCGACAGCGCACCGCTTACCTTTGGCTGGGAAGAATGGGTCGGCCTGCCCGATCTGGCCCTGCCGGCCATCAAGGCCAAGGTCGATACCGGGGCGCGCACCTCGGCCCTGCACGCGGTGGATATCGAGGTCTTCGGCACGCCGGAACGCCCGCGCGTGCGCTTTGTCGTCAATCCGGTGCCGGGCCGTTACGATATCGAGGTTGCCTGTTCCGCCGACCTCAAGGATCAGCGCGAAGTCACCTCGTCCAATGGCGAAACGGAGTGGCGATACGTCATCGAAACCCACATTTCGATCGACGGCGTCAACCACCCGATCGAGGTGTCGCTCACCAACCGCGCCAACATGGCCTATCGTATGCTGATCGGGCGTCAGGCGCTGGAAAGCCTCGGCGCGCTGGTCGATCCGACAGCAGGGCAACGCCTGCCGGTCCTGTCCTATGATGTCTATAGCCGCGCCGATGCCCCAAAGGCCGTGAAGCGTCCCTTACGTCTGGCCGTGCTGACGCAGGATGCCGGCAACTATTCGATCCGCGCCCTGATCAGGGCCGCGCAGAACCGCGATCACGTCATCGAGGCCATCGAGACCTCGCGCTGCTACATGAACATCAATGTGACGCGGCCCGAAGTGCATTATGACGGCAAGCCCCTGCCGCAGTTCGACGCCATCATCCCGCGCATCGGCGTGCCGATGACCAGCTATGGGCTGGCCGTGGTGCGGCAGTTTGAAACGACAGGCGCCTATTGCCTCAATAGGTCTTCGGCCATTTCGGCCTCGCGCGACAAGCTGCACGCGCTTCAGGTGCTGGCGCGCAAGGGCATCCCCATGCCGGTGACGGCGTTTGCCAAATCGCCCAAGGACACCGACTTTGTGGTGCAACTGGTCGGCGGCGCGCCGCTGGTCATCAAGCTGACCAAGGGGGCGCAGGGACGCGGCGTGGTGCTGGCCGACACGCATCTGGCCGCCGCCTCGGTCATTTCGGCCTTCCGCGATCTGGATGCCGAACTGCTGACGCAGGAATTTATCCGCGAAGCCGACGGCGAAGACCTGCGCTGCCTCGTCATCGGCTCAAAGGTCGTGGCGGCCATGAAACGCAAGGCCAAGATCGGCGATTTCCGCGCCAACCTGCATCAGGGCGGCAAGGCCCTGTCGGTCGAGATCACACCGGAAGAGGCCGACATCGCCGTGAAGGCGGCCCGCGCTCTGGGGCTTCAGGTGGCGGGCGTCGATATTCTGCGCTCGCACTCCGGGCCCAAGGTGCTGGAGGTCAATTCCTCGCCGGGCCTTCAGGGGATCGAAAAGGCCTCCGGCGTTGATGTGGCCGACCTGATCATCCGCCATGTCGAGAGCAAGCTGCGCCCGGTGCAGCACCTGCCGAAACAGAACCCGCGCGCCAAACGCCGGGATTGATGTTCTGGTTTACACCTCCCCGCTGGCGGGGAGGGGAACCGTGAGTGAAACGAACGGGGGTGGGGTGGAAACCCTCTTTCCCCCTGCGCCACTCCATGCCATTTAAGCCCTATGAAGCGCTTTGGCCTGAAGGACGAGGATCTGAAACTGTGGCATCTGGTGACGGCCACGGTGCGTCCGCACGCGCTCAGCAAAAAGAAGCCCGCACCGGTCAAACCACCCTTCGCCCAACCGGAGATCGAGACCGTCACCATCAAGGGCCTGCCCGAAGGTCAAAACACGCTTTCCGCCCCGCGTATCGAACGCCCCCTGCCGCTGGTGCCGTTCAAAATCGGTGAGGCCGTGCGCCCGCAGAGCGGCTTTCGCCTGAGCGAAGCGACCTATTTTGCCCCCGATCCGATTGAACCCAAGCGCAAACGCCGCATCAGCCGCGAACGCGACCCCATCGAAGCGCGCCTCGACCTGCACGGCCTGAATCAGATTCAGGCCGAACAGCGCCTTAAGGCCTTTGTACAGCAGGCCTGGGCCAATGACTATCGCGCCGTTCTGGTCATTACGGGTAAGGGCATGGCGGAAAACGGCATATTGAAGCGCAACGCACCGGAATGGCTGTCCGATCCGGCGCTGGCGCACATCGTGGCCGGGATATCACAGGCCCACGCCCGCCACGGCGGCTCCGGCGCGCTCTATGTGGCGTTGAAACGCAGAGCTTAAATCAACCCATTCTGCTTCGCCAGTTCGGCATAGCTGACCTGCGGGCGCGGGCCGTAGTGGCTGATCACCTCGGCGGCGGCCAGGGCCCCCAGACGGCCGCAGGTTTCCAGATGCAGGCCCTGCGTCAGGCCATACATCACCCCGGCCGCATACTGATCACCGGCCCCGGTGGTATCGACGACCTCAGTGACCGGATAGACAGGGATGTCGTGCGACAGATCGGCCTTCAGCGCCACCGAGCCGCGCTCGGAACGGGTAACGAAGGCCAGATCGGCCTTGGACTTCAGATAGCGCGCCGCCTTGTCGAAATCTTCAGTCTGGAACAGCGACAAAAGCTCGGACTCATTGGCGAAGACAAGGTCAATATGCTGCTCAATAAAGGCCAGCAGGTCGGTGCGCCAGCGATCGACGACAAAGCTGTCCGACAGGGTCATGGCCGTTTTGCGGCCCGCCGAGCGGGCGATCTCACAGGCCTTGGCAAAGGCCGCGCGACCCGACGGCGTGTCGAACAGATAGCCTTCGAGATAGGTGATCTGCGACGCCTTGATCAGTTGCGGATCGACGTCTTCGGGCTGCACCAGAGCGGCAGCCCCAAGAAAGGTCGCCATGGTGCGCTGACCGTCTTCGGTGACATTGATCAGGCAGCGGCCCGTATGGGTCGGGTCGTCGTGCAGGAAGGGCACGTCAAAATGCACGCCACCTTTTTTCAAATCACGGCTGAAGACCTCACCCAGTTCGTCGTGAGCCACCTTGCCAATATAGGCCGCCTTGCCACCAAACGAGGCCACGCCGGCCGTGGTGTTACACACAGAACCACCCGATTCCTGCGTCAGGTCTTCGCTGTTCGACTCAGCAAAGGCCACCATCTTGCCATAGAGGTTCAGCGCCCGGTGCTGATCAATCAGCGTCATGCCGCCCTTGGGCAGGCCTTCCGACACGATAAACGCTTCGCTGGCGGGGGCCAGCACGTCCACAATGGCATTACCAACGGCGGTGACGTCGTACTCAGAAGACATGCGTGATTATCCGGTTGCTATTGGGCGTGTCTTTGCGCAAAAACCACGCGCGGAGCAAGCGAAAATGAAAAAGTCCCTTCTGATCCTGACACCGAACCCGGCCCATCCGTCGCATCACGGCCGCTGGCCCGCCGTGCTGGAGGCCTATCGCGCCGCTTTTGCAGGGTTTGAGGTCGAGGCGCAGCCGTGGTCGGAGCCTCTGACGCGGCCCTATGATCTGGTGCTGCCGCTAGTCGCCTGGGGCTATCACAATGCGCCCGATGAGTTTCGCCGCGCTCTGGCCCACATTAAGGCCAAGGGCTACCGGATGCACAACCCGGCTGAAATCGTCAGCTGGAACGTCGATAAGACCTACCTGCGCGATCTGGCCGAAGGCGGCATCCGCATCGTCCCGACCCTGTTTGCCGACGCGCTGACGCCCGAAACTATGAGCCGCGCCCGTGCCGATTTTGCGCAGGACGCGCTGGTGCTCAAGCCGCGCATCTCCGCCGGGGCCAAGAAAACCCTCATCTGGGCAGGGGCCGACGTGCCCGACGGCGCGCCGGAGACTGATGCGATGATCCAGCCCTTCATGCCGGCCATCCAGTCGGAAGGCGAATGGTCGCTGATCTTCTTCGGCGGCGATTTCAGCCATGCGGTGTTGAAAACGCCCAAGCCCGGCGATTTCCGTTCACAACCCGACTATAACGCCCACCTGCGGGTGCAGACCCCGCCGGTCGCCGCCGTCGAACTGGCCTATCAGGCGCTGGAATATGTGGGTCAGACCCTGCTCTATGCGCGCGTCGATATGGTGCGCAATGCCGCCGGTGACTTCTGCCTGATGGAGTTGGAGCTGATCGAGCCCGACCTCTACCTCAAATACGAAGACGCCGCCCCGGCCCGCCTCAGCCACGCGGTCGAAGACGCATTGGGGCTATGCGGGCACAGGCACTGATTGCTTTTCCACAGCCATCGTGCTAACTTTGTGCTAACGGAGGCTCTACATGAAAGCCAGCTTGCGCAAGATGGGCAATTCCCAGGGCGTGATCATCCCCAAGGCGGTGATCGCGCAACTGGAGTTGTCGGACAGTGTGGAAATGACCGTCACCGACACGGCCATCATCCTTGAAAAGCCCAAAACCGCCCGCGCAGGCTGGAGCGAGGCCAGCCGGGCACTGGCCGAAGCCGGAGACGACGGGCTGGTCTGGCCGGACGTGGCCAATGCCGATGACGCAGACCTGAAATGGTAACGCGCGGCGAGGTGTGGCTGGCGGCATTAGACCCGACGGTGGGCAGCGAGATTCAGAAAACGCGGCCCTGTGTGATCATCTCTCCGCCCGAAATGCACGATCACCTGCGCACCGTCATGGTCGCCCCGATGACCACGGGCAGCCGCAATGCTCCGTTTCGCATCCCGCTGACGTTTCAGGGCAAAAACGGCCTGATCCTGCTGGATCAGATTCGCACGCTCGATAAGACGCGACTGATCAAACGGCTGGGGGCCTTGGACAATCCGACTCTGATGACGACCCTTTCCACGCTTCAGGAGATTTTTGTGGTGTGAACTTCTTCGCTTCAGAGTTGACTTGACATTCACATTTAGAAAAGTAGATATTTAGCGAATTAGCTAATTAACTTTGTATCCATGGACAAGATTTTCAACGCCCTGTCGTCAACGACACGGCGAAAAATACTCGCTTACCTGTCGAGCGCCCGGTTGAACGCCGGTGAGATCGCTGAGCGCTTTGACATGTCCAAACCTTCGATTTCCAAACATCTCGACGTGCTGGAAAACGCGGGCCTCATCCGTTCGGAAAAGGTCGGGCAATTCGTTTACTACAGTCTGCTGCGCGACAATCTCGTTACAAACCTGTACGATTTTCTCAATGATTTCTGCCCCGTAAGCCAGACCTACAAACAAGAAAGCGCGGCACTCCGGGCGAAGGGGGGCGCTCAGGAGGCTGAATATGACCGCCCCGTTCGAGAACATAAAACGGATTGACGAAAGCCTCCCTGCCGACCCGGTCAAGGGGAGTGTCGTATGGTCGCCCGTCAAGTCCCTCTTCCTGCTGAGCATGTATGCGGCCACGGTCTATGGAACCGTCCATTACTTCCGGCTTGATACGCTTGCTCTGTTTACCGCCAAAACCGTGATGGTGCTTCTGCTGGGGCACTCGGTCGGGATGCACCGGCGCCTGATACACAAGAGTTTTGATTGCCCGCGGTGGCTTGAGCGGTTGCTGGTCTATATGGGCACACTGGTCGGATTAGGCGGCCCCTTTGCCATGATCCGGACGCACGATTACCGCGACTGGGCACAGAGGCAGCCGACATGCCATGACTACTTTGCTCATCGCCAACCGCCGCTGACCGATGCCATTTGGCAGATGCATTGTGACATTCACCTGAATCAACCACCCGCATTGACGATTGAACCGGAAGTGGCCAAAGACCGTTTCTATCGCCTCATCGACCGCCACTGGATCATGGTGCATGTGCCGTGGGCTATAGGCTTCTATCTGATGGGCGGTTGGGCGTGGGTCATCTGGGGCGTGTGCGCACAGATCACGGTGACCGTCACCGGACACTGGCTGATTGGCTATCTGGCCCACACGGGAGACGCCCATGACTGGCATGTTGATGGCGCTGGCGTACAGGGCCGCAACGTCAGTTTCACCGGATTGATCACGATGGGCGAAGGCTGGCATAACAATCACCATGCCTTCCCCGGTTCCGCCCGTATCGGCATCTATAAAGGACAAAGTGATCCGGGATACTGGCTTTTGAAAGCTCTGGAGGCGCTTGGCCTTGTGTGGAACATCCGCCTGCCGCAGGACTTACCCCACAGACCACAACTATACTGGGCGGGCCAAGATACGCCCGAAGCGAAACCGGACCGACGCCCGTGCTGGGTTCTGACGCGGATCGGAAGGGCCCTTCACCTAACCCACCCCGCGCTTGGGGCATAGGTCTTCGACCAGACAGGCCATACATTTGGGGTTGCGTGCTGTGCATGTATAGCGCCCGTGCAGGATCAGCCAGTGGTGGGCCCGCGTCAGCCATTTGCGCGGGATGGAGGCCATCAGTTGCGCTTCGACCTTGTCCGGCGTGGTGGCGCCGTCATCGACCAGCCCCAGTCGGTGCGAGACGCGATAAACATGCGTATCGACCGCAATGGCCGGCTCGATATCCAGCTCATTGAGCACCACCGACGCCGTCTTGTTCCCCACGCCCGGCAGGCTGAGCAGGTCCGTGCGATTGAGCGGCACCTGACCGTCGAAACGGCTGATCAGGATACGGCACATCTCCATCACATTCTTTGCCTTGTTGCGATAAAGCCCGATGGAAGAGATCATCTGCATCAGGCGTTCTTCACCCAGATCGAGCATGGCCTGCGGCGTGTCGGCCAGGGCAAACAAAGGTCCGGTCGCCTTGTTGACCGCCACATCGGTCGTCTGGGCCGACAGGGCGACGGCCACCACCAGCGTAAACGGATTGGAGAAATTCAGTTCGGTCTTGGGTTCCGGCTTATCGGCCTCAAAGCGCTCGAACAGCTTTTTGACGGCGGCGGCACTACGCATGTGTGGCTTCCGCCGCCATCACAGCCTCCCATTTGAGCCATTTCTCGGCGATGGCGGCATTAAGGTCGATGCCTTCGGCGCGCGCCATCAGCAGCGTCATGCAGATCAGGTCGGCTATCTCCATCGCCACCTCATGCTTCGCCTCTGTGGCGTCCCGGCGCGATCGTCCGGTCATGGCCAGATAGGCCTGGGTGAGCTCGCCCATCTCTTCCTGCATTTTCAGCAGGTGCCAGTCGCCGCCCCGGTCGATGCCATAGACGCGCTCATAGCGGTCGGAAATGGCCTGAAGGCGGTCGATAAAGGGCTCAAGTTCGGGAAGCGGCGCGGTCATGGCCGTATTGTGAAATGATTTCAGGCCGCCCGCAAGACACGCCTTGCGAGGGAAGCGACGAACGGGCTAAGCGTTTCCCATGGTCTGCATTCTGTTTGTCTGTCTGGGTAATATCTGCCGTTCGCCGCTGGCCGAGGGCCTTTTGCGCCACCATGTCGAACTGGCGGGTCTGAGCGACCGCTTTGTCATCGACTCCGCCGGGACCGGCGGCTGGCACGCGGGCGAAGGGCCCGACCGGCGTTCCGTCGCCGTGGCGGCGCGTTATGGGGTCGATATTTCCACCCAGTGCGCGCGTCAGCTTCACCGCGACGACTTTTACCGCTTCGACCTGATCCTTGGCCTCGACCGCGATAATGTGCGCCATATCCGCAAAATCGCCCCGGATGATACCACCGCCCGCATCGGTCTTTATCTTGAGGAAGCGCTGAGCCTGACGAAGGACGTGCCCGATCCCTATTACGGCGACACCCGCGATTTCGAGGCCGTCTATCGCCTGTGCGATGAGGCCTCGGCGGCGTTGCTGCGCACGTTGACAAAGCCTTCACGTTGACACCAGATAGACGGCTCGTTTTACAGGAGTAACCTTGTGGCTGAACTGACAGACCATCGCTTCAATGAACTGATGATCGAGCATATTGAACTCGCAAATGGTCACCTCAAGGAGGCCAACCCTGGGCAGGCTGGGGCTGCCCTGATGCACGCGGCAGCCCGTTTCAATGCCTTCGTGTCGTCCACGCAATTTGTCGGCGGTCGAGTCATGCTGCAAAGCAAGGAGGCGCACATTGACCACTATGTGAAGCTGTATCGCCAGTATCTTGAGGGACATTACGAAGAGTACGCGCAAAACTTTGCCGAATATGGTCGCCCCAATCTGGGCATCCCCAAATGACCCAGCCCAAACAACTGAGTGCCGAAGCGTTTAACGCGCTCACAGCGGAATTCATCCATATTGCTAATGCACAGGCCAAGGCTGTGGATTCCTTTTCCATCTCCGAAGGCGCTTTTTTGCACGCCGCCGCCTGCTACAGCGCCTTCATAACCGCTGTGGGTGAACCGACCGGTGCCGATATGCTGGCCAAAAAGGAGGATATGGTCGCCAGAATCAGCGCCCGCTTCCGCGAATACCTCGACATCCACTACATTGAATATGCGAAGAACTTCGACACCTACATGGCCAAGGTGCCGAGCGAAAAGGACAAGGGATGACCACGCCTACCGTTTCTAACGACGTCTTCCGTCAGATGGCGGCCGACCATATCGACCTGACCAACAGCCACGCGCACAAAAGCTCGATCGGCGAAGCCGGCGGGGCCCTGCTTCAGGCCGCCACGCGCTATACGGCCTTTTCCTGCGCCGCCCAGAGCGCCGACAAGACGCAGTTCCTCGCCGCGCGCAAACTGAATGTCGATCAACTCACGGCGCAGTTCCGCGAACTGCTGCTCAGTCACTATGATGACTTTGGCGACAATTACGACACCTATCTGAGATAACAAAAGCCCCGGAGCGATCCGGGGCTTTGGCTTACAAAATATAGCGGCTGAGGTCGGCGTCGCCTGCCACCTCACCCAGACGTTCGCGCACATAGTCGGCGGTGATGGTCACGGTCTGCCCCGTCTGATCGGCGGCGGTGAAGCTCAGCTCCTCCATCACCCGCTCGATAATGGTGTGCAGACGGCGCGCCCCGATATTCTCGACCTTGGCATTGACCTGAGCCGCAGCCGCGGCCATTTCGGCAATCGCGCCGTCTTCGAACGCCAGCGTCACCCCTTCGGTGGCCATCAGCGCCTGATTTTGTTTGATCAGATTGGCTTCAGGCTCAGACAGAATCCGTCGGAAATCGTCCTGCGTCAGGGCCTTCAGCTCGACCCGGATGGGCAGGCGCCCCTGAAGCTCCGGCAAGAGGTCCGACGGCTTGGCCACATGGAAGGCACCCGAGGCGATAAACAGGATATGGTCGGTCTTCACCGGCCCGTACTTGGTCGAAACCGTCGTCCCTTCGATCAGCGGCAAGAGGTCGCGCTGCACGCCTTCGCGCGACACATCGGCCCCGCCGCGCTCCTGACGCGAGGCCACCTTGTCGATTTCATCGAGGAAGACGATGCCTTCCTGTTCGGCGAGGCTCAGCGCCTCACGCGACACAGCCTCCTGATCGAGCAGCTTATCCGACTCTTCGGACAGCAGGATGGGCTGGGCTGCCGCCACCGTCAGTCGCACGGTCTTTTGCCGTCCGCCCATGGCCTTTTGCAGCATCTCACCCAGATTGATCTGATTGCCCGGCTGCCCCGGAATCTCGAAGGCCCCGATCGCGCCGCCCGTATCGGCGACGGTGATTTCGACCTCCTTGTCGTCCAACTCGTTATTGCGCAGGCGCTTGCGGAAGCTGTCGCGCGTCGCCGGTTGCGCCGCCGGTCCGACCAGCGCGTCCAGCAGGCGCTCCTCGGCCTGCGCCTCGGCCTTGGCGCGCACGCCCTGACGGCTCTTGTCCTTGACCATCAGGATGGCGGCTTCGACCAGATCACGCACGATCTGATCGACGTCGCGCCCGACATAGCCGACCTCGGTAAACTTGGTCGCCTCGACCTTGATAAACGGGGCCTGAGCCAGCTTGGCCAGACGGCGTGCGATCTCAGTCTTGCCGACGCCCGTCGGCCCGATCATCAGGATATTCTTCGGCGTGATCTCATCACGGATGGCCGCGTCGGTCTGCTTGCGCCGCCAGCGGTTGCGCAGCGCCACGGCCACGGCCTTCTTGGCGTCAGCATGGCCGATAATATGACGGTCGAGTTCGGAGACGATTTCACGCGGTGAAAAGGTGGTCATTTGGCTTTGTATTCCTAAATTCAGGCGTTCAGTTCCGGCGTGCGCTGCATCAGGACCATGCGGCCGCAGGGCGTCGGGCCGACAGGGACGAAGCCCGCCTTTTCGCTGGCGCGACGGGCGGCGGCATTGGTCGTTTGGGGGGCCACCCGCATGCACAGGGCACCCTTTTTGAACATGCCGTTGCTGAGCTGAGTCAGAACCTGCGTGCCGATCCCCTCCCCCAGCAGAGCCGCATCGCCGATAAACAGGTCGATCAGGAAGGTGCCCCTGGGCGACTCCGCATGGCAGGGGGTGCCCGGCTCGTGATCGGGGTGGCACTCATAACACTGGGTGTAACCCGCCGGACGGCCATTCCAGCTAAAGATCCACGCCGTGGCATTGGCCGCGCCGATATAGGCCAGGGCGTCTTCGACGGCGTCCTCCGCGGTCTGGCCGTCATTGACCCACCACTGGCGCACGTGCGGCGAGGCCATCCACAACAGCAGAAGTCCGGCATCGTTATCGGTCAGGGGACGAAAGGCGATCACGCTTCCAGCTTTTCCAGAGTGATGCTGTGATTGGTATAGACGCAGATATCCCCGGCGATCTGCATGGCCTTGCGCGCGATCACCTCGGCATCGGGCTCATAGTCGAGCAGCGCCCGCGCCGCCGACAGGGCATAGGTGCCGCCCGACCCAATGGCCGCCACCCCGTCTTCGGGCTCCAGCACGTCGCCGACCCCGGTAATGGTCAGGATGTGGTTCTTGTCGCCCACCAGCAGCATGGCTTCAAGGCGGCGCAGATAGCGGTCAGTGCGCCAGTCCTTGGCCAGATCAACACAGGCCCGCGCCAGCTGATCCGGATAGAGTTCCAGCTTGGCCTCCAGCCGCTCCAGCAGGGTAAAGGCATCGGCGGTCGCCCCGGCAAAGCCGACGATCACCTTTCCGCCGGCCAGAGTCCTGACCTTTTTCGCGCCGCCCTTGACGATGGTGGGGCCCATCGACACCTGACCGTCACCGGCGATGACCGTCTTGCCATTTTTGCGCACGGCGACGATGGTCGTCCCGTGCCAGTTGGGGAAGTTTTTATCCGTCATACCGGCTTAATTGGCGGTTTCTGTGGGGCCTTTCAAGCCCCGGCGGCGTTTTTGCCGGGACAAGTCGTCCAGCATGGGCACAAGGGCGATCAGACCGAGCCCCAGCGACAGGGGCAGCACGGTCACAAAGCCCATATGGCTGAAGCCAAACGCCCCCGTAAGCCCGCCCGCCGCAAAACCCACAAGAAGCGACAGCAGTAACCGCGCCTTCTTCGGATGAAAACGCGCTTCGGCATGGGTGGCGCGCCCAAACAGGAAGCGCCCGGCCTCGATCCCTAAGTCGGTGATAATCCCCGTCATGTGAGTGGTACGGATTTCGGCGTGCGACAGCTTGGTCATCAGGCTGTTCTGCAAGCCCATCAGATAGCACAAAAGCCCGATGGTCAGGGGCAGGCTGAGGTCAATATCCCCGATCAGTCCCGCAGCCAGCAGGCCGAACAACAACAACAACACCGCCTCAAGCCCCAGCGTCAGGGCAAACTCCGAATGTAGCCGCTTCAGCCGCGCCCAGTTGATCAAAAGACTGGACGTCACCGCCCCCAGAAAGAAACACAGCACATAGGTGAGCGCCAGAACCGCCGGGCCGACCTTGCCCAGCACCATATCGTCGGCAAAGGAGGCGACCATGCCCGACATGTGCGACGTATAGACGCCGACGGCGAGAAAGCCCCCGGCATTGACCGCCCCGGCGACAAAGGCCAGCGTCACCCCCAGCCGGGCATCGCCCCTTTCGGAGCGCCGTTTGCCGCTAATCTGTCTGAGGGTCCGCCGCATCAAGAATGCTTTCCTAAAACCAAAAATTTACAGCGTCGTTTCGAGCCAGCCCAAACGAAACACGCTTTCGGTTGTGGTGACGGTTTAACGTTTGCGATCTCCCTCCTCCCCATTTTATGGGGAGGTGCCGAGTTTACGAGGCGGAGGGGTATCTTACGGGGGTTATACCCCTCCGTCAGCGTCGCTCCGCTCGCTGCCCATCGCTTGCGAAAGCTATACTTTCGCTACGCTAAACCCCATGATATGGGGAGGAGAAGCCGCGCTAAATCTTAAATTGCCACCACAGCCTAATATCCTTTGTAACCGTGAGGGATTATAGGCCGCCGCCCGTTAACGGTAAACGAACAGATGAGGGCTGGCGGGGTGGCCCGACGCCCTTTATATCTGAGGCCATGCCCCTGACCGATGTGCCCCCCCAACTGAGTGACGACGATCTTGACCGCTATGCCCGGCACATTGTGCTGAAAGAGGTTGGCGGTATGGGGCAACGCCGTCTGAAAGGCGCCAAGGTGCTGATCGTTGGTCTGGGCGGCATCGGGGCCCCGGCGGCGCTGTATCTGGCGGCGGCGGGCATCGGTACGCTGGGCCTGCTCGATGACGATGCGGTCAGCCTGTCCAATCTGCAAAGACAGGTCCTGTACGCCACCGGCGATGTGGGGGCGCTTAAGTCCGAGGTGGCGAAGGCGCGCCTGTCGGCGCTCAATCCGCACGCCACGCTGAACCTCCATCCCGTGCGGCTGACGCCCGACAACGCGGCGGAAATCATCAGCGGCTATGACATCGTGCTCGATGGCTGCGACACTTTCGAGACGCGGCATCTGGTCAACCGCACCTGTGTGGCGCAGGGCAAGACGCTGGTGTCCGGCGCGCTGGGACGGTTCAGCGGTCAGGTGGCGGTGTTCAAAGGCACGCCCTGCTATCAGTGCCTCGTGCCGGAGATTCCGCCCGACGCTGAAACCTGTGAGCGGGTCGGCATTGTTGGCGCTCTGGCCGGGATTATCGGTTCGATGAGCGCGCTGGAGGTGATCAAGCTGATCAGCGGCGCAGGCGACCCGCTGATCAGCAAGCTGCTGATCTTCGACGGCCTGTCGATGACCTCACGCGTCATTGCCTTACCGCGTGAACCGGATTGCCCGGTCTGTGGAGACGCCCATGCCTGATCTGACCACTGACCAACTGTTTCTGCTGCCGTTTCTGGGGCATTTTGCGCTGGTGGCCGGGCTCTATATCTGGCTGACCTGGGAACGCCAGACGGCGCTGCGCAGAGGCGAGATCAAGGCCTCAGCCTTCGTCAACGCCAATGCCGACCCGGAGCGCTCAAAGCGCGTGGCGCGCAACCTGTCCAATCAGTTTGAACTGCCGGTCTTTGCCCTGTTTGCTGCGGCCATCATCTATCAGTCGGGCCGCATCGAAGCGATCGACATCGCCGCCGCCTGGCTGTTTCTGATCGGACGGCTGATCCATACGGGCGTGCAGACCCTGACGACGAATGTGCCGTTGCGCGGGCTGGTCTTCCTGATCAACTTTATCGCCGTGGTCATCCTGATGGGGCGCGTGGCGCAGGGGGTGTTTTTATGAAGGCCGCGCTAATGCTCGCGGGCCTGCTGGCCGCATCCGGTGCACAGGCGCAAACCGTATCCGGCGAAGACCTGTTTGAGCGCTATTGCGCCAGTTGTCACGAAGTGACAGCGGCCAATGGTCAGGGGCCGGCGCTCAAAGGCGTGGTCGGCCGCAGGGTGGCCAGTGTCGCGGGCTTTGCCTACTCGCCGGCCCTCAAGGCCGCCGGGGCCAAGGGCCTGCACTGGGACACCGCGCATCTCGACCGGTTCCTCAGCGATCCGTCAAAGCTCTACCCCGGCACCTATATGCCGCAGTCGGTGTCAAAACCCGAAAACCGCGCCGCGATTATTGCGTATCTGAAGGCCCAGTAGAGCCCCCTCCACCCCTTCGGGGTCCCCCTCCCCCGTACGCTTCGCTACAGGGGAGGATGTCAAGCGCCTTAGAGCGTGTTTTGTGCAGATTGAATCAAAGTCACGCTCTAAATTTTTGGTTTAACGCGCTTTTTTCATCCGAAAAGTGCGTCACACTTTTCGGAAAGCGCTCCAGGATACATCCCAATTAGACATTCCGCGCGTTTTCCTGTATAGGCCTAGCAAAATGCCGTCACGGTGATAGCCGGGCGGCATTTTGCGTCAAAACTTAACGCACTCGCTCCCCGCATCTGTGCCTTTTCTGAGAGTCCTCCGTGGCCTATACGCTCGACCTGTCCGCCAAACCCGCCGCGCCCGCTAAGGTGAATATCACCGGGCTGACGCGCGATGGCCTGATCGCGGCGCTGAAAGAGTCCGGCGTGGTCGAGGAGCGCAAGGCCAAGATGCGCGCCCAGCAGATCTGGCGCTGGGTGCACCATTACGGCTTTACCGATTTCGACAAGATGACCGATATCGGCAAGGATCAGCGCGGGCCTCTGGCCGAAAAATTCACCCTCGCCCGCCCCGAAGTGGTCGAGCGTCAGGTATCGAAAGACGGCACACGCAAGTGGCTGATCCGCATGGCGCCCGGTATCGAGGTCGAAACCGTCTATATCCCGGATGTCGGCCGCTCAGGTGCCCTGTGCGTCTCGTCTCAGGTTGGCTGCACGCTGAACTGCTCCTTCTGTCATACGGGCACGCAGCGTCTGGTGCGTAACCTGACCGCCGCCGAAATCGTGGCGCAGGTGCAGGTGGCGCGCGATGACCTGGGCGAATGGCCGTCGCCCAAGGAAGACCGCCGCCTGTCCAATATCGTCTTCATGGGCATGGGCGAGCCGCTGTACAATCTCGACAATGTCGCCGATGCCATCGACATCATTTCGGACAATGAAGGCATCGCCATTTCGCGCCGCCGCATCACGGTTTCAACCTCCGGCGTGGTGCCGGAACTGGACTCGCTGGGCAAGCGCACGGCGGCCATGCTGGCCATTTCGCTGCACGCCACCAATGATGAGCTGCGTGACGTGCTGGTGCCGATCAACAAGAAGTACCCGCTGAAGGACCTGATGGCGGCCATCCGCGCCTATCCGGACCTGTCCAATGCGCGGCGCGTCACGTTTGAATATGTGATGCTGAAAGGCGTCAATGACTCCCCGGCCGAAGCGCGCGAACTGATCAGGCTGATCAAGGGCATCCCGGCCAAGATCAACCTGATCCCGTTCAATCCGTGGCCGGGCACCGACTATCAGTGTTCGGACTGGCGCACCATCG
The DNA here is from genome assembly GCF_027484505.1 of Asticcacaulis sp. Classification (GTDB taxonomy): domain Bacteria; phylum Pseudomonadota; class Alphaproteobacteria; order Caulobacterales; family Caulobacteraceae; genus Asticcacaulis. Next base: position 16,582 of record NZ_JAIXSV010000011.1, read on the forward strand.
AAGCCTTTGCGGCCATCCTCAACAAGGCCGGCTACGCCTCGCCCATCCGCACGCCGCGCGGCCGTGACATTCTGGCCGCCTGTGGTCAGTTGAAGTCCGAAAGCGAGAAGGTCCGCGCCAGCGCGTTGCGCAAGGCTCAGGTTGAGGGGCTGGCTGCCGATGAGAGCGAAACGCCTCAAAATGAGAC
>NZ_JAIXSV010000367.1 GCF_027484505.1 Asticcacaulis sp.
CCCCATCGGGGGCCTCCAGCCGCCCGACATGCGCCAGTTGCGTGGTACGGCGCAGAATTTCACGGGAATAGAGTTCGTCGATCATTTGACTTTCCTCCTCCCCTGCGCAGCGGGGGAGGTGGCTGTGAACGCAGTGAACAGACGGAGGGGGCATTGCGGTTCGCCACTCCCCATCCCTACGAAGCATACTCACGCTTCGCTTTTTGAGTATGCCGCCTCTTCCACTACACAGCAGAGACGCATAACCTTATATCGTCCCTTCGGCTTTCGCCTTCAAGGCTTCGGCGAATTTGGCAAAGCCTTCGCGCAGGTATGAGCGGTATTTCTTCCCCTCACGTTCGGACAGAAAGCCCGAAAACTGCGCCCCGATGGCAAAGTCGCACGCCGTGTCCGACAGGATGTTCAGTTCATAGAAGCGGATCAGAGAGCCTTCGTAAAACTTCTTCGGCACGCCGATATGGATGTGCGACAAAGGCGACCAGTCCGACACGAAGCCGTTGATTTCCCAGTCACCCAGCCCTTCATAGTGCTCCATGAAGCTGACCGGCGCGCCGAAGCCGAGCTTGCCTTTGGCTTCCTTATGGATGGGCGACCACTGCACCCAGCCTTCGACATCCTGAAGAATCTCATAGACCGTATCGACCGGGGTCTGGATGCCGATACGTTTTTCCACCTTTAGCGCCATGTCTTAAGCCTTTAGTTTCCAGGTGGCCCCTGCCGGGCCGTCCATGACCTCTACGTTCAGCGCGGTCAGTTCGTTGCGGATACGATCGGCCTCAGCCCAGTTTTTTTCAGCCCGCGCCGTTTTGCGCGCTTCCAAAAGGGCCTCGACCTTGGCCGACAGGTCATCATCGGCCCCGCCCTTGAACCAGCCTTCGGCCTCCTGCTGCAAAATGCCCACCAGGGCCCCCGCCGCCAGAAGCTGCGATTTGGCCAGCGGTTTGTCCGCCTCAGACGCTTTTTCCAGCGCCGTGGCCAGTGCCGACAGTTCCGCCAGCACGCGCGGCGTTGAAAGATCATCACACAGAGCTTCGATGACGGCTTCAGGCACCGTGACCTCAACCACTGGCACATCCGCCGCCTTACGCAGGGCTTCGTAAAGCCCGTCGAGACGCTTACGCGTCTGCACCAGCAGATCGTTGTTCCAGTCCAGCGGCGCGCGATAATGGGCCGACAGCAGGGCCAGACGGATCACCTCGCCCGGAAACTCCTTAATCAGGTCGTGCACCAGCAACACATTGCCCAGCGACTTGGACATCTTTTCGGCGTACATGGTCAGGAAGCCATTGTGCATCCAGTAGCGGGCGTAGCTCTCTTCCTGATGGCTATGGCCGTGTTGCGCGCAAACCCCCTGCGCGATCTCGTTTTCGTGGTGCGGGAAGATCAGGTCGTGCCCGCCGCCGTGAATGTCGATAGGCAGGCCCAGATTGGCCTCGATCATGGCCGAGCATTCGATGTGCCAGCCCGGACGCCCCTCCCCCCACGGCGACGGCCATTTCGGCTCACCCGGCTTGGAGGGCTTCCACAGCACAAAGTCCTGCGGGTTCTTCTTATAAGGGGCGACCTCGACCCGCGCCCCGGCGATCATGTCATCCAGCGAGCGGTTGGAGAGCGCCCCATAGCCCTTATAGCTTTCGACATCGAACAGCACATGACCTTCGGCCGCATAGGCGTGACCATTGCGGATCAGGGCGGCAATCTGCGCCACGATGGCGTTCATATTCTGCGTCACACGCGGCTGGATCGTCGGCTCCAGCGCGTTGAGCGCCCGCATGTCGGCATTATAGATGTCAGCGAATTTCGAGGTGATGACATCGATATCAACCCCTTCGGCCATAGCCTTCTGGTTGATCTTGTCATCCACGTCGGTGATGTTGCGGGCATAGATGACCGCTTCTTCGCCGTACAAATGGCGCAGCAGACGGAACAGCACATCGAACACCACCACCGGACGCGCATTGCCGATATGGGCGTAGTTATAGACCGTCGGTCCACAGACATACATCGTCACGCGCTGCGGATTTTTCGGAACAAAGTCCACCTTCTGGCGTTTAAGCGTGTCGCTGAGTCGCAGTTTCATGACGATTTCTGTTGAACTCCGTGAAGTTTGCCCCATATAGACGCGGCAAGGGTTGGCTTCCAAGCGATTAAATCGAAGACAATCCAATTCCTGCGCAGGATCGTAAACCACCTGCAAACTTTCAAGGGGTCTTATGTTTGTGACCCCGGCAGAGGGATGCCACGCGTCATTCCGGGACCGTCGTCCCGGCGCCACTCGGCCCTCCGGAGATATATAAGTATGGACAGCCTCGACCCGAATTCCCGCCCGCACAGCGAAGACCCGCTGACTCAAGCCCTGTCTCAAAATCTGGCCCAGACGCGTAGCAAGGGCTTTAGCGAAATCCTCAATGTCGAGCGTCCGTCGAAAGAAGAGGCCATGGCCGCCGTGCGCACGCTGCTGGCCTGGGCCGGCGACGATCCCACGCGCGAAGGCCTGATCGACACGCCCAAGCGCGTGGTCGAAGCTTATGACGAGTGGTTCTCCGGCTATCAGGCCGACCCGGCCAAAGAGCTGTCACGCACCTTTGAGGATGTGCAGGGCTATGACGACATGGTCATGCTGCGCCACATCGACGTCGAATCGCACTGCGAACACCACATGGCGTCGTTCCTCGGCAAGGCCTATGTCGCCTACATGCCGACTGCCAAGGTGGTGGGTATCTCCAAGATCGCACGCGTTGTCGAAATCTTCTCCAAGCGCCTGCAAACGCAGGAAACCCTGACCAAGCAGATCGCCGACGCCATCGAGCAGTCGCTGGCCCCGCTGGGCGTCGCCGTGCTGATCGACGCCGAGCATCAGTGCATGACGACCAGAGGCGTCCACCACAAGAACGTCACCACGGTCACCACCCGCTTCACCGGCGTGTTCAAGACCGATCTGGCGCTTCAGGACCGCTTCATGCGCTTCTGTCAGGCCTGATCTGACTGATCCGTTACGCTTTTGACGCCCGGCGGTCACAAGATCGCCGGGCGTTCGCGTTTGAAGCGATACGGTCGCAAAAGCGTCATGAAGAAATTGTAATCCCGCGTGAACGAACCCCTTTACATTTGCGCGAGCTTTGTCCTAAATCGGTTCCTGAAATTTGCGCCTGCTTTCCGGCGGGCGGTTGTTTAATGCCTCATGCCTCCCGACGGGTGGCTCAGAGGGTCTTACGGGAGTTACATCATGGGCGCTAAGCTCGGTGGCGGCGGCGGTTCTCGCTATAACGTCGAACAGAATTCCGACATCAACGTCACGCCGTTCGTTGACATCATGCTCGTGCTGCTGATCATCTTCATGGTGTCCGCGCCGATGGCCACCGTGTCGATCAAGCTCGACATGCCGCCCCCGATTCCGAGCGATAAGCCCCTTGATAAGCCGAAAGATCCCGTCTTTATCTCGATCCAGGGCACGGACGATATCTATATCGGTGCCAAGAAGACCTCGCTGGCAACCCTGCCGGCTGATCTGGCCGTGGCTCTGGAATCGGCCAACCCCACCGAAGAACGCGTTCTGGTGCGTGGCGATGCCGACATCGAATATAACGACTTCATGTCGGTGCTGAACACGCTTCAGGACAATGGCTACTTCAAGGTCGCTCTGATCAACGAAGACCTGTCGTAAGCGACACCTGTCAGATGACATACAAAAACGCCACGGTCATCGCCTCGATAGCCGTGGCGTTTTTGCATCCGCCCGTCGCTACCGCCCGGACTGACCCGCCTGCTGCCGTGGCCATTGACGTCACCATCGTGGTCAGAGTCGTTGACGCAAAGACTGTCCGCGTTGATGATCAAGACGTTGCCATCGGTGATTTGAGAACGGTTCTGGCGACCCAGCAAGGCACCGCTGCAACCAGGCAAACCCGGATACTGTTGGCCGTATCGCCCCAAACGCCCTATGATGACTTTATGGCTGTACTGAAACAGATACAGGCATGGGGGTATGTGCGTATTGCTTTGGTTAGGGACGACCGGTAATACGCCCGATTTTCGGCCTGTTTTTATCCCCTCTCCCTCTAAAACGGGGAGAGAAGGCATTCATGACCCCTGACGACGACATTGATGATGATCTGCCGCTGGCCAGCGATGGCGAGACGCACGACCTTGTGCTGACGGCGGAGATGGCCGGGGACAGGCTTGATCGCGCGCTGTTGCCGCTCCTGCCCGACCTGTCGCGCGCCCGTCTTCAGGCCCTGATCAGCGACGGGCACCTGAGCCACGACGGCCAGACCCTCGCCGATGGCAAGCATAAGGCCAGGGCCGGCCTTTACCGCCTGTTCGTCCCCGCTCCCGTCTCGGCGATTCCCGAAGCGCAGAACCTGCCGCTGGAGGTGTTGTATGAGGACGCCCACCTGATCGTGGTCAACAAGCCCGCCGGCATGGCCGCCCACCCGGCTCCCGGCACGGCGGATGGGACTCTGGTCAATGCCCTGCTGTTCCACTGTGGCGAATCGCTGTCGGGCATCGGTGGCGTCCTGCGCCCCGGCATCGTCCATCGCCTCGACAAGGACACCTCCGGCGTCATGGTGGCGGCCAAGTCCGACGCCGCCCATCGCGGCCTGAGTGAGCTGTTTTCGCGCCACGATATCGACCGCGCCTATGAGGCATTGGTGCGCGGCGCGCCGAAAACCGCCTCAGGCACGGTCACCACGCGCATCGGCCGCTCGCCCCACGACCGCAAAAAGATGGCCGTGCTGAAAAGCGGCGGGCGCGAAGCCATCACCCACTACCGCACACTGGAAAGCTTCGGCGGCGACAAGCCCGTCGCGGCCCGCGTGCGCTGCACGCTCGAAACCGGACGCACCCATCAAATTCGCGTGCACATGGCCTATCTGGGCTGTCCCTGTCTGGGCGATCCGGTCTATGGTTCGGGTGCGCCGCACAAGGCCGTGGCCGAGGCCCTCAAAATCCAGGTTTTCGCGCGTCAGGCCCTGCACGCCGCGCATCTGGGCTTCGTCCACCCGATCACGGGCGAGCGTCTCGCCTTTGAAGCCCCCCTGCCTGCGGATATGGCAGACCTTCTGAGCGCTTTGAAATTGCTGTAGATTCATTTTTGAACCAGTCCGCATAAAATAATTTTCATCCTGGGTCTTTTTTTCCCCGCCGGAGCACCTACATGGAAAAGGAAGACAAAAGCCGGTCCTACACGCGCAGCCACCGGCTGTCGTCTCAGGGGGATGCGCCGATGCCGGACACCAATTCAGGATCAAATTCTGGACCCTTCGACGGGTCCGAAGGGGACGCTACAATGAGCACCAGCGCGCTGACCTCGAATGCCCTCAGCATGCCCAACCCGTCGGTATTGTCACCGGACGGTGGCCTGAACCGCTATCTGTCGGAAATCCGCAAGTTCCCGATGCTGGCCAAGGATGAGGAATTCATGCTGGCCAAGCGCTGGGCCGAACACGCCGACCCCAAGGCGGCGCATAAGCTCGTCACCTCGCACCTGCGTCTGGTGGCCAAGATCGCCATGGGCTATCGCGGTTACGGCCTGCCGATCGGCGAAGTCATTTCCGAAGGCAATGTCGGCCTGATGCAGGCGGTCAAGAAGTTCGACCCGGACAAGGGCTTCCGTCTGGCTACCTACGCCATGTGGTGGATCAAGGCCGCCATTCAGGAATACGTCCTGCGCTCGTGGTCGCTGGTCAAGATGGGCACCACCGCCGCGCAGAAGAAGCTGTTCTTCAACCTGCGCAAGGTGAAGTCCGAAATCAGCGCCCTCGAAGACGGCGACATGCGCCACGAACAGGTCGCGCAGATCGCCACCAAGCTGGGCGTCTCCGAAGACGACGTGATCAGCATGAACCGCCGCATGTCCTCGCCCGATTCGTCGCTCAATGCGCCGCTGCGCGCCTCGGAAGGCGATTCGGAATGGCAGGACTGGCTGGCCGACGACACCACGCCGTCGCAGGAAACCGTGCTGGCCGACTCAGAAGAGTACAAGCTGCGCATGAGCCTGCTCGAAGAGGCGATGGGCGAACTGAACGAACGCGAACGCGCCATCCTGACGGCGCGCCGCCTTCAGGAAAACCCGACGACGCTCGAAGACCTGGCCGACCGCTTTGGTGTGTCGCGCGAGCGGGTGCGTCAGATCGAAGTCCGCGCCTTTGAAAAGCTGCAAAAGGCGATGATGGCCTCGGCTGAGAGTTAAGCATAGGCAGAGCCAAAAGACCGAACAGATTGGCAGAAACCCCCGGCGCATAGACGCCGGGGGTTTTATTATGGATTTTATTATAGGCCTTATTCTGCTGGCTTAGCCGGCAGGCTGGTCGGACTGTAACCAAAGCGCTGATTGGGTTTGAACCACACCTCGTCATGCGCAAAGATCATGTTGAAGCGCCATAAGACGCCGATGCCGATAACGCCATCGACGCCGTCATACCCCTCTTCGCCGCCCCCCGTCGGATCGTTGAGCGTCAGAGGGGCCGGATCAATGCGATAGGGACCAAAATCAAGGCGCGGCGCACCGGTATAGCGAATCTTTTTCATGCCGCCCTTGCCGTCACCACTCAGACGGTTTTCCGCCTTGGGGAAGGCGTCCCACAGATCATGCGCCTTCACCGCTTCTGATGACAGGATCAAGCCATAGCCCCAGGCTGTATCCAGCCGGAAGCGCATGGCCTTACCCATCAACGACCCGGAGATCACCAGCGTACCGTCAGCCAGCCATTGCGCCGGAAGGCGGTCATAGCCTGTCGTCTCAGGTGCGCCTTTCAGGTAGCACATCATATACTTGTTATCGAGGTCGAGCCGGCACGGGGTCATCCGCACGAAATCCGCCCCCAGATACAGGCCCTGTTTAGGCTGCTTTGCCGTCCGGAAGGTCAAGCCCGGCCGTCTGACACCCCAAAGCTAAGTTCGGACCCGTCATAGCCGCCCGCCAGTTTGCTCAATCCGAATTTCGCCGCCGTCTCCGCGCCGATCGAACTGGTGCCATCCCCCAGATTTAACAGGCCGGTGAGGGGTTTGCCGTCGATCTCCGCCACAAAATTAAAGCGGCGGTCTTCCCCAAGACGGAACGGAATGACCGGTCGGTCTGGTGTGGTTTGCGGCAGGTTGGAGACGTGCTTTTCCGGCGGGGCCAGAGCCGCGAAACCCCCACTTGCCTTGATATGCACCGCAGATTTGGGCTGGAAAGCCAGTTGAAAGGCACTGAGGAACGGGGCACCCAATATCCCCTGAAAGGGCGCGCGGACGTTATAGCCCTCGCGGTCCTCAGGATCGCCCAGCGCTACGGCCATGCGTGGTACCCACAGACCAGCCACCTGAACATCCTTCACCTCCACAAGGCGGGTTTTCAGCGCCTTGCCGTTGACGCCGCGCAACTGACCTTCGCCAATCAGCGGGTACTTGTCCCACAGATTATGATCGCGCACATAGTCGCCGCGCAGCATCAGGGCTGAACTGGCCCCGGTGTCCATCAGACAGTCCACGCTGTGTCCGGCAAAGCCGATACTGACGGTGATCTTATCGGCATCAATGCCGCGCTCGGTAATGTAGCTGGCGTGGATTTCGCCGAAGCCGTCCAGCGGCATGGGCTGGGCAGCGTCCAGATAATAGCGTACCTCGCCCGCCCGATAGTCAAGCTGACACGGCAAGCGCGTCAGAATATTGGCGGTCAGAAGCCCGTCAAAGCCCTGCTTTTCGAAGCCTTCGGACGCATAGACGCTCAGCTCCCCGACCCTGAGCTTGCCGCCGATCACGACCCCTGTCGCAACATGGCGGCTCAGCACCTCCGTCCCGCTCAGGCTGCTGCCGCGCGCCTCACCGTCGCGGCGCAGGCCCAGCTCTTTCACCAGAGACTGGCGAACAATGGTGGCGCTGGCCCCGGTGTCGATGACGAACTGATAAGGCCCCTTGCCATTGAGCGTCACCGCCACCACCGGCATCAAAGATTTTGAACGGGTGAAGGGAACGCGAACGACCCGCTCCTGAGCCGAAGCCATCCCCGGCCATATCGCCGCACTCAAAACACCTGTGCAGGCCATGCGCCTCGTGAACATTATTCCCTCCCCTCACTGTTGATACTTGGTTCTAGATCATTATGATTTCTGGTAGAAACATAATGATCTGGATTTTTGTTTAGCCCCTCGCCGGGCGGTGGCTTGCGCCACCTTGGCCGCCGCCTCAATGGCGGCTTGAGCGGAACGATTCCAGTAGAAATCATTCCGCGCTAAAAGCTCAGACGCGGCGCACCTGAAGGCTGCGTTGAGACGTAAAGGTCCGCCTGAAAACGCTCAGGAAGGGCGCGCCGACCATGCCCTTAGCACGGTCGAACTCTTC
>NZ_JAIXSV010000223.1 GCF_027484505.1 Asticcacaulis sp.
CCGCTCTCGCAAATCCATCGATAAAGGACGACCCATCACTTCCTCCTGTCGGAAAAAGTGAATCAGATCCTCTCTGATTTGGGAATCCCGATTCAGCTAAATTTCATACCGATCTAAATATCGTGCCCTGTCAGACACACGACGAAAAGGCGGAAACACGGGCGGCGAAAGTAGCCGAAAAGCTTCAAAAGGCTTTCGTTAAGGCCGATGTCTCAGCGATCAGGGCCTTGGCTCCGGAAATGGAAAAGGTCATGGGTGAAGCGCCGTTTCCCCCATATTATGCGGAAAAGTGCGATACGCGCCTTATCATTTACAGCGACAATCTGCCTTCGCAACTCGTATTAGGCGTGTTGTTTGAAACTGCGACTGAAAAGAAAGCAAACCCTGATGGGAAGAAGTTGGAGGTTGTCGCAAAGCCAGCTTCGCCTTTTGCCCTTATTTCGTATGGATTGGCCTGGGTTTACGCGGATCGCAAGGACTATGGTCGCTGTGTGACGATTCTGACTGATGGTCGCCAGCGTGATCCATGGAACGAAGCCATACTCAGCGAATATCTCTTTTGTCTGGCACAGAGTGGCCAAAATGCAGAAAGCCTGGCAGAGGCCGAAAAGGCGCTTGAGAATCCTTTCTTTAATCTGACGGATTACACACGGGCTAAGGTTTTGCGGCACAAGGGCTATGCTCTCGTCGAGCTTCAAAAATGGGATGAAGCCGAGTCTGCCTACAAGGACTCTTTGAAGTTTGATGGAAGCAGCCAACTGGCCAAGAACGAAATCCTGTATATCCAGCAGATGCGCGCTCAGCAATCTAAGCCGTGACGATATCAAACGGTTCCAGCGCGGCCAGATAGTTGGCGAGGCTTATCTGGCCAAGGCTGGAGCGTGCGCCGGGGGCGAGATCACATCCCTTGGCCAGACGCTCGGCCAGCAGTATGGCCGGGACCGAAGGGATTTGCGGCCCGTCGCCGTTGCGCGCAATGATGTGCCAGTCGAGGCGAAGCGGCTGCCCGTCCAGCCCCGTGCCCGACAGGACCATGAACATGCCGCCATCGTCGGAGCCCAGCGGATCGAACAGGTCGGCGGCCTTCAGCAGGGGCCTGGCCAGTTTCGCCAATGGAAAGGGCAGCAGCTTCCAGCGCACGCCCCACGACAGGGCCCACAGCCCCAGATGGATGAAACCCAGCTCCAGACCGGCACCGAAACGGATCGACCGCAAGCCATAGGCGGCGGGCAGCAGGTCGAGATCGGGAATATCGCAATCGCCCATCAGGCGCGGCCCCAGATGCGGAAAGACGTGCCGCCTCAGGCCCTGCCAGCCATAGGCCTTCGGATGCCCGGCAAAGGGTTTCAGCGGCTGACCCACATAGGATAGGATGGCCGCCGTGGTCGCCAGCCCGCGTTCGGCCCCCTGACCGGGGCAGATGCCGAAATCGAGCGCTTCCAGCGTCGCAAAGCGGTCGCGGAAATGGTTCAGTACCGCCGAGGACAGGCATGGCACGGTCGAAGCGCCGCTGATGGCCACAACCCCCGCTGCCTTGGCCGCGGCGTCCATCCGATCAAAGCCCACGACGAAATCTCGCGCATCGGACAGATCGACATAGTGCACACCCGCCGCGATGCAGGCTTCGGCCACGCCATAGTCGGCGTTCTGATACGGCCCGGCGGTGTGCGCCACGACGGTGGGTTTCAACGTGCGCAGGGCTTCGGACAAACCGCTATGGACGTCAAAGGCCGCCCATTGCGCGCCTATCGACCGGGCACAGGTTTCGGCCTTGGCGGCGTCGCGCCCGGCGATGATCACCGGCACGTCACGGCGGATCAGGCCCGCGGCGATGCGCTTGCCGAAATTGCCGTAGCCGCCCAGGATCAGCACCTTACCCGTCAAGACGCATCTCCGCCACGCGAAAGGCCCCGCCATAGCTGTAGAGCTTACCGAACCACGGATGGCGCAGTTCCATATACATGCGGAAACGATCTTCGCCTGTGGCCTCTTCCCACGCATCGCCGCGTCCGATCAGCGCCGTCACGGGCATGGGGATGTCGAGGCCGAACAGCCGCCAGACATAGCCGGCGTGTCGCAACCGCACCCGCCCTTCGTGATAATCGTAATGGGCCTGCCAGCCGATGCCGGTGGCCATGTATTCCGTCACGTGGTGCGGGCGTTTCGACACCATGCGCGAGCGGAAGGTCACGGGGTCACGCCCGGCGAAACGAAAGATGCGCTCAAACACAAAGGCGTCGCTGTCGGGTTCGGAGCGGAAATGCACGCTTACCGACACGGCCTTGCCCTCATAGGGCGTCAACATGCCCGTCGCTTTGATCAGCCATGACAAACGCCGCAGCAGCGGGTGCATCTCGACGTCCAGCGTGCCTTCGACGATCACATGGTCGCGCGTAAACGGACGGTTGGCATAGTGGGCCTTGAGCGCCGGGGGCAGGGCGTCCCATTGTTCGGCAAAGATGGTGGCGAAGATGGGGGTCATATCTGCGTCTTTCCGGCCAGTCTGAGGCTGAGATTGCGCCCCGCCCGCAGCAGTGGATAGAGCCAGCGCGTGCGGCGCGGCGAGCGGAACATCCAGGCGTTGACAAGGTTGAGGAAATCACTATTCGACCCCAGCAGCGCCAGTCGGTTCAGCGCCTCAGCCCCGTGGTGCCACTGATGGCCATAGACCACGACGATGCCCTGATTGAGGTCAAGCTGGCGGGCGCGAATCTCTTTCAGGATAGGGTGGTCGGGGTCACCGCGCGCATCGAGCGTCTCCAGCCGCCCCACGGCCCGATTGACGCGATAGCCCAGAGCGCCGGACCGGCACAGCACGCAGTCCCCATCATAGACAAGCCAGAGCGTATGAGCGTCCTCCCTGATCTCAGGGGAGGAGCGGGGTGTGTTCACTGACTTGTCCATTCGATCCCCTGCCACTATGACAGGGAGTCTAGGCGCGAAGGCGAGGGGGATCAATGCTCTATCTGTGGGTGAAGTGGGTGCATGTGGTCTCATCGACCATCCTGTTCGGCACCGGCATAGGCACGGCCTTTTTCATGTTCATGGCCAATCGTCGCAAAGAGGTCGCAGGCATCGCCTTTGCCTCGCGCCATGTGGTTATGGCCGACTGGCTGTTCACCACACCCGCCGTCATCGTGCAGCTTCTGAGCGGTCTGTGGCTTGTGCATCTGGGCGGACTGGAGCTGTTTGGCGGCTGGGTGCTGGGCGGATTGTTGCTCTACCTTTTCGCCGGGGCCTGCTGGCTGCCCGTGGTGTGGATGCAGATCCGGATGCGCGATCTGGCGAAAGCCGCCTATGCGTCGGGTGAGCCCCTGCCGCCGCTCTACTGGACCTATGAGCGGTGGTGGGTGATCCTTGGGGCGCTGGCCTTTCCGGCGATTGTTTTTGTATTCTGGCTGATGGTGGTGAAACCGTAACCTTGACGTTTGCGGTTTCATGCCCATGTCTGCGTCACAGTAGAGTGTATTTCGTTCAGACTGAATCGAAATAGCGCTCTAAGTTTTTGGTTGAACGCGCTTTTTTATCCGAAAAGTGCGTCCCACTTTTCGGAAAGCGCTTTAGACCTACAAAGGGAAAAGACCATGATCGTTCTGCACACCTGGACCACGCCCAACGGCTTCAAGGCCTCCATCGCGCTCGAAGAAATGGGCCTGCCGTATAAGGTCAGGCCGGTCAATATCGGCGCCGATGAGCAGTTCCATCCGGACTTTCTGAAAATCTCCCCCAACAACAAGATCCCGGCCATTGTCGATGAAGAGACGGGCATCAGCGTTTTTGAAACCGGGGCCATCCTCGTCTATCTGGCCGAAAAGACCGGCAAGTTCCTGCCGGCATCAGGCGAAGGGCGTTACAAGGTGCTGGAATGGTTGAACTGGCAGATGGGCGGGCTGGGGCCGATGTTCGGTCAGCTGGGTCACTTCGCCGTCTTCGCGCCGGAAAAGGTGCCCTATGCGCTAAACCGCTATACCAACGAAGCCAAGCGCCTGCTGGGCGTATTGGAAACGCAGTTGTCGAAGCACGCCTATGTGGCGGGGGATGACTATACGATCGCCGACATGGCCATCTATCCGTGGATCAATACGCTGCGCACCTTCTATCAGCAGGAAGAACTGCTCACCGACACGCCGCATATCAAGGCATGGTTCGATACGGTGGGCGCTCGCGCGGCGGTGCAAAAGGGCATGACGGTCGGCAAGACGGCGACGTGAAAACCCTCCTCCCCCGCTCCGCAGGGGAGGAGATTTTGTAAGCTATTCCGCCATCACATCCACATATCCGGCCTTGAGGACATGCGCGGCGGCGTCGGGTTCAATCGACAGCAGCAGGCCGCGCTGGCCGGCATTGATATAGATGCGCTCATAAAGCTGCGCCGTCTCGTCTATGGCGGTCGGATGAGTTTTGCGCTGACCGAAGGGCGAGATGCCGCCGACCTTGAAACCCGTGACCTTTTCGGCGTCGGGCACCTTCATCATCTGCGCCGACTTGCCCTTGAAATGCGCCGCCAGCTTCTTCATCGACACTTCGCCGTCCGACGGCACGACGACACATACGCCCTTGCCATCGACCTCCGCCATCAGGGTTTTGAAGGTCTGCGACGGATCGACGCCCAGCGCTTCGGCGGCCTGTAGGCCGACGCGCGGCGCGTCCGGATCGTAGGCATAGGGGTGGAGATCGAAGGCGATCCCGGCCTTTTGCAGAGCAGCGGTGGCGGCGGTGGTTTTGGACATGATAAGGTCTCAGCGGCTGGCGAGGTGCGTCTGGCAATCCGTCAGAAACGCCGTGACCTCGTCCTCGGTCGTGGCGAAGCTGCACACCAGCCGATAGACATGCTCCCCCGCCAGAGACCACGGATAGAAGCGGTGCCCGGCGGCCTGCAACGCCTCGGCCAGAGCCGGGGGCAGGGTAACGAACAGGGCATTGGCCGCCTGCGGATAGACCAGAGACACGCCCTCAAGCGCGCTCAGTCCTTCGGCCAGACGCCGCGCCATGCCATTGGCGTGCCGCGCCAGTGTCAGCCACAGATCGTCTTCGAGCAGGGCCAGCAACTGTGCCGACACGAAACGCATCTTGGACGGCAACTGCCCCATGCGCTTGTGCCAATATTCGAAGTCGCGGATCAGGGAGGGGTTTAAAATCACCACCGCCTCGGCCAGGGCCGCGCCCGCCTTGGTGCCGCCAAAGGAGAGAATATCCACCCCGGTTACGGCCTCGGCAGGCGATACACCTAAGGCCGCGACACCGTTGGCCAGCCGCGCCCCGTCCATATGGATCAGCAGGCCGTGCCGGTCGGCCACAGCCCGCAGCGCGCGCAACTCTTCGACGCCATAGACCGTACCGATCTCGGTTGATTGCGTCAGGCTGATCACCTTGGGGCGCGCCGCGTGCGGGGCGTGATCCTGCGACAGGGCGACGATGGCCTCAACCCCTTCGGGCGTCAGCTTGCCCAGCACATCGGGCGCGATCAGGATCTTGGCCCCGGTGAAAAACTCCGGCAGGCCGCATTCGTCGTTCTGGATATGGGCGTCGCGGGTGGCAATCGTTGCCTCAAACGGCCGCATGACAGAGGCCAGCGCCACGCCATTGGTCGCCGATCCGTTGAAGGTCGGAAAGGCCCTCAGCTGCGGATTGCCAAAGACCTCGCGCAGGCGGGTATTGAGGCGCGCCGTGATCTCATCCGCGCCATAGGAGGCCGCGTGGCATTCATTGGCGGCGCTCAGGGCGGCCAGAACGGCGGGGTGCATGGGGGCGGTATTGTCGCTGGCGAACCAGACCATTCGTCACTCGTGCGGCTATTTGGGAGGCTTTTTCCTCACATACAGCGTCTTGTGCACGCGCGCCACCACCACGCCGGCATCGTCCACCACATCGACCTCAAATTCCGGCTCCAGCTTGGGCTGGCTGTCGGCCTCGGCGCGGAGGCGCGCGATCTCTTCCGGCGAAATGCGGAAAATGGCCGTGACCCGCCCGCGGCCGGGTTTGAGGAAGTCGATGCGCGCCGCCTTGTCCCAGACGATGTAGCCGCGCCCCAGATGCGTCATCAGGATGGCCATAAAGAACGGGTCACACATCATGTACAGCGAGCCGCCGAACTGCGTGCCGACCACATTGCGGTTCCACCAGCGCAGCTTCATCTGCACCTCGATCTCAGTGAAATCGGCATTGGTGCGCACGACGCGGATGCCCGCCCCGATAAACGGCGGATAATAGTTGATCAGCTTGAAACGTTTGGCAAAGTCGGTCATCACAAACCCCGCAGAAGAGGGTTACGTTATCGTCAAATTGTCAGCAACGATAGCGTCACCCAGGGTAAGGAAACGCAATAAAATGGCCAATATTGTTATCATCGGGCCCGGTGCGGTCGGCCTGAGTGTCGGGGCGGCCCTGATCGACGTCGGTCATCAGGTGGTGTTTGCCGCCCGGCAGGCCTTCGCGCAGCTTAAGGTCGCCAATGCCGGTGAGATGGCACCGCGCCGCCGCGCGACGGTGGTGACCACACCGGAGGCGCTCACGCCCGCCGATTGGGTGCTGCTGTGCGTCAAGGCGCATCAGGTCGAAGGGGCCAAAGCGTGGCTCGACGCCACGGTCGGGCCACAAACCCGCGTCGCCATCCTGCAAAACGGCGTTGAGCACCGTGAGCGGGTCACGCCGGTGGTTCCCGTGGGGACAGTGCTGGTGCCGGTGGTGGTGGATATTCCGGCGGGACGCTCCGCGCCGGGTGTGGCCGAATGGCGGGGCCGGGCGGGCTTGCTCACCGCCGATACGCTGGAAGGTCACGACTTCTGCGCGCTGTTTACGGGCAGCTTTGTCACGGCGCGTCCGACGCCGGATTATGTGAGCGAAAACTGGAAGAAACTGTGCGTCAACGCGCCGGGCGGGGCCATACTGGCGCTTACGGGGCAGACCATGCAGGTCTTCCATCAGCCGGGTATTGCCGCGATTGCGCGCGCCATCCTGAGCGAATGCGTCGCCGTGGGGCGGGCCGAAGGGGCGGACCTGCCCGACGATCTGATTGACACACAGATGGCGCGCTTTATGGCCGCCACGCCCGACGACACCAATTCGATGTATGATGACCGCGCCGCCGGACGCGAAACCGAATGGGACGCGCGCAACGCCGTCATCGTGCGCAAAGGGCGTGAGCACGGCATTCCGACACCGGTCAGCGACCTGATCGTGCCGCTGCTGGCGGCGCAAAAGGTCGGTGTGCCGGGTTGATTATCGGCCCAAAGACGCCGAAAAGGGAAGCATGACCGATACCCCCGCCTTCACACTGCGTAACCTGATCAAGACCTTCGATCCGTACATACTGGCCCTGCTGGGCATGGTCGTGCTGGCCTCTGTCCTGCCGGTGCGCGGCGACAGCGCTGTGGTCGCTGGATGGGTCAAGGACGCGGCCATTGTGTTGCTGTTCTTCCTGCATGGGGCCAAGCTGTCGCGCGAAGCCATCTTCGCCGGGCTGATGGCGTGGAAGGTGCATCTGGTGGTGTTTCTGACCACCTTTGCTGTGTTTCCGCTGCTGGGCCTGGGGATACAGGCGGCCCTGAAACCGCTGATGGACCCGATGATCCTGTCGGGTGTGCTGTTCCTCTGTCTGCTGCCTTCGACCGTGCAGTCGTCGATCGCGTTTACGGCCATAGCGGGGGGTAATGTGGCGGCGGCGGTATGCAGCGCGTCGGTGTCTAATATTCTGGGGATTGTGATTACGCCGCTGCTGGTTGCCTTGCTGATGAATGCCACGGGCGGCGGCGTGTCGCTCGATTCGATCATCGACATCGCTCTGCAACTGCTGCTGCCCTTCGTGGTTGGGCACCTGATGCGGCCGTGGCTGAAGGGCTATCTCGACCGGCACAAGACGCTGGTCGGGCGGGTCGATCGCGGGTCGATCCTGCTGGTCGTCTATACGGCCTTTTCGGCCTCGGTCGTCGAAGGCCTGTGGTCGAAGATCGGTTTAAGCGATCTGGGCCTGATCTTCGTTATCGGGGCCGGGCTTCTGGCCATCGTCATGAGCGGCACCTGGTGGATTTCCGGACGCATGGGCCTCAGCCACGAGGACCGCGTGGTGGTCCTGTTCTGTGGCTCCAAAAAGTCGCTGGCCTCAGGCGTGCCGATGGCCGGGACGCTGTTTCCGGCCGCCGTGCTGGGGCCGGTGCTGTTGCCGGTGATGCTGTTCCATCAGTTGCAACTGATCGTCTGCGCCTTTCTCGCGCCGCGCCTGAAAAAGGGCTGATCAGAGCGCTTTCCGAAAAGTGGGACGCACTTTTCGGATAAAAAAGCGCGTTAAACCAAAAATTTAGAGCGGAATGATTTCTACTGGAATCATTCCGCTCAAGCCGCCATTGAGGCGGCGGCCAAGGTGGCAAAGCCACCGCCCGGCGAGGGGCAAAAAAAAATCTAGATCATTATGTTTCCACCAGAAATCATAATGATCTAGAGCGTGATTTCGATTCAATTTGAACGAAATCCGCTCTACCCCCACAGCGCCGGTTCGGGTGGCTCCAGCATCGAACCGGTGACTTTCAGCCCGTGCTCGCGGTCTTTGGCCAGCAGCAGCGGCCCGTCCAGATCGACAAAATCCGCCCCCTGCGCCACGATCATGGCCGGAGCCATGCTCAGTGAAGTGGCGACCATACAGCCGACCATGATCCTCAGCCCCTTGTCCTGCGCCGCCTGTTTCAGCGCCAGCGCCTCGGTCAGGCCGCCCGTCTTGTCGAGCTTGATATTCACCGCATCATAAAGGCGCGCGCAGCGCTCCAGCTCGGCGCGCGTATGCAGGCTTTCGTCGGCGCACAGCGGCACAGGGCACTTATAGCCTTCCAGTGCGTCGTCTTCGCCCGCCTTCAGCGGCTGTTCGATCAGCACAACGCCGAGGCGTTGCAGTTCGGGCGCCAGCGCCTTGAGGCTATCGAGCGTCAGGCCTTCATTGGCATCGACGATCAGGCGCGTTTTTGGCGCATTGCGCCGCACGGCTTCCACGCGCGCTAGATCATCCGGTCCGCCGATCTTGAGTTTCAGCAGCGGGCGGCGGGCATTGGCGGCGGCCTGTGCCCCCATCGCTTCGGGCGTATCGAGGCTCAGCGTATAGGCGGTCTTTAGCGGGCTGAAGGTGCGCAGACCCGCCGTCTTCCATGCCGGAACCCCCGACGCCTTGGCGCGCAAATCCCACAGGGCACAATCGAGCGCATTGGCGGCAGCCCCTGTCAGGGCGGGTATTTGCCCGGCTTCGATGGCGGGCCGCGCGACCTCAAGCGCGGCCAGCGCACCTTCGACCGTTTCGCCATAGCGCGCATAGGGCACCGCTTCGCCGTGGCCCCTGTGCGCGCCGTCCGTCACCTCAACATAGAGGACATGCGCCTCGGTCTTGGAGCCGCGGGCAATGGTGAAGCGCCCGGCAATGGGCCAGGCTTCGGAGCGACAGGTGAAGTGCATCAGATCAGGTCGCTGATGGCGGCATCGAACAGCAGATAGGTGCGCCCCGTCGGGGTGGCCAGTATCTCGGTCAGGGCACCACGCGGATCACGGGTGAGCAGGGCGATATTGAGCTGCCGGTCGTAGAAGGTGACGAATTCCTGCGCCTGATCGCGCAGATTGGCGTCGGTGGTCAGGCGGCGGCTGAGGCGGCGGATGGCCGCCGGGGCGATGCGACGCAGGACCAGACGCGCGCCTTCGTTATCGTCAGCGACGATGGCGGCGATGATTTCTTCGAGGCGCGAGCGGTTGAGCAGGGCCTGCGCATCGACGCCCATCGATGCGACTTCGGCAATCATCAGGTCATCGAGATTGTCCGGGCCGCTGGGCTCCACAGGGGCGGGGGCGGGTTCAGGCCGGGCGGGTGTAGGGCGCGGGCTGGCTTCGCGGCCGTCCATGCCGTTCAGCAGGTCGCGCCACGACAGGCCGCTGGGGGTACGCGACGCCGACGGGGTGGCAGAGATCGGGCGCGGTGTATCGAGCGGCGCTTCCAGCGGGTCGAGCGCACGGCGCGAACGCTCAGGACGTTCGGTGCGCGCGGGCGTGCGCGGTTCGGGGGTCGCGGTGCGCGCGCTTGCGCTGTCGCGGGGGCGCTCAAAGCGCTCCACGTAGGGGTTGGGGGCGGGCGGCGCGGTCGGCAGGGGCTGGGAGGAAATGACGCCCATCAGGCGCACGGCTTCGGTCAGCATGTCGTAATTGCGCTTGACGCGCTCCTGAAACGCCTGATCGACGCTTTCGGTTTCCAGCGCCGCCTTTCGCGCCGCTTCGGTCATGGCCAGCAGGCCGTCTTCGACCGCGCGGCGGATTTCCTCCAGCCGCGACTTGGCCTGAAGCGGCAGTTCGTCGGCGCGCGCATTGAGGTCGCTCAGCGCCATCTCCACCTGCTTGATGCCGTCGCGGGCGTGGCCAAAGGCGTTGTCGAGACGATCCGCGGCGGTCAGGCCCGCCTCGTCGATCAGGGCGGCGGAATCCTCGATCAGGCGACGCGCCGAGTTGAAGCGCGCATCGAACGCCTCATCGGCCTTCTTGCCCGCTTCGAACAGGGATTCGTTGAGGCGATCGACGCGTACCTGCGCCGTCTGAGCGGCATCGGCGGCGGCGCGGCGGGCGTCTTCGGCGGCGATATTGAGCTGCTCCAGCGCGCGGCGCGTCTCGTTGATCAGCTCATCGCGCGCATCGGCGGCCATGACCGAGATGTTGGACAGTGTCGAATGGATGCGCGTTTCAAAGGCCGTGCGCTCGTTTTCGGCGCCGTTGAGCACCTGACGGAACTGTTCCTGCGCGTGCAGCACCAGATCGCGCAGGATATCGACGCCGCGCGACGAGCTTTCGCCCAACTCGATGGTGGCGTTGCGCGTCACGCTGAGCGCTTCGGACAGTTGCGCGCGCTGGTTTTCCAGATGGACGGCGAAATCTTCCTGATCAGCGCGCAGCGACAGGGCGGCGGAGACCAGCCCGGCGCGCTGCTGCCCCAGGCCTTCTTCGACGCTGCGGATCTGATCGGCGACGCCGGCCCCGGCGGTTTCCAGACGTAGCGTCTGACGATCGAGGTCTTCGGCGACGGTGCGCGCCGTATTGTGCGTATCGGCGGCCACGGAGGCGAGGTCAGCCGCGCGCGCCGCCAGAGCGGCTTCGGCTTCGCGCAACTGCGTCTGAGCCAGATCAGAGGCATCGGCCACCATGCGCGCCTGACGGTCCACAGCATCGATGACGCCGCGTGCCTGTTCATCAAGCTGCACGCCCATATCCATCGCCGCCTGCCGCTCAAGCGACAGGGCCCCGGTGATGGTCTGCGTCGATTGGCGCGCCTGCTCGGCGGCAGCCAGCATGGATTCGGTTTCGACCTTCATGCGCAGGCTGAGTTCGTTGAGGTCGTTGTGCGCCACGCGCACAGCACGCACCGCCTGTTCGACCTGCTGACGCAGGGATTCGACCAGCGCCGTCGTCTGGGTGGCGGCAATGGCGGCAGGGGCGACCATGGCATCGGCCAGCGCGGCGGTGCGGCGGGCTTCGCGCGACAGGGCGGCGGCGTGGCGCAGCGCAAAGGCCGTGGCGACGATCAGGCCGATGGGGAACAGGGCCAGCGCCCCCAGAATCACCACGCGGAACGGCTGCAACGTAAAGGCGGCGATCTGGGTTTCGGCCCCCAGAATAAAGGCCGTCAGGCACAGGGCCCAGCCCAGGCTGATCACCGTCACTCCGCCCCAGAAGGGCACGGGTGAGCCACCCGACAGCTTCATAATGCCGTCAGGCTTGACTTCGACGGGGCTGACCGGCGCGGTGGCGGGTTCAGCCTTGCGGTGCGAGGTGAGGGCGGACGGCGTCTCAGTGTGGGGCTGCGGCGGCAGGGGGGTGTGCAGCGGAGGCTCAACTGTCTCGGCGGGCGGCGGGGCCGGTTGCGGCTCTGAGGCCGCGTGAGAATCCAGCGGCCGCTCAAGCAGGTCGTCCACCGGCGCGGGCTCTACCTCAAGCGGGGGTTCCACCGTTTCGGGCACTAAGTCGTGCGTCGCCTCACTGTCTGCGCGCGCATCGCTCAGGTGCGCGGCCGAAGGGATGTCGAGATCGTCCGTATCCGCGCCCAGATTCACTGTTTCGGCATGCGTTTCCTCATGGGCCGCATCTTCGGCGGGCGTATCGTCCTCAAACAGCGGGCGCAGTCTGGATTTACGACCCCGCGTCTCGGAAGACGAGAGGTTCAGAGGGGGACGAATGCGAGATTTCATAGAATACTGTCCTGCGCCAGGGTCTTTACCACCGGAAAGCCGGGTTCTCCCGTGAGGCGAACGCTAGCCGCAGATCATTGATAACGCAAATGGTTTAGCGGGGTGGAGGCGAGGATGTTTACCATAGGCCGTCCCCCGTCCGGTCCGGCGGCCTCAACCCTGTCGGCCTATTGGGCGACGATCGTGCGAATCTGACCCGTCGCGGGGGCCCCATGCGAGTCCGGGCACGGGCCGCTGAGCGCGTCTTCCTGTGCCTGACGCGACGCCTTTGCGGCCTTTGCGGCCCTGATCACCCATTTGGCATCTTCACCGCGCACGGCGATAGAGATTTCGTAAGCGCGGGACTGTTCGGCGGCGCGCAGGCTCTTTTCCACTTCACGCGCGATATTGGCCTGATCCTCGGCGCTCAGTGCCGCAACGTGCAGTCGCAAGGCCGGAACCGCTGGCAGAGGCGGCAGGGCCAGGGCGGGTGGTGCCGGCGGCGCGGGGGCCACCACCGGCGGGAGCGCGGTTTGCGTTTCAGAACGTACCGTCTGCACCCGTACGACCGGCGCGGTCACCGCCGCTGCATCGCGTTTGGGTTCAGATTTTACGGTTTCGCTTTTGACGGCGACGATAGGAGGGGCAGCCTCCTGCGCCGGGGCCGGTTGGCTGAGCGGGGTGGTTTCGCTGACGGGCGTGACCGGTGCGGTCGCAGGCACGGCTTGCTTCTGAGTGACGGGCGCAGGTTTGGGCTGTTCCGGCGCCGCACCGGCACCGAAATGCAGGAAGGCCGCGGAAACAAGGGCCGCAATAAAGCCGATGATGATGTCAAACAGCGCCGACATGGTGAATGCGCGTCCAGAAAGTCCCCACCGGTCTGCCCCGGCCAGCCTTACGCCACTTTGAAATCGAGAGTTTGAAGGCAGGCAATGCCCACACCTCGTGCCTTGAAACACCACAAATATGCCGCAAATCGTTGACGACTGCAACTAAAAGGTTCTGAGGCAAGGCTTTCCACTGAACGCGTGGCAGACCTTCTCCTATTGTGCCTCATTTGCTGGAAATTATGGCGATTGTTTGCCCTGTGGGTTATGGTAAAGACGCTGTCAGGGACGTGCAGCGAAAATATCACAGATTGCAGAAATGGGGGCAAGAATGCGCTTGCGTAAGCCAGGTTTGATCGTAGCCGGTATGGCTCTGGGGGCCGTTGTGTGTCCGGCCGTGGCGCAGGCGCAGATGACGCCGCGTCTGGTGGA
>NZ_JAIXSV010000275.1 GCF_027484505.1 Asticcacaulis sp.
AAAAAAAAATGAGCGAAAAGCAATTTCAATTTCACTCTCAAAATTGTCGCAACGCCGTTTCAAGGAAAAGTCGTGACGGTGAAGCGACCACATTTTTCTGTCGTGTGATGTGGTGTAATCAACTTGCTTTTCAAGTACCATTTGGAGTTACGGCTGATAAAGTAATGATGCAAATCGTTTAAACAACAGGCGTTTCTTGATGCAAAAGCAATACGGGACCGATCGAGCATCCGCACAGCATTTTCCTCACTGCTGCCTATGCCGACCACCCGGCCTGTTTTTCCCACCACAACAATCGCAAACATTTTTTTTTTACTTTTGTAAAACTCAGGGAAAATAAAAAAAATAAATTTTGAACGCACAAAGTTTTTGAAAAGAAAAGCAGCTGCTGAACAAATAATGCACGTCTGGCAAATTGCTCTTCTGGTTGTCATTTTTTCCGTCCTGTCTTTTGGCTTGGGTTTGCATTTGGGCCGACAAGCCCAAGGCTCTCGTGCAGCAACAAACGAAAAAGGAGGAGAGGTTGGAGAAAACAACGATTCGGACAAAAAGTTTGAAGATTTTTACACGGCGCGCAATCCGTATTTTTAACAACAACGGTTTTTTTCTAAAAAAAAAAAATAGATTTTTCAACATCATTTTTGTTTTCTGAAAGAAGAAGAAGAAGAAGAAGAAGAAGAGAAGAGAGGAATATGTGGCCACGCATCGGCTACAACGATTCTCGCATCGAAATCAGGCCTAGCACCACACAAGGTTGTGGGCTTTATGCGCGGGCTGATATTATGAAAGGAACTTTATTGTGCACATTTTCCGGCCGCCTTTTGAAGGACCGCACTCTACTCAGCGAAAATGCCCGGCGCTACGCCATTCGCGTTGCCAACACAGACTATGTGCTGGACTGCGAGCCGCCAGCCAACATTGAAGAATTAGAAAGTACTAGAGGCTGGGCTTGTTTTGCCAACTCGGACATGGTGGCCCCCAACGCGCGCCGCGATTACTTGCCTGTGAAAACATATGAGAAGAAAGTTCTTGGTCAGCCCACGTCGCCGCCGCGAATGTTGTCTGACGTTCAACCGCCAGTGTTGTGTCTTGTAGCTACTCGTTTTATTCCTGCTGATGAAGAGATTTGTTGGAATTATCCATGTATTTTTTAAATTATTAAAAAACAGAAAAGTATATTTTTTGGAACTGAAAGCGAAGAAAGAATAAAAGCGAGAAAAAAAAATGTCCATCACTTTTCCTCTGGTCAACCCGATTCCAATCACCGAAAATGCAGGATCGGTGATTGTGTGTCTTGTGCCAGGCTCGACACCTGCTTATGATGCCAGCACAAAAACCATGTCGCTGGTCATGACCATGTCCGAGCCCACCCTTTTTGCGCTGGCTTCCAACAGCGCCCTGACAGCCATCAATTACAAGGATGGCGTGTGCACCGTCTCGGGCCCGCCCATGTATGTGGTGCCGACCATGCTGCAAGGCATCAAATTCACCTACGATGAGCACAAGGACATTTCCAAAGCCAAGATTATGGTGGTGGGCCACGACGGCAACGCTTCGTTCTCGCAGACACTGACCTTTGCAAACCACACTCCGAACATCACAGCATCGATCGCTGCAGCCCGACAAACGACATTTACCATCGGCGTGCCGTCGCCTTTTCCCAACATTTCAATAACCAAAAATGGAGCCGATAACGCCACCGTCACCATCATTCCCGAAGTGCCGTCTGCACTGGCGAGCATCGGCACAACAGAAACCTTTGGCGCCTCGGTGCACGCCAACACGGTCAGCACAGCCGGCCGGGCCATGGCGCAGAACATTTATTCGGCAAAAGGGCCTGTGCACATCACCGGCACCAATGTCCTGTCTATTGCTTTTAAAGGCACCGTAGCCCAAGTCAACATGGCGCTGGCCGGCGCCAACTTTATTGCTCCGCAGGCTATCGGCAGCAACACGGTGCTGAATTTCAACATATTGGTGGCCGACGACACCAGCACGATTTTGGCCCAACGAATTACGTTGAACGGCATTCCGCCTGCCACTCAAACACCCTTGTCTTCGAAAAAAGAAGACGAAAAAGGCGAAGACGGATACCCCATTTTTGGTTCAATGAAAAAATCTCTTTTGCCGCCGGCTCCAGTCGACGGTGTGCCGTACACGATTCAAGTGCTGAATGGCACACCGACCTGGGTGCTGACTAAACCCACCACGACGACCACTGTCACCAGCATTGTGCCAGTCAATGTGGCCAGCAGCACTGTTTTCACATCGCTCTTTTCAAAAAAAGGCAGTGATGACATCACTCAAACGCCCGCTCTTACTGCGCCACCGCCAGCGCCATCGGCTGTCAGCGAGCCCAGTGTTGTAGATCGTGTGCTCACAGCTCTGATTATTATTTTTTGCCTGGCTGTTTTCGGGGTTCTGGGTTGGACAGTGTGGAAAGACTGGTCCGACACTGCTGCCTAACCACCACACCCGCAGCCTTTTTTAGACGCTTTGGATGCGGTTAATCCAGCGCCCGGCGTCTTTTGCCCTGGTTTTGCGGTGATAATCATAATGGCCATCAGCACAATCAATAAGCAAATGAGAGCCAAAAGCAATGAATTCATCTTGTTGGTCTTTGCGTTTTATTTTAAATTACAAAAAAGCCCTGAAAAAAAAACACATTTTTTTTTACTTGTTCAAAGGTCCATAGTGCGGCAGCTCCCGCAACGGCGCCAAGGGGCGTATTTGGCTCACTTGCATACCCATGCCAGTATTGTGGTTGAATCCGGCCTTGAGTTGGGCCAAGGTGTAAGCTGCTTTGCAGGCATTTTCCACACAGGCCGACAACGCAGGTGTGCCTGTTAAAAACCCGTTGCGCAAAATAAACAAATTCATTTGCAGCTGGTAGTCCATGGCGATTTGCGCCGGCGTCACTGAATCCTTGGCCGGCTCAAAAACAAAAATTGGCAGCGATCGGTGGCCGACTTTGACCATCTGTTCGCTAGCGCTGGCTGCGGCAATCTTAAACGAAGCCGCAATACGCACAAGCAAAACTACCAGCATCAACACCACAATGACGACGCACACAGAGGAACATGCCAAGTGCAGCACCTTTTTTGTTTCGACCTGCATTCTTTCTTTGTTTTTAGCACGACAGAGTCTCCTTTTTTTTTCTTTTTGGTTACTTTTTGGGAAATTTTTTTTTCTTCAAACACCACCCACATGTGAATAGCCGAGCAGAGCCGCCACGCTATCCTGCCGCTCTTTTTCAGTCAGGGGCAAAGCCATCAATTCCAAGAAGCGGCTGTTGCGCTGCCGGTCTCTGGCCTGAAGTATTTGCACCGATTGCTCGACGTTGGTGGAAATGGAGCGGTCTGGTAGCAGCGGGCTGTTCATCGACTGCGCCAGTTTCACATAATTGTCGATGCCGGCTTGTAAACTAGTC
>NZ_JAIXSV010000330.1 GCF_027484505.1 Asticcacaulis sp.
AAAACAAAAACAAAAAAGAAATGTCGTTCAAGTTTGAAAGTGCAAATGGCAAATGGTCCATCACATTCACGCCGCCTGATCAGCTGCTGCAGACTCAGAAGCAGGAGCAGCTGGCTCAGAAGCAGCAGCAGGCTCAGAAGCAGCAACTGATTCAGAAGCAGCAACTGATTCAGGTGCGGCCACCGGAGGAGCGGACCGGCCTCGTGGCGGTCTTGGGTTTCCGTACGGCCTGGATCCTTGGATGTTGTTTGGCGAGCGTGATGAAGTGATTGCACGCAGGCGGGCCAGTTCTTCGTTGCACTGATAAAGATGATTTTGCATCGCATTGTAATCTTCAAACAGTTTTTGGTACCGCGGTTGAAATTCTTGATACGTAACCTGAAACTCTGCAAATGTCGCCTGCAACTGGTTGTGTTGCTGCAGCAAAACATCATATGCAGACCGAGACGCCGTCAGTTGCTGATAAACATCGCCGTGTCTGTTTTGTTCTTCGCGGATGCTGGCGATGATGCGGCCTCTGTTTTCCAATTCGGCCGTGAGCTTGGCAGCGGCTTCTTCCATCTGCTTGATGTTCGCACGCAACACACGATTGTCATCGCGCAATTCCTTGTTGTCGCTGCGCAAATCAGTGACAAAATCGGCCAGGTCAATGCTGCGGCTTTCTGACGACGAAGATGGTGTCGGCGACGCGGAAGGAGCGGCTTTGAGTTTTTGGATAATGGCTTCGTAGTGCGCCGCCTGGGCGTCCAGTTGCGATCGCAAATCGGTGAGCTCCGCCGACGCTTTTGCCATGCCAGTCGTCAGAGCGGCCTCCAAATGAGCGCGCGACTGGTTGGCCTGGTCTTCTGCACACCGATAATCGTGCAACTCCTTCTCAGCCGCCTCCAGCTTCTTCCTCATGTTTTCTTGCAACTCTTCTTGCTCCTTTTTAGCATGAGTCAGTCGTTCTTGCATTTGTCCCTGCTCCTTGTCCACGGCCGCTTTGATTTCTTTCTGATGCGTGGCACTGGCGCGAGCCAAAGCCTGACGAAGAGAATCCTTCTCCCTTTTCACGTCTGCCAATGCCTGGTCGCGTTCAGCAACCACCTTTCTCAGTTCGGCTTGTAGTTGTTGGATGTATGTATTCTTTTCAGCCAGACCGACAGCAGCACTCTGCTGAACTTTGGCCAACTTGGCACCCATCTCTTCCAACTCAGACTTGGCCTGTTGAAACTTTTTTTCTTGGCTGGCGTCGGCTTGTTTAGTGGACACATGTTTTTCCTGCCGCTGCGGCTTTTCCTGCAATTTTCTGACGTTTTCCTCCAGGCTTAGGTTCTCAGTCGCCAGTTTGGAAATGGTTTTGGCCTGCTCCTCGGCCAGTTTGGACATGTCGCTGATCTGTCGCTCCACTTTTTCTTTGCTCTCGTTGGCAATTTTGAGGCAACTGTCCGATTCTTGTCTTTGCTTGAGCGCTCTGTCGTACAAGAGGCGCAACTTTTCAGTATCTTTGCACTTTTTGGCCAGTTGGTCGCATATGCGCACGATGGTGGAGATAAAAGCCCGGCTGAATTGCGCGTCTGCGCCGTGAAAATCTGTGCAGGGGCTGGAGCCAGTGTACACAAAATTGTTTATTAAGGGCTCGTCAACCAATGTCGGGTGTGTCGTACAGATCGGCCCCTCGCCGTCTGGGTAGTGGATTGCGAAGTGACCGAAACAGGTCCGCTCCGGCTCGGGATGTGGGGCCGTCATGTAAAAGGACACGCCAAAGCTGTCGCTGGAGCCAGTGGTGGTGGGGAAAATGTTGCCCAGCTTCAGTGCGCAGGCCTGGGTGATGCTGGCCATCGCCAGCTTGAAGTTGGCCACGTTCTGGAACGCAGTGTCGCGATACTTGCCGTCATCGCGCGGCACCGTGGCAATCAAACCCATGTTCATGTCGTTGAGCAGCGGGTGAACAATAGCACAGTGAAAGCCGCGAAAGCGTGCGTCAACGTGCTGCAACACCTTAGCATGTGCCGCCTGCATGGCTGCCCAGTCGTCGCTGTGGTGCGTCATGATTTGGTGGGAAATAGTGGCGCAGATTTGCTGGCCGTCGTGGGTCATGATGCAGCCGTTGCTGCACTTGCACTTTGAATCTTCCTGCAGCAGAAATTCCTTCTGGTCACCAGCCAGTTTGGTGATAAAATGAAATGTGCGCGCCAAAATCACCGTTTGCACTTGGCCGTTGTCGTCAATGTAGGTCATGACTTGGAAGAGGCTGCCAATCTCCGTACCGCCTCGGGCCATGTGAACGACCACACCCAGGTTGGTGCGCACAATTTTGTGCTCGGCGTCCAACGTCTTGCCCGTGCTCACGCTGAACATGCGGCCGTGGTTGACGACTTGCAGATTTTGAGGAAAAACAAACCACAGGCGCTCTTCAACAATGGCCGTAGCCGACGGTGCTTGGTTAATGCCAATCAGGTCGGACTGGCGCGGATCGGACCAGTCGGGCACGTGGACGACGGCCGAGCCGGTTGGTGGCATGCGTTCCGTGCCGCCGCTACACTCAGCGCCCAGCTGCAGCATTCGTTCCGGGGATATGGCGTAGATAAAGATGGTGCCTTCCACCGCATCCTTGTCGTCTTCTTGTTTTTCGGCGGCGGTAGAAGCGGCCGTTGGCTGCACGGCTCGTTTCAACTTGCTGCTGAGGCTGTTTCTCATTCGGCGGCGAAGAAAGACAGCCAGACCGTCGCCCACAAAGCCGTAGAAGATGAATTCGGCGTTGTTGAAGGTCATGATGCATTCTTGTTTGTTGAAAATAAAGTGCGCGCCGCTCGGGCGTTGCATGTAGATGTACTGGCCGTCCACGACCACTTTCTCCACCAGGGTTTTCCACGGGTATTCTTCGCGCTGGTTGGCTCCTTCCGACTTGGTGAGGCGGTAGGCACTGACAGAGCCGTTCTTGTGTTGCATGACTCCCAGCGACCGAAAGGCCGAGGAAAAAAACGCAGCCTCTTCTTTTTCTTCTCCCTTGCTTGCACTGTTGTTGTTGTTGTTGTTGTTGTTGTTGTTGTTGTTGTTGTTGTTGTTGTTGTTGT
>NZ_JAIXSV010000001.1 GCF_027484505.1 Asticcacaulis sp.
AACACGCGGCTGTAATGCCGCATGTAGCAGTTATTCACCTCGACATCGGCCTGGGTGAAGAATCGGAAAATCTGCGTCAGCAGGTTCCGCTCGCCATCTGTCAGGTTGTTGCGCCAGTCCTTGACGTCATCGGCCAGCGGCACTTCCTCAGGCAGCCAATGGATTCGCTGCTGCGTCAGCCAGGCCTCATAGGCCCAGGGGTAGCGGAAAGGCTTGTAAACCGGGTTCGGCGTCAGCAGGGACATGGCACCAGCACTAGATGTAGGGGGTGGATGCCGTAAGCTAGCACAATGGGCGGCGGGGGGAAGGGGTCTTTGGCTGTGAATGATGGGGATAAGGGGGATGGCCGAACGGGTGGGTGGACGGTGTCAGGGCAATGCCCAGGGATTCAGCAGATCGGCGCCGGTGCGCGTGTAATCGTCGATGTCACGGGTGACGATGGCCACGCCGTGGCAAAGGCCCGTTGCTGCGATGATCAAATCCGGCTGAGGGAATGTGTGGCCAATTTTCCGCCCTTCTGCCATCAGCAAACGCCACTTCAACATCACATCTTCGCTGACGGGCAGGACGCGGCCATCGAACATCGGGCGCACCCGGTGGGTGAGCCACTCTGTCAGGCTGGACCGTTTGACTGGGTCATCCAGTTTCTCGATGCCAAAGCGGATTTCAGCCAGAGTAACAGTGCTGATATGGAGCGTTTCCAGCGGCTGTTCGGCGATGAAGGACAGAACACGCGGCTCAGGTCTTGGTCGCCGCAGCTCGGCCAGGATGTTGGTATCCAGCAGCCAGCCGCTCAAAACACCACATCCCGTACCCGCGCTGGATCGCGAATGGGCTCGAAATCGAAATCTAGGTCACTGGACGGTGCCGCCCGCATGGCGTCGATCAGGCTCTGACCGGTTTCAGCGCCCTTTAAGCGCCGAAACTCCGCAGCGGAGATGACGACAACCTCTTCACGTCCATGGACGGTAACATGCTGTGGACCGTCGGCCTGGACGCGGCGCACGAGCTCGCTGAACCGCGCCTTCGCTTCCTGGAGCGGCCAATGCCCAGGCACGACGTGATTAGCTCCTCGTTTACGGTCCGCCATCACGACCTTCCAAATCTAGTCAGTCTGGTCAGATTACGTCATCGAGCTTGGGGCTGCAACGCCTACCGCCCCCGCTCCGCCGTCTGCGTCTCCGCGTTCAACAGCGGGTTCAGGGCGGGGGCCAGGATTTTCAGCAGCTGTGAGGGCAGGGCAGAGGTGAAGCGGTATTCCGCGGCCTCTGGCCCATGCACATGCGCCGTGATGACACCGAAGAAGCGGTCGCCGATATAGAAGACGAACGTGGCGGTGCGGTTGACGACGCGGCTTTCCAGGACGACGCCACCGGGACCATAGCGTTCAAAACGATGGTCGCCCGTACCCGTCTTGCCGCCAATGGGCATTTCGGTGCCGTCAGCGGCAGTGAAGGCGCCTTTCACGCGCCGCGCGGTGCCATTATCCACGATGTCGCGCAGATGGCGGCGCACCACGCGGGCCACCGCTGGTTCCATCACCTGTTCGGCCCCGTCCAGCAGCTTGGCGGGCACAAAACTGGTCTCGTACGGCGTGCCGGTGGCGAAATGCAGACGGCCCACGCGTAAGGTCGGCAGGCGCACCCCATCATTCAGGATGACGCCCATCAGTTCGGCCAGCGCACCCGGCCGGTCGGCGGAGCTGCCGATGGAGGTGGCGTAGCTGGCGATCAGGCTGCCGAACGGGTAGCCAAGGCGCGTCCATTCCTCATGAATGCGGTTGAACGCCTCTTCCTCCAGCACGATGCCGATGCGCGTATCCTGTGCCTGTTTGGACCGGGACGTGAACAGCCATTTGTAGCTTTCCTGGCGCGGCACGCTGCTGTCCTTCAGCATCTCCCCGCGCTGTGCCTGCCGGCTGTCCTGAAGATATCCCACCAGCCACAGTTCCAGGGGATGCACGCCGACAATATAGCCACGGTCGTTCAGCGACCAATTGTCGGGATTATAGCGGTCGAACAGCGCCTTCACCTGCGCGTCGGGCGGGCCGCCGGCCGGCATGTGCCGGTTCAGGAAGACGCCCAGGTCGTCCGCCGTGGCGTTGGGCAGGGCGGAGCGGAAGATGACCGCCAGCCGGTCCGGCGTGGGCCGGATGCGCTTGGCCAGCTTGTCGAG
This sequence comes from Asticcacaulis sp., assembly GCF_027484505.1. Taxonomy (GTDB): domain Bacteria; phylum Pseudomonadota; class Alphaproteobacteria; order Caulobacterales; family Caulobacteraceae; genus Asticcacaulis. The sequence goes on from NZ_JAIXSV010000001.1 coordinate 2,176, forward strand.
TGCCGCTTCCGGCTCCAGCCCCTTATAATCAGACCAGAACTTGTTCAGGTAGGCGCTACCCTCCTGATCCGCGAACTGCGCCAGATAGGTGCGGCGGGCCGGGTGGCGGGGATCGTCCATCAGATCGTCGCGGCTGTCCGGCCCCTCGGCGATGTAATGGTTCACGATGTCCCGCATCATGCGGATGAAGACGAGGTTGACGGAATGGCGGAACGCCTCTGACACGGTGATGACCTTGCCATCATCCTTGTCGTCAAAATTCCCGAAACTGTGCAGGCCGCCGCCCGTGAAGAAGCGTTCGGCGGGGCTGGCCGAATATTCCCGCTCCATCGCAAGGTCCAGCAGGGGGGCGATGCCGATGCTGGGATTGGCCGCCATGGTGCGTAAAACCCATTGCGTCAGCCGGTCGGGCGCCTCCAGCGCCGCCGCTTCCAGCTCATAGCTTTCCCGTGTGATGTAGCGGGCATGCAGCCGCGCGATGATCTCCAGATACGTCACCAGGGTACGCAGCTTGGCCGTGGAGCCAAGGTCGAGCTTGGCCCCTTCATTCAGGTCCAGCGGCTGAGGCAGCGTGTCGACCTGCACCCGGACCAGGTTCGCCTCTGCGGTGCGTTCGAACAGGGTGACGGAATAGACGATGCGGGCCGGGTCGGCATTGTTCAGCAGCCGGTCACCGACCAGACCTAAGGCCGCCGCCTGCGCCGGGTCGGCCAGTTTCTTGAGTGTTTCTGTCACTCGCGCCTGTGTCGGCTGGTCCAGGGTGGTATCGACGGCAAGGTCCAACCGGTCCAGCGCATAGAGGCTGGGTACGCCCAGCATGCCCAGCAGGCGGGCGCGGATGGCGTTGGTGGCCTTCTGCTCCACAAAGCTGGGTTCGGGAATGTCCGGCGGCGCTTCCTTGAACCGCAGGGGGAAGAAGCGGGCAGCATCGGCGAGGGGCGCGGAGATGACGCCCGCGCGTTCCAGCAGGGTCAGGTGGGCATTCGCCAGATCGTTCAACGCCTTGCGCCCATT
>NZ_JAIXSV010000061.1 GCF_027484505.1 Asticcacaulis sp.
CAGGGGAGGGTGGCCCGAAGGGCCGGGTGGGGTTAAAGCAGCGGTATTTAACCCCACCGTCTTTGACGCCTGAGCGGCGTCAAATCCACCTCCCCTGAAATCAGGGGAGGTGCTTGAATGACGATTCTATTAAAAGTCATACCGATCTAGTCGCCGCCGCCGCCGCCGTCCCCGCCCCCATCACTGCTGCTCGACGAATCGCCATAGCCGCTGTCGTTGGACGAATCGTGCGTGCCCTTGCCAGAAGACGGCGCGGAGGTCGTGTCCGTAGTCGGGACCAAGCCGCCATCGGAGTCTGATCGCCGGGGCCGTGCCGGTGTCGCGGCGTATGCCGAAGGCAGCAGGGCCAGAGCGATCAGCCCGCCGAACACCAGCCCGTTGGCCCCGATCAGTGCCAGGGTACTGATCTGGCTCGGTATGGGCAGAAGCCCCGCGACCGGTGAGGCAAACAGGGCATAGACCGGCGTGACGACCAGCAGGGCCTGCCACAGCCAGCCTTCGGGCTTACCGGCATCGCGCAGCCGGGCGCGGGCAGCAAAGATCACCCCTGCCGCCATCAGCCCGGCCTGAACCCAGCCCAGCCACGGGGCGTCAATGTCCATAAAACGGCGCGCTATATCCGGCGCGCTGAGCAGCGCGACAAGGACAAACAGAAACAGGACAAAGGCAGGGCGACGCATGGGCAGTCTCGGATCGGTGTTATCCCTCCCGTTCTAACACTGACCGAGCGCTTGTCGAATCCGAAAACGCGGAAGAGCCTTATCGCCCTGTGTGGCGTTCGCGCAGGATGTCCAGAACGGCCTCCAGCGTCGTGTCGCGCGCCATCAGCAGTACCGACAGGTGATAGAGCAGGTCGGCGGCTTCGTTATGCAGTTCGTCGAGGTCGCCGCAGCGCCCGGCCAGAGCGGTTTCAAGCCCTTCTTCGCCGACCTTCTGCGCGATCTTGGCGACGCCCTTCTGCATCAGGCGGGCGGTATAGCTGTCGGCCGGTGGGGCCTTGGCGCGGTCCTTCACCACGGCGGCCAGATGGCCCATAAAGCCGATACCGGGTGCGGTGTCGTGCCCGAAGCACGAGGTGGTCTTGGTGTGACAGGTTGGCCCGACGGGACGGGCCAGCACCAGCAGCGCGTCTTCGTCGCAATCGGTCGTGACGCTGACCAGATTGAGGAAGTCGCCTGACGTTTCGCCCTTGCGCCAGCGGCCGTTTTTGGAGCGCGAGAAGAAGGTCACCTGACGATCGGTCAGGGTCTCTGTCAGGGCGGCGCGGTCCATATAGCCTAGCATCAGCACCTGAAGCGTATCAGCGTCCTGCACGATGGAGGGGATCAGGCCGTCGCCCTTGGTGAAATCGAGCGCGTCGATATCGGCCAGCGTCAGGGGGTTGGGCAGTGTGTGGGCTTCGGGCATATTATTTTGTCTGTGACTTTATAAAAGCGATGAGTTTCAGAAGGGCGGGCCGAGCCATAAAAGCCCCAAGCCCGGTAAAAGCGAAAAGAGACAGGAAGGTTGTCAGGTTATTCCCTTCGGGATCGCCTACCTCCAACCTGTCTAAGGTCACAAAGTAAAGCGCTAAACTTCCTCCGAGAAACAGCAGGCTACCGATCCCGCCGAGCAGCCAAACTCTTATTTGTTTCCACATCTGTTTTGGCTCCTTTCTAGATCATTATGATTTCTGGTGGAAACATAATGATCTAGATTTTGTTTCGCCCCTCGCCGGGCGGTGGCTTGCGCCACCTTGGCCGCCGCCTCAATGGCGGCTTGAGCGGAATGATTCCATTTGAAATCATTCCGCTCTAAACCCCAACCACCGCATCTCGCTCGCTTTGCGATCTCGTGCGGTCCCCCTCCCCAGTAAACTGGGGAGGTATAAAAAAAGCTACCCTTTCATACCTCCCCAACTCGTTGGGGAGGGGGACCGCGCCCGAAGGGCGGGGTGGTGGGGGCCTCTATATCCTAACCGCGATTCCCGCCTTTTGCAGGTCGCGTTTGAGGTCCGGGATATGGATGATCTTCTTGTGGAAGACGCTGGCCGCCAGAGCGCCCGACACGTCGGCCTGATCGAAGACCTCGGTAAAGTGTTCCGGCGCGCCGGCCCCGCCTGAGGCCACCAGCGGAATGTCGATCAGGTCGCGCACCAGACGCAACTGCCGAATATCATACCCCTTGCGCACGCCGTCCTGATTCATGCAGTTGAGCACGATTTCACCGGCCCCGCGTTCCGCCGCCTCGACCACCCAGTCGAGCGTGCGGCGACCCGCGGCGCGGATCTTGTCCGGATCGCCCGAATACTGATGGACGTAGTAGTCGTTATCGAGTTCTCTTGAATCCACCCCCACCACCACGCACTGCGACCCGGCCATTTCGGCCAGTTCGTTGATCAGGTCCGGGCGCTCCAGAGCGGGTGAATTGATCGACACCTTGTCGGCCCCGGAATTGAGGCATTTCACTGCCTGCTCAGCCGAGCGGATGCCACCCGCCACGCAGAAGGGGATGTCGAGCGCGCGGGCAATGTCGCGCACCCAGTTGTAATCCACCGTGCGCCCTTCGGCGGAGGCGGTGATGTCATACAGCACCAACTCATCGGCGCCTTCGTCGCGGTAGCGCAGCGCCATATCAACGGCGTCGCCCAGCACTTCGTGGCCAACAAACTGCACGCCCTTGACGACCTTGCCGTCCTTGACGTCGAGACAGGGGATGATGCGTCTGGCTAACATGGTAATGGCCTTCTGTTCTTTCCTCCTCCCCTGCGAAGCGGGGGAGGTGTCGAGCAAGCGAAGCGCGTCGAGACGAAGGGGGCGAGCGGTCGAAAGGCGTTGCCCCCTTCGTCGCGGACTTCGCGCCAGCGCGAGCGCCGCGCCACCTCCCCAGTACGCTCTCCAGTACGCTGCGCTACAGGGGAGGCGGTTTGCGTTTTAACCCACATTGAGCGCGGCCTTCAAATCAATCAGGCCCTCATAGATGGCCTTACCCACAATAGCCCCGTGCACGCCCAGCGCCTTGAGATCATAGAGGTCTTCGACCGAGCGCACGCCGCCTGAAGCCTGAATGTCGAGGTCCGGGCGTTTTTGCCTCAGGGCGCGCATCAGGTCCATGTTCGGGCCCATCAGCATGCCGTCGCGCGACACGTCGGTGACGAGGATGCGCTGCGCCACGCCGACCGGATATTCGTCGAGCACCTTCCACAGCGAAATCCCCGACCCTTCGGTCCAGCCGTGCAGGGCGGCGTCGAAATCGCCATTTTCCGTCGGCAGCACATCCAGAGCCAGCGTGAGGCGCTCCTTGCCGAAGTCGCGCAGCCAGCCGCGCACCTCCCTGGGGTCCTTCACTGCGGCAGACCCGACCACGACAGCAGAGATGCCCTGATCGAGCAGGGTCTGCACATGCGCACGCGAGCGCACCCCGCCGCCGGTCTGGATTTTGGCGCGTGAGGCCTGCGCCAGCCGCCCGATCAGTTCGTGCTGCTGCGGCGCGCCGGCACGCGCCCCGTCGAGATCGACAATATGCACCCATTCCGCAAACTCTTCATTGAACAGGGCCAGACGCTTGAACGGGTCCGAGTCGTATTTGGTGACGGCATCAAACCGGCCTTGGGAGAGGCGGACACATTCACCGTTGATCAGGTCGATAGCAGGGTAGAGGATCATGCCGTAACTCCGGCGCAGCGTAAAAAGGAAGAGCCCCCACCTGCGCATCTTAGGGCTATGCCCTTCGTGCGGCGTTTTGTACCTCCCCACCCTGGGGTGGGGAGGGGGACCATTTGCGCAGCAAATGGGGGCGGGGGCGGGGTGGGTGTTGCAGGTATCAAAGTGTCAGAAAGTTTTCGAGTATCTTCGCACCGGCGGCGGAGGAGCGTTCGGGGTGGAACTGACAGCCCCAGACATTCCCCTTGCGCACCATAGCCGCGAACGGCGCGCCATAGGTCGATTGCGCCAGTGTATGTTCGGTGACCGGACAGACGAAGCTGTGCACGAAATAGGCATAGTCGCCCACGTTCAGACCCGCCGTCAGCGGGTCTTCGCGCACGGCCTGTAGCTGGTTCCAGCCCATATGCGGGACCACCAGCGGCTTGGGCGCTTCCATCTTTGTCACGCGGCCCGGAATAAGCCCCAGACAGGCGACATCGCCCTCTTCGGAGCTGTCGAACAGCAGTTGCTGCCCCAGACAGACGCCCATCAGCGGCTGGGTCAGGCCGCGGATCGTGTCGAACAGACCTAGTTCATGGATACGGCTCATCACAAAGCCTGCCGCGCCGACGCCGGGCAGCACCACGCGTGGGGCGGCCCTGATCTCTGACGCGTCCGACGACAGCACGGCCTCAGCGCCCAGACGCTCCAGCGCGAACAGCACCGAGGCGGTATTGGCACAGCCGAGTTCGATGACAACCACCTGACTCATGCGAGCATCCCCTTGGTGGAGGGCAAAGCGTCGCCTTCGATGCGGGTGGCCATGCGCAGGGCACGCCCCAGCGCCTTGAAGCAGGCTTCGACCTTGTGGTGGTCGTTTTCGCCTTCGACCTCGACATGGATCGAGGCCCCAAGCGCTTCGGACAGCGAACGGAAGGCGTGGCCGGTCATTTCGGTCGGATAGTCGCCGATGTGGCTGGCGTCGAAGTCGCCTTTGAACACGCAGAAAGCGCGGCCGGAAATGTCGATCGACACCTTCGCTTCGGTTTCATCCATCGGCAGGACAAAGCCGAAGCGCGCCATGCCGACGCGGTCGCCCAGCGCCTGTTTCAAAGCCTGCCCAAAGGCCAGCATACAGTCTTCGATGGTGTGGTGGCCGTCGATTTCCAGATCGCCCTGACACGACAGTTGCAGCGAGAAACCGCCGTGCGTCGCCACCTGATCCAGCATGTGATCGAAGAAGCCGATGCCGGTGTGGATATTCACCGGCTTGGGCGTATCGAGATCGACAATGGCCGAAATCTTCGTTTCCTTAGTGTCGCGCAGCACCTCACCGCGCCGCGCCGGACGTCCGGCTTCGATGTTGACACCGAGCGCCGCCAGAATGCGGTCATTGTGCGCCTTGTCGCCCAGCGCCATGATCAGGCCCTCATAGGCGTTCTTGGCCGTAATGCCGAACTTCTTGAGCTGGGTCTGGCTGCGGATCAGGTCCTTCGGTTTGATAAACACAAAGGGACCGTCATTGACGTGAAACTGCACCACGGCAGACGCCTGTTCCAGCGCCTCACGCAGGCGCGCCTGTTCGCCACGGATCAGCTCGATGCGCGCCTGAACGCTTAAGGCGCGTGACGGGGCCAGAGCAGCCTCGGCGGCGCGGATCGACGGCGTGGGCAGCGGCACCGGCTCACAGAAGCGCGTCAGGCCGTTCAGCGTCTTGGGCGACGAGATCAGCGCGCCGACCCGTGCGCCCGACAGCCCATACAGGAAGGACAGGCTTTTGAGCACCACCACGTTCGATTCGGATTTCGTTAGTTCGATCAGGCTCTGGGCGTCGCAGACGTCGAAATAGCTCTCGTCGATCACCAGCAGGGCCGGGAAGATTTCAACGGCCAAGGTGCGCGCCGCGATCAGGTCCCAGGCCTTGCCGTCCGGCATGGCGGGGTTGTCGATGACGTACATCCCGGCGCCTTTGAGCGTCATCAGCGGCTTGGTCGCCTGTTTCAGCGTCAGGCCATAGGCGTCAGCCAGACTTTGCAGGTGGTATTGTCGCTCCGAATAGCAGGGCTCAGTGAAGACGGCCTCATAGCCATTGACCTTGAGGCGGCGCATCAGGATTTCGGTGGCGTGTGAGGCACCGCGCGTGACCATCAGCTGATAGGGTTCGACGCCATAAAGCTCGGCCATGCGCTCACGCAGCGGCTCCAGCGAGGGCGGCGAGGCTTCGAGGCTGGAGCCCTGCGCATTGAGGGCGGTGAAGGGAGACGCAAACATGGGTTAAACCTCCAGCCGGAAATCGGCCGCCAGCGCATGGGCTTCGAGACCTTCCAGACGCGCCAGACGCGCGGCAGCCGGCGCAATGGTCGCTGCGCCCTGTTTCGTGGCGCGCTGCACCACAAAGCTGGTCAGGAAGGAGCGGATGGTGATGCCGTCCCAGGCCCGCGCCGCGCCATCGGTCGGCAGGACGTGGCTGGGGCCCGCCGCATAGTCGCCGAAGGTTTCGGCGGCATAGGTGCCTGCGAACACGGTGCCGGCGGCGGTCAGTTGCGGGATCAGGGCGTCGAGATCGGCGACCTGAAGCGCAAGGTGTTCAGGGCCGTAGAGGTTAGCGACCTCGGCGGCGGCTTCAAGGCTATCGACCACGAACAGGCGCGCCTGCTCCAGCGAGGCGCGGGCAATGACGGCGCGAGGCAGGGTCGCCAGTTGCGCCTCAAGCTCAGAGGCGACGGCGGCGATCAGATCAGCGTCCAGCGTCACCAGCACCACCTGCGCGTCGGCGTCGTGTTCGGCCTGCGACAACAGGTCGGCGGCGATCAGCTTCGCATTGGCCGAGGCGTCGGCAATGACCATCAGCTCCGACGGTCCGGCGGGCATGTCAATGGCGATGCCGGAGATGCGCTCGGTGGCGTAACGTTTGGCTTCGGCGACGTACTTGTTGCCCGGCCCGAACAACTTGTCAGCGGCCGGGACGTCTGGCAGCGCGCCCAGCGCCATGGCGGCGATGGCGTGCGCCCCGCCGACGCGCCACACGGCCTCAAGACCGGCGGCGGCCCCGGCAGCGATCATCATGGGGTGTAGCGAGCCGTCCCTGGCCGGTGGCGTGACGCAAACACGATTTGGCACACCGGCGACCAGCGCGGGCACAGCGGTCATGATCAGGGTCGAAAACAGCGGCGCTGTGCCGCCCGGCACGTAAAGCCCGGCGGTCGAGATGGGACGATAGACGCGCTGAAGCGACAAACCCTCCGACGGCGCGATGACCGGCCCGGCAGACGGCAGCTCAGCGGCGTGAAAGGCGCGCACGTGTTCGACCGCCAGTTCCATGGCTTCGAGGTCGTCGGCGCTCAGGTTGGCGCGCGCCTCATCGACCAGACCGCGCGTCAGTTCGACCCGCACCGGGGCGTGCCCGTCCAGCCGCGTCGCCCAATCCGTGACGGCGGCAAAGCCGCGCGCCTCGACGTCGTCGAAAATGGTCTTCACCGTTTCGAGCACGCGGGCGTCGCGCCGGTTTTCCGGGCGAGAGAGGGCGGATTTGCGTTCCGCCGCGCTGAGGTCTTTCCAGATAAAGGTCTTCATCGGGCCACTCGGTTGGAAAGATACCCCTCCGGCGCTGCGCGCCACCTCCCCACTGCGTAGGGAGGAGGGCGGTCGTTTCTCCTCCCTACCGAAGGTGGGGAGGGGGACCATCAAGCGAAGCGCAGATGGGGGAGGGGTAACTTGACTTACTTCATCATCTTTTCGATCGGCAGGACGAGGATCGCCGAAGCGCCCGCCGCCTTGAGCTTGTCGAGTGTGTCCCAGAAGACGTTTTCCTGACACACGGCGTGGACGGCCACCGTGTCTTCGCGTCCGGCCAGCGGCATGATGGTCGGGGCGTCGGCACCGGGGATCAGCTCGATAATCTCGTTCAGATGCTCACGCGGCGCGTTGAGCATCACATATTTGGCTCCGTTCGATGCCGTGACGCCATCGAAACGGCGCAGTAACATGTCATAGACGTGCGCCAGATCGGCGGGCGGCGCGTGCGGGGCCTTGATCAGCACGGCCTCGGAGGCCAGCACCAGATCGACGGCCTTCATGCCATTGGCCTCCAGCGTCGCGCCGGTGGAAACGAGATCGCAGATGGCGTGGGCGATCTTCATGCGCGGGGCCACTTCGACCGCGCCGCGCATTTCGACGATGGTCGCGCTGACGCCCCGGTCTTTCAGCCATTTGCCCAGAATATTGGGGTATGAGGTGGCGATGCGCTTGCCTTCCAGGCTTTGGGGGCCCTCATAGGTGACGCTGTCCGGCACGGCGATCTTCAGCGTGCACTTGCCGAAGCCAAGACGCATGACGATGCGGTCTTCGAGGTCATCTTCCGGAAAGTGCTCAGCCAGCACGTTGTAGCCGACGATACCGAGTTCCGCCACGCCATCGGCGACAAAGGTCGGGATGTCGTCGTCGCGCACACGCAGCAGGTCGATGGGCTGGTTCTCGATGCGATAGAGCAGCTCATTGGCGCCCTTCATGACGCGCAGACCCGCGCCGGAGATCAGCTCCAGCGAACGATCGGCCAGACGGCCGGATTTCTGAACGGCGATACGCAGTCTGAGGGTTTCGGAAGGCATAGGACTTTAGTGACTTTCTTGTTTCAATCGGTCGATCACCAGCCGGTAGCCCTTATGCGGCATGTCGCGCAGGAAGCGCGCCACACGGGTGACGGTGGTGGTCGATGCCCCCGTCCGTTCCGAGATGTCCCGGTAGGAGAGGGCGTTTTCGTCCAGCAGACGCGCGACCTTGAAGCGTTCGGCAAAGGCCCGGATCTCCGACGGCGTACACAGGTCGTCGAGAAAGGCGCGCACCTCTTCGGCTGTTTTCAGCGTCAGAAGGGCGCGGACCAGTTCGGCTTCGTCTGCGGCGAAGGATTGCGGGGTCTTGGCTGGCTTGTCAGTCATGTGTGTTACTGTGTTAGCGCGTTAATACAGGGGCCGAGGGGCGATGGCAAGCCGGTCCCTGCGATTTTGTCGCATTATGTTTTGGTAAGGCGGTGTCTTGCCTCTTGGCAATCAACCGGAACGGGATAAGCTGCGGTGTTCATATCCGAACGGGGGATCGAATGCACCGGATTCTTTTGCTGGCAGGATTTATCGCCGGGACCGCCTGCACAGCGCAGGCGCAGGACACACCGCCTACACAGCCTGTGGACTGGAAGGCGCGGCTGGAGGCCGATGTAACGGCCTTTCACGCCGCCATTATGGACAGCCATCCGGGGCCGGTCGATCCGCTCAACCTTGCCTTTCGCCCGCGTGCCGAGGCCGGGCTGAAACAGGCGCTGGAACGGGCGAAGACGGTGCATACGCCTGGCGGCTGGTGGTGGGCCCTGCGAGCCTATCAGGCGGCGTTCGATGACGGCCATGTGCAGCTTTATGGCATCGGCGATGGGGCCAAGCTCAACAGTACCTGGCCGGGATTTCTGACCGTATGGACCGGTGCAGATCAAGTCGTGGCGGCGCGCCAAGAGGGTCGGACGGACACGCCGCCTGTGGGGGCGAAGCTGATTTCGTGCGACGGTACTAAGGCGGGCCTGCTGGCCGAACAGCGCGTCGGCGCGTTCCGCGGGCGCTGGTTCCTCGAATCGCAGCGCGTCACCTATGGCGACCTTCTGTTCGTCAATACCGACAACCCTTATCTCAGCCCGCTGAAAGCCTGCCGCTTTGCCACCAAAGCGGGCCCGAAAACCTATCGGTTGACGTGGACGCAGATCAGTAACGAAGACCTTGGCAAATATCTTAAGTTGACGCGCCCGGCACGTGACTATCGTTTCGGTTTGCGTGAAAACGAGGGGACGTTGTGGCTGTCCACGCCCGGTTTTAATGGCAATACACAAAGCGACGATTATCGTGAACTGACCACCCTGATCGCCGCGCTCAAGGCCGAACCGGCGCGGTTAAACCGGGTCGGTCGCGTTGTGCTGGACCTGCGCGGCAACGGCGGCGGCTCATCGCAATGGGGCTATGAGATTGCGCGTCAAATCTGGGGCGGCGAGTGGATGGCTGCCCATGAAGCCAGAGGCGCGGACGCCGTCGATTGGCGGCCATCCGAAGCCAATATAGCCACCATTGCCGCCTTCGTAGCCGATCAGAAGGCCAACAGCGGCAGCGTTGAGGCCATTCAGTGGGGCGAGCGCGCACTGGCCGGGATGAAGGCGGCGCGCGATAAGGGTGAAGCCTACTGGCATGATGCGAATGAGGGCGACGCGTCGCAAGGACCTGCCGGACCGCAAGCGCCCCTTTTCAAAGGTCGTGTCTTTGTCCTGACGGATACCTCTTGCGGGTCGGCCTGCCTCGATGCGGTGGATCTGTGGAAGGCGCTGGGCGCGGTGCAGGTCGGGCGTGAAACCTCAGCCGACACCCTCTATATGGAAGTCCGCAACCAGACCTTGCCCAGCGGGATGGCGGGCATCGGCGTGCCTATGAAGGTCTATCGCGGACGCCCGCGCGGCAATAATGAGCCGCAACGTCCGACGCATGTATTCGAAGGGGATATGAGCGACGACGCGGCCCTGCTCACATGGATCAAAGGGTTGTAAACTCTGCCCGTGCGGCGATACCCAGACCCGACGCCACCGACGAGAAGCGGTCGCCATAGTTGATTTTGGCGGCGGGGAAGGCGGCCTGCATGGCGGCTTCAAAGCCCGGCATGGCGGTCGAACCGCCGGTCATGAACAGGGTATGGATGTCGTCAGGCTTAAGGCCTGCCTTTTCCACACACAACCCGGCGGTGGCCACCACCCTGGCCACTTCGCGCGCCGTCGCCGTGATCAGCGTCTCGCGCGTCACGTCCGACACCCAGCCGGCTTCGATATCGGCATAGTCGATGTGCGTGACCGCATCAGCGGACAAAGCGATCTTGGCCGCTTCGATGCGGCTGGCGATGGCGTGGCCCATGCGGTCTTCCAGCACCCTGATCAGGCGCTGCGTCAGGTCGCGGCGTTCGGCCAGATGGTGCAGTTCACGCACGCTGTGCATGACCTTTTGCGTATAAAGGAAGTTGATCAGGTGCCAGGTCGATAGCTGATGATAGGTCAGGCCCGGCATGTCGAGCCCGCTTTTCAGCCTGGACTTCCAGCCCATATCGACCATGGCCGTATCCATGCTGAGCAGGCGGTCGAAGTCGGTGCCGCCGATATGCACACCGGTATTGGCCAGAATGTCGGAATGGTCTGGTGACAGGCTGAGCACCGAAAAGTCCGACGTACCGCCGCCGATATCGACCACCAGCACGGTTTCGTGTTCGCTGAGGCGGCTGGCGTAATCGCGCGCGGCGGCCAGCGGTTCGTACTCAAAACGAATGGTCTTGAAGCCCTGCGCCTCGGCAATACCGCGCAGTTCGTTTTCGGCGCGCTGATCGGCTTCGGCGTCGTCATCGACAAAGTGCACGGGACGGCCCAGCACCACGTCTTCGATGCGCTCTCCGGCGTGGCGTTCGGCGGCGGCTTTGACGTGGGCGATGTACAGACCAATGATCTCACGGAAGTTTTTGCGCTTCGTGCCGACCTGCGTGGTTTCACCGATCAGATGGCTACCCAGCACCGATTTCAGGGCGCGCATCAGGCGGCCCTCATAGCCGTCGAGATATTCAGCAATGGCCTTACGACCGAAGCTGAGGTGGTCTTCCTCGGTATTGAAGAAAATGGCCGAGGGCAGGGTGACGGCATCGCCTTCGACGGGCACCAGTTGCACCTGATCGCCGCGCCCGACGCTGACCGCCGAATTGGAGGTGCCGAAGTCTATACCGCAATAGGGACGCAAGGACATGGGAGGTTCCACACACACAAAAGGGCGGCGGTGTGTACACGGGATCAGAGGGGAAGGCCAGTCGCATAATCGCTTCTTCCCCCCTCCCTATGCCAAAGGCATGGGGATGTGGCAACGAACGAAGTGAGTTGACGGAGGGGGATGACTCGAACGATCAGCGACTGAGCTTTTGGTTGCATATGGTGCCGTCCCCCTCCGTCAGCCCTGCGGGCTGCCACCTCCCCATTGCTTCGCAACAGGGAGGAGAGACTTTAAATCTCGATCAGCACGTCGGGGGATTCATTGGCATTCACCGCCCCCGGCGGGAAGTGTGTGCTCAGCACCGTGCCGCAGCGTTCGACGGCGGCTTCAAACCCCGTGGTCAGGTCGCCTTTTTTGATATGGCTGACCAGAGCGGCGACCGTGGCGTTCCATTCTTTTTTGTCCACGCGCGAGTAGATACCCTCATCCGCGATCACATCGACAAAGCGTTCCTCAAGTGCGCAGAAGATCATCACGCCGGTGCGCGCCTCGGTCAGGTGCAGGCCGCGCGCCAGAAACTGTTCCAGCGCCTTTTTGTGCGCGCGGCGGCGCGTGATGAAGCGCGGCGTCAGCCACAGGGTGACCTTCGGCACGCTGACCAGCAGATAGACGGCGGCAAATAGAATAAGCTGCGTCAGGGCGTAAAAGATGATGGCTTCGGCGGCCAGCAATTCGCCTGTGACGTTGGGGGCATTCCACCCGGCAAGGGCGCTTAGGACCGGCCCCAGCCAGTCGTGCGGCCACACGCCCAGACCCAAAAAGATCAGTGGCAAGATAAAGGCCGAAGCCGCGGCCCACATCAGCGGCGTTTCCGGATAGTCGAGCGCCGTTTTCTTGATAACGCAGGTGATTTCACCCGCCGTCTGCGTTTCGGCACGGGCGATGGCGGCATTGATGCGGGCGTGGTCGATGTTCAAAGGCATGTCCGTCTTTCCCTCTACCAGCTACCCGACGAACCGCCGCCGCCGAAGCTGCCGCCGCCGCCACTGAAACCACCGCCACCGCCGCCGCCGCTCCAGCCACCACCACCCCCGCCGCCGCGCAGCAGGGCCTCCAGAATAAAGAAGGGCAGCCAGCCGCGTCCGAAGATGATCAGGAATAGCACCACAACGACAATGATCCACACGGGGAAACGCTCGGCCTTGTGCACCGGCTGCTGGGCGACCTGACGCGCCTTTTCGATGGCCGTGCCGCGATCGGCCGACAACTGCGCGATGATCTCATCCGTGCCCTTGACGATGCCGGTCTGATAATCGCCGTCGCGGAAGGCCGGCAGGATGGCGTTCTGGATGATCACGGACGAATAGGCGTCGGTAATGACCGGTTCGAGGCCATAGCCGACCTCGATACGCACCTTGCGCTCATTGGGCGCAACGATCAGCAAGACGCCGTTGTTTTTGAACTGACCGCCCGCTTCGGACTCGACGCCCGTGGTGGCTTTCGCCTCCTTCTGACCGATGCCCCAGGTGCGGCCCAGCTGATAACCATAGTCGGCGATGTCATAGCCCTGAAGACTGTTGACCGTGACGACGACGACCTGATCCGTAGTGGCGTTTTCGAGGCCCGCCAGCTTGGCGGTCAGGTCCGCTTCGACTTCGGGCGTCAGAAGCTCGGCCTGATCGACGACGCGCCCGGTAAGTTTAGGGAAGTCGGGTGCCGCGAAGGCCGCAGACATCAGGGCAGCAGCAGCCCACAGCGTCAATACGGCTATCAGCACCGTCAATATTGTGGTTGGCGCCGGTTGACGGCAAGTCGTGCGTATCCGGCTCACAGATTGGTCTCCCGATGATCCGAGGCAGCCGAGTGATTGTCTCGCAGTACATTGATTATCGCGTCACTGCCAGACACGACGCCCCTCTCATATTTGCCCTCTGCAAACAGCGGGACCATTACCGAAGACATGATTTCGGCTGCTTTTTCATCACTTAGCACAGATACGAGACCGTAGCCGACCTCTATACGCGCCTGTTGTTGATTTGGGGCTAGGATAAGCAGGACGCCATTATCTTTATGCCGGTGACCATAAGAGTCCAGAACGCGTCCGGATTGTCCGACCCTCCAATGGTTTCCAAGAGACTGACCAAATTCTTTGATCGTCATGCCTTCAAGACCGTTAACAGTCACGACTACGAACTGATCGCTTGTCAGTTTCTCAAGAGCAATGGATTGCCGGCTCAGTTCGAGTTCGACTTCCGGGGAGAGTATGTTCGCCTCATCGACCACATGACCCGTAAGTTCCGGAAAAACGGGCTGTGTTCTGGCGCTGCAAGCCCACAGTGTCAGACAAAGAAGGAGAAAGGCCGTCCATGCGGTCCTGATCCGCAGGGCGGAGGCGGGGAGAGACATGCGACGGCCTTCCGTTTAGAGCCTCATGCCGAAAAGTGGACACCACTTTTCGGAAAAACATGAGGCGTTAGAAATAATTAGAGCCATTCGGCGGCTCAACTTAGCCGACGAATGCTCCAGGGGATTATTTCGAGGCTTCGGCGTTGTTCAGGCCCGAAAAGTCCACGCTTGGGGCCTTGTCGGCGCCCGGCGCGGCCTTGAAATATTCCATCGGCTTGGAACCCGAATGAATGGTCCCGGCCAGAATGTTCTGCGGGAAGGAACGCAGGGTGGTGTTGTAGGTCTGAGCGGCGGCATTGAAGTCGCGGCGCGCGATGGAGATGCGGTTTTCCGCGCCCTCAAGCTGCGACATCAGGGTGGTGAAGTTCTGCTGGCTCTTGAGGTCCGGATAGCGTTCGACCACGACCATCAGGCGGCCCAGCGCCGAGGACATGCCGTCCTGCGCCTGCTGGAACTGCTGGAACTTGGCCGGGTCGGTGATGGTCGAGGCATCGACCGTAACGCTGGTGGCCTTGGCGCGCGCTTCGACCACTTCGGTCAGGGTGCCGCGTTCGGCGATGGCTGCGCCCTGCACCGTGGCGACCAGATTCGGCACCAGATCGTTGCGGCGCTGATAGGCGTCCTGCACGTCAGAGAAGGCGCGCTTGGCGTTTTCTTCCTGAGTCGGGATGCGGTTGACGTCGCAGGCCGTCAGACTCACGGCGGCGGCCGCGACGGCAAACAGACCCAGAATACGCTTCAGCTTGATCACGAGGGTAGCTCCCTTAAAAAGCCTGTGTGTAGTCTCTACACATAGGCGAAATCGGGCGCTTGCAAAAGGGGGACAAGGTTACCTTTTGTTAAGCTAGAGCGCAATCCGACAAAGTGGACACCACTTTGCGGAAAAATTGCGCGACCAAGTGAAAACTTAGAGCATTCGTCGGCTAAACTGAGCCGACGAATGCTCTAAGGGTCAGCTCGCTTTGCAGTGGATTTTTCGGCGCAGGTTTGGCACAAGGGAGCGGTATTATCGTTCCGGGGGGAGCCTCCTATGTCTCTGAAAACCTTTTGTTCCGCGCTGCTGATCGCGGGTGGCCTGCTCATGAGCGATGCGGCGCTGGCCGCTCAGGCCTTTGACAAGCCCGCGCCGACCGCCTTTTCCGATAAGTCGTTTGAGGCCGTGAAGGCCGCCGCCGACAAGGGCGACCCGGCGGCCATGCACGCGCTGGGCCTGCTCTATTTCACGGGGAAGGGCGTGGAGCGCAACTGGACCGAGGCCTTCACATGGGCGCAAAAGGCCGCCGAGGCCGGGCTGGCCGAAGCGCAGTTCCGCACGGCCTATTATTACGATGGCGGCTATGGCGTCGCCGAAGACAATGCCAAGGCCGTCGAATGGTACAAAAAGGCCGCCGCGCAGGGTCATGCCGGGGCGCATGCGCAACTGGGCAGTATTGCGGTGCTGGGCCTGTATGGCGAAAAGGTCGACTTTGCTGTGGCCTATGACCATTATCGCGCGGCGGCGGACAAGGGCGACGCGGACGCCATGTACGATCTGGGGATCATGTACGAATTTGGCGAAGGCCGCGACAAGAGCGATGCCGAGGCGCTGAAATGGTATCAGCAGGCGGCCGCCAAGGATCAGTCCGGCGCGGCCTATAAGGTCTTTGTCTTTTGCGATGAGGGACGCGGTGGCCTGAGTAAGGACGCCGCCAAAAGCCGGGAATGGCTGATCAAGGCGGCGAAACTGGGCGATGACAACGCGCAGTACGAACTGGGTGATGTCTATTATTATGGCAAGGATGTCGAACCGGACCTCGCCGAGGCCTTCAAATGGTTCGGCCTGTCGGCCATGCAGGACAATGCCGAGGCGCAATACAGCCTTGGTTACATGTACTTTGCGGGCGAGTTCCTCGAAGCCGACAACGATCAGGCCTATAAGTGGTTCCGCAAGGCGGCGGATCAGGACGATGCCAATGCGCAGTACTATGTCGGCTACATGTTCCTCAAAGGATTATCGGTAAAGACCTCCTATTCGGACGCCAAAAGCTGGTTTGAAAAGGCGGCGTTGAAGGGGCATGGATCGGCCATGCTGCAACTGGGGATCATGGCGGAAAACGCCATGGGCATGGCGCAGGATCGCGGCAGCGCTTTCGCGTGGTACAGCCTGTCAGCTGAGAAAAAGAATGACGAGGCGAAAGAGAAGCTCAAGGCGCTGGAAGGGCAGATGAGCGGGGCCGACAAGGGCAAGGGCAAGACGCTGCTGGCCGAGCGCAAGGCGGCGCTGGAGGCCGAGGCGAAAAAATGACCCTGTGGCGCCTGATCCGCGAGCGGGTAACGGGCGCGGGGCGCAGCCTGATCGTCTGGCCGTCGCTGAAGGGTTGGGCGTGGTGTGCGGGGGTGTCAGCGGCGGTGACGCTGGCGGTGGCGGTGATTGGCTTTGGCAGCGGTATCTTGCACGTCGCGCCGCCGTCGCCGGGTTTGCTGGGGGTGTGGCTGAGCGTGATGCTGGTCCCGGCGTTTAGCGAGGAAATCGTTTTTCGCGGGCTGATGATTCCGGCGAAGGCCGAAACCACGCGGCCCGTTCTGTGGATCGGGGTGGGGACGCTGATCTTCGTGCTGTGGCATGTGTTTGAGGCGTTGGTGCTGTTGCCGGGCGCGACCCTGTTTCTGCATCCGGCCTTTCTGCTCAATGCCGGGCTGATCGGGCTGGGGTGCGCGCTGATGCGCTGGCGGACGGGGTCGTTATGGCCGGCGGTGCTACTGCATGGGACGCTGGTGTTCGTGTGGAAGGCGTGGCTGGGCGGGCCATCGCTTGAGGGGCTGATGCGGGCGGGGTGAGGCGAGGCGGTTGCGAATAGCCCCCACCACCGCATCTCACCTGATTTCGCTAGGCTCATCAGGCTCGTGCGGTTCCCCTCCCCAGCAAGCTGGGGAGGTATAAGGTAAAGCGCTCTTAACGGGGTCTGGGGCCAGTTGGCCCCAGAATCCTAAATCCTAAATCCTAAATCCAGACTCCCAACCCTACGACACCCCGGCGGTATCGAGGCTTTTGCGCATGACGTAGTTGGTGAGGTCATAGCCGCCGACGCGGGTGGGTTCTTCGTGGTCGAAGGTGAAGCCGGATTTCAGCGAGAAGCCGATGCCGTGGTCGTGGTCCTTGGGCACGATCAGCGACAGGGTGCGGGTGTCGGGGAAGTGGCCGAGGGCGGCCTGCATCAGGGCCTTACCGACGCCGGTGCCGCGATGATCTTCGAGGACGTAGATCTTGTGCACGCTGACGTGGCCGTTTTCGGCGGCGGCAGAGAGGAAGCCCACCGGGAGGCTGTTGATTTCGGCGACCCAGTAGACGTGGCCGCGTTCGTCCATATCGGCTTCGAGGGTGTCGAGATCGAACAGGGCGCTGATGATGGCGTCCATCTGCACGGGGGAGACGACGTTGCGGTAAAGGCGCGGCCAGATCAGCATGGCCAGATCGCGCACTATAAACAGTTCGTCCGTGCGGATGCGGCGGATTTTGGGCGGGTTCGCCATGTGTGACCTCCGTGTTCCTGGCAGCGGGGGTGCCTATAAAGCCTCATGCCGAAAAGTGGGCACCACTTTTCGGAAAAACATGAGGCGTTCCAAAAATTAGAGCCGTGCGGCGGCTCAACTGAGCCGACGAATGCTCTAGCAAGACATCAGGGCGCCTTTAGGTCTTCCCTGTGTCAATTCCTCCGAATGGCAGTTACGCCTGTGGACAAGGTGCCATGAAATTCACGTCCTGTGAAATATTATTTCAAGTCGTGTGCGGTTCGGATCAGAGCGCCTTGCGCATTATGTGGTCAGTAAACGCAAACGGGCCCATGCGCACGGGGACGGTGGCCTCGATCTCAAAGCCCTGCGCGTGGTAAAAGGCGATGGCCGGGGCGTTGCCGTCATTGACATAGAGGGCCAGTTCGCGGGCGTCGGGAAAGGCCTTCAGGATGGTGTCGATCAGCGCCTTGCCGGTGCCCTTGCCACGACAGGTGCGGTGCAGATAGAGCTTCTTCAGCCATAGGCGCGCGCCTTCCTGATAGGCGGAGACGTAGCCGGCGTCGTGCCCATCGACCTGCGCCAGCCAGTAGCGATGGCCGCGCACCTGTACGTCGTCGCGCAGGGTGTCCAGCGCGTAGATGGCTTCGACCATCGGGCCGATGCGCTCCGGCGGCAGGATGCCCGCAAAACATTCCGGCCAGATGTCGCGCGCCAGCGCCTGTACGCGCGGCAGGTCGTCGAGCGTGGCTTCAAAAATAGCGGTCATTATCTGTCCTCCCTGTCTGAGCCTGTGACGATTATGGCGCCTCAAAGCAAGCTTTACAGATAATTCGTAACGTGGTTATCATCCAGAAGTTGTATTTATCCGGAGGGGGATGTCATGACCGATGCAACGGTGGCGACACAACTTATTGAACATGCCGGGGCGGTGATACTGGCCACCGGCGCGGTCGGCACGGCGGCGTCGGCGCTGGTCGATGCGTCGCGGGGGCTGTTGCCCAATGGCGGGGTATCGGCCTGTGGCTACAGGCATATCCGCGACGTGTATGACGCTCTGGAACCGGCGCTCAGCGTGGCGCTGGGGCAGTCATGGGAGCCGGTGCTGCGCGGCTACTGGCTCAACGGCACGCCGCATGAGCAGCAGATCAATACGGTCATCGCCATGGTGCGGCTGGGGCTTAACGACGACAACCCGCAGGCGCTTCTCGACCGCCTGCTCAACACCAGCGCACCGGGCGTCAGGCTGGCGGCGGCGTCGGAAACGGGGGGGACACCGGTGGAGGTGGCCAGCCTGAAAGACGCGGTGCGCCTGATCAAAAACCCGCCCGCGCCGCCGTCTGTGGAGCCGGACGTGGCCATGACGCTGGAGGCCGTGGAGCCGGAGGTGACGCGCGCCGAGGCCCTGCGCACGCAGCAGGCCTTTGATGCGCTGGGGCGGTTTGACGCGCTGGTGCGAGCGCGGCTGGAGGCGGCGTTTGAGCTGGCAGCGCACGACTATCGGGCCAAGGCGCGTTTGTCGGCGGCGGCAGTGTCGCTGGGGCTGGCGCTGGCTTGCGGGGCGGCCTTTGCCTATGCCGATGACACGGTGCCCGAGGGGGTGGTGTTCGCGGGCGCGGCCATTCTCGGCCTGCTGGCCGTGCCTCTGGCCCCGATCGCCAAGGACCTGACCTCGACCCTGCGTGCGGCCAGCGATGCTCTGAAAACCGTGACAAGCAAGGGGTAGGCCGTGTGGTTTTTCGATGTGCGCGGCGGCCCCAATCCGGGGACCACGACGGTCGCTGACCTCAACCAGGCGCGGCTGCATTACGTCACCAAACGCGATGGCGAGGTGATCAAACCCTATGCCAGCGGCGTGCAGACCTATGCCGACGTGTCGCTGCTGGCCCAATATGTGGCCAACCGCCGGCTGGTCTTTGTGACGCACGGCTATAATGTGACGATGCGCGATGGTTTGAACGCCCTGTCCGGTGTGCGGCAGTTCCTCAGCCTCGATGAGAGCTATCTGGTCATCGGCGTGCTGTGGCCGGGCGAGGGGGGGACGCCGCTCAACTATATCACCGAGCACCACGACGCGATCGCCGCCGGTAAACGGCTGGCGGAGTTGGTCGATACCTATTGCGGCGCGGCGGCGGAGGTGAATTTTATCTCGCACAGTCTGGGTGGGCGGGTCGGTCTGGAGTGCCTGAGGACGGTTAAACGCCGCTTTCGTGAGGTGTGCCTGACGGCCCCGGCGGTCAATGCCGACGCCTTCGCCAAGCGCTATAAGGGCGTGGAGTCGAAGGCTGATCGCATTTCCATACTGGCGTCAAAGGCCGACAAGATTTTGATGCTGGCCTATCCGCCGGGCAATTTTGCCGCGACCTTTACCGGGGAAATCGACGCGCCTCTGACCGCCGCTCTGGGGCGGACGGGGGCCAAACCGCGCCCGGCCAATGTCTCAAACTATCAGATCCCCTCGACCTTCCTGTGGCTCGATCCGGCGGTGAACCGCAATTTCGACCATATGGACTACTATCCGGGGCAGACGATGCGGACTTCACCCGCCGTGACCCTGCCCGCGCCGACCGACCGCAACAATGCGCGTCCGGCGCAGGCCGCGCGCAACAACCTGTGGCCACTGATGACCCACGCCCTGCCGACTTGGCCGACTTAGGGCCGAAGTAGGGGCACAAAAAAATAAAGGCGCTTGAGACCAGGGGGGAAGTCTCAAGCGCCATCTTCAGCCGGACAGTTCAGGGGGGGGGGGACGTCTGACCGGCTGGTAAGCTGTAGATAGGGTCATCCAGACGGATTTCCAGACCTCCAGCTCGAAAAAATGCGCCTGAAGGTGCGGCAGGACGCCGCACCCTTTTAGCGGAATGATGTCTACTGGAATCATTCCGCTCAAGCCGCCATTGAGGCGGCGGCCAAGGTGGCGCAGCCACCGCCCGGCGAGGGGCTAAACAAAATCTAGATCATTATGTTTCTACCAGAAATCATAATGATCTAGCCCACAAACGGCAGGCTGAGCGCCTCGGCCACGGCGACATGGCGGATATGCCCGCCCGCCACATTCAGCCCGGCCTTCAGGTGCGCATCGGCACTCAGCGCTTCGGCGACGCCCAGCTTCGCCATCTTCACCACGAAGGGCAGGGTGGCGTTATTGAGCGCCAGAGTCGAGGTGCGCGCCACCGCGCCTGGCATGTTGGCGACGCAATAGTGCACAATGCCGTCCACAAGGAAGATCGGGTCCTGATGCGTGGTCGGGTGCGAGGTTTCAAAACAGCCGCCCTGATCAATGGCGATATCGACCATCACCGCACCGGGCTTCATGGTCTTCAGCATGTCGCGCGTGACCAGCTTCGGGGCCGCCGCGCCGGGGATCAGCACCGCCCCGATGACCAGATCGGCCTCGGCCACCGCAGCGGCCAGAGCGGCGCGCGCTGAATAGGCGGTCTTGACGCGGCCGTGGAACAGGCGGTCGATCTCGATCAGTTTGTGCGCCGACACGTCGAACACAGTGACATCGGCCTGAAGCCCGGCGGCCATCTGCGCCGCGTTGATACCCGCAACGCCCGCGCCGATGATGACGACCTTCGCCGGTTCGACGCCCGGCACACCGCCCATGAGCACGCCGCGCCCGCCATAGGCCTTATGCAGATAGCTGGCCCCGACATGCACCGAAATGCGCCCGGCGACTTCCGACATGGGGCGCAGCAGCGGCAGGCCGCCCTGTGGCTCGGTCACGGTCTCATAGGCGATGCAGGTGGCGCCTGACGCCATCAGTGCTTCGGCCTGCGGCTTGTCGGCGGCGAGGTGCAGATAGGTGAACAGGGTCTGATGCGGCTTCAGCCAGGCGCATTCGTGCAGTTGCGGTTCCTTGACCTTGACGATCAGGTCGCCCGCCGCGAAGGTGGCTTCGGCGGTAGCGACGATTGTGGCCCCGGCGGCCTGATAGTCGGTGTCGCTGAAGCCGATGCCGGCCCCGGCCTGCGTTTCGACAAACACCTGATGACCGTGGTGGGTGAGTTCGGCCACGCTGCCCGGCGTCAGCCCGACGCGGTATTCGTGGTTCTTGATTTCCTTCGGCACGCTGATTTTCATGGGGTTCCTCCGTCACTTTTGTGATCACGTTTTGGCTGGGCGCGCACGAAACCCCGAAAACCGGTATCCACTTTTCGGCGTGCGCTCGTATTGTAGATAATGATACGAATTTCGGTGGATTTTCTTGCAATTATGTGGCTTGTGCTGCCGATTTGCGGGATATATTCTCAATTCCATGGCGAACGCTGATAAATTTTCCGATCTCGATTCTTTCGACCGCGAACTGATCAAGGTTTTGCGCAATGACGCGCGGGCCACGGCGGCGGAGCTGGGGGAAAAGGTGGGCCTCAGCCCCTCGGCGGCGCACCGCCGCGTCAAGCTGCTGGAACAGCGCGGCATCATAACCGGCTATCGCGCTGTGATTGCTGAAAGCGTGCATGGCAAGCAGGGCATGGTCTTCGTGCACGTCACGCTTCAGGATCAGCGCCGCGAAACCTTCGAAAAGTTCGAAAAAGCGGTGGTGCAGATCGCCGCCGTCGAAGAATGCCACCTGATGTCGGGTGAGGCGGACTATCTGCTGAAAATCGTGCTGCGCGAAAGCCTGTCCTATGAGGACGTACACCGCGACGTGCTTTCGACCATGCCGGGCGTGTCCAAGCTGGTGTCGCAGTTTTCGATCCGCACCGTGAAGGCGGTCTGAGTTTTCGGCAGACTTTGGCCACATAATTTTGGCCACGAAAAACACGAAAAGACACGAACATCATAGCCACGTAACGGCGCGCAGCGCCCTTGGCTGAGGTGGATATGAAGGACCTGTCGGTCCTTCGGAAGTCAGATTTTTCGTGTCTTTTCGTGTTTTTCGTGGCCAGATCTTAATACCCTAACCGGTTACCCGTTCTTTGCCACCCAGTTTTCAAACATCAGGCTGGCCACGGCGCTCAGCTCGGCGCGGCTCAGCGTCCCGTCGCGGTTCATATCGACCAGATCGAAATAGGCGGCGTTTTTGGGGCTGACCTTGGTCAGCTCAGCGCGCGAAATCTTGCCGTCCTTATTGCTGTCGGTCTTGCGGAACTGCTTATCGACTTCGGCGTCGAGGCGGCTGCGCAGGGCCTGTTTTTCGGCAGCGGTTTTGGGCGGCGCGACGGTTTCGGCCACAGCGGGCAGGGCCGACAGGCTCAGGGCGGGGATCAGCCAGATCAGGGTCTTGTGCATGGGTCACCTCCGGTTCAAGGCGACATCCTAACGGCTGTAAGCGGCAGAATTATAGCGACGCCTCAGATTCCCACGATAAAGGCCAGTTCGTCGAGATCAGCCTCCTGCGCGGCGGGCGGGTTCAGGCTGACCGACACGCCGACGCCAATGACGACACAGGCGGCCAGAGCGGCGGCCTTATAGACCAGACCGTAGCGCCATTCGGTCAGGCTGCGTTGCGCCATTTCGCGCCAGGCAAGGCCCTGCGGACGGCGCATGGCCTCACGCGCGATGCGGTCAGACAATCCCGTCGCCGGTTGCGGGGTCTTCCACTGCTGCAATGTGCGCTCGAACTCAGTCATCTTGTAATCCTCATACCAACGGCCGAAGATGCTGACCGCATCCGGCCGTTGAAAACTCGAGAATGTCTCATTTGTGTCAGCGACATGAGACATTCTCGAAAGGCATACCAAGGGTCATTTTCAATGACTCTTGGTATAATACAGTCTTCAACTGCCGTCTTGCCCGCACGAGCAGCGATTCCAGCGCTTTTACGCTCATATTGAGGCTTTGGGCGGCCTCGGCATTGCTGAAGCCTTCGAAATAGCACAGCGCCACGGCCATGCGCTGATTGAGCGGCAGTTGCGCCACGGCGGCGCGCACGGCCCCGGCGGCCTGCCGTTGCGACAGTTGCGTTTCGGCATCCGGGTCGCCGTCGCTCAGCGCCTCGGCCCAGTCGTCGATCGATTGGGTTTTTGGCTTGAAACGCCGCGCCCGATCGAGGCAGGCGCGCGTGACGATGGTATATAGCCAGGTCGAAAAGGCCGAGCGCTCCGGCTCATAACGCCCGGCATTGGCCCACACCTTGGTGAAGGCCGCCTGTACGGCGTCTTCGGCGTCCTCCCGATTGAGCAGGACGCGGTAAGCCACGGCGTGCGCGCGCGGCAGGTGACGCGCCACGAGCTGACGGAAGGCGGCCGCATCGCCCTCCGCCGTCAGCCGCATAAGCTGCGCATCACCTACCGTATCGCGCATCACCTGTCCTTGGGCTCCGGCGGGCGCTTGGGGCCTTTCAGTTCGGCCCGCACCTCTTCGCGCGACAGCTTGCCGTCCTTATTGACGTCGAGGCGGTCGAAACGCTCATTGGCCTGTTTCAGAAATTCCTCGCGTGAGATGAAGTTGTCCTGATTGGCATCGGTGCGTTTGAACAGGCGCTCCTCGAACTTCTCACGCATTTCGTCGGCACGTTTGCGCTGTTCCTGCATCCGCTCCTGCCACAGGGTGGCCTGCGCACATACGGGGGAGGCGGCCATCATCAGGCCGGCGGCCATCAGGGTGAAGACGACGGGACGCATGGGCCTTAGTTCCCTCCGCTCGATGACGATGAAGACGACGATGCGCCGCCGTCACGCGGACCACCCGCACGCGGACCGCCCGGCCCCATGCGCTCTTTCATGAAGGCGATCATTTCGTCCTTGGTCAGCTTGCCGTCCTTGTTGGCGTCCATCATGTCGAAGGCTTCGGGGCGGCGGCCCTTGAATTCATCGCGGGTGATAAAGCCGTCCTTATTGGTGTCCATCTTCGCAAAACGCTCATCGGGGGTCATGCGCGGGCCGGGGCCGCCATTGCCCCAGCCGCCCGGCGGCGGGGATTGGGTCTCGACCTGCGCCATAGCGGCGGCCGGCAGCAGGAACAGAGCGGAAGCGATCAGAAGCGGGGTCTTTTTCATTGGGGTCACCGTCCGTTTGAGGAAAGATATCCCTTATACGGAGCCCCGCGCCAATCCCCTGCGCAGAGGATTTAGGCTCTTAGAGTCATTCGTCGGCTCAGTTGAGCCGCCGACTGACTCTAAGTTCTTCTAACGCCTCATGTGGATCCGAAAAGTGGCGTCCACTTTTCGGCATGAGGCTTTATATTTTCATATCCAGCAAACGACCGGTCATCTGTTCGGCGGTCTTCATCACGGCCAGATTGGCGGCAAAGGCGGTGCGCGCCTCAGACTGATCCACGACGGCCCCTAACAGGGCGGTCGTATCGCTCCCGGCGGACTGAGCCACCTTCGTCGCGGCGCGGTCAAACATCCGCGTCGCATTCAGAGCCCCCGCCGCTGCGGTATGAAAAGCGATCATCTTACGCCACCTGTCACCGGCGCGTTCGGCACCCGACCTGTGGATAATGTGCCTGATCGCTTAAGAAGGGACTTAGAAACGGGGTTAATGGGGGAGGGGCTGTCGCCGTAGGGATCATAGTCTCTGCCCAAAGGACAAAGCCCGTCTTCAATAACGTGCGCTTTGCGCCTGAGCGCAAACTTAAAAACCATTATCTCATTAAATAATGGAATTATTTAATGAGATAATGGTGCCCCTGGTCAGACTCGAACTGACACACCTCTCGGTACCGGATTTTGAATCCGGCGCGTCTACCATTTCACCACAGGGGCACGCTTTGCGACGGATCGCGGCGGGTGAGGGACGCGTTGTTATCGGCTTTTGACAGGACTGGCAAGCCCCTCAGGCCTGCGTTTCCACCGATCAGTCGTTGTCGCGTTCGGCGTCGCGGCGGCGCATGTCCTCGCCCCAGGCCGAGATCAGCTCAGAGACAATGGCCAGCAGCGACGGGAAGCGCGAGGCCAGAAGCCCGGCGACGACGGCGGCGGCGCTGGCCAGCACGGGCGAGCGGCCTTTGAGGGCATCGAGGATGCGCTGAATATGCACGATGGCCGATTGGGCGTGAGCGGCCTGAGTCTGGGCCTTCAGCAGGGCCTGCTGTTCCTCGCGGCGGCGTTTGCCGGCTTGCTTGACCAGCACATAGAGGATCAGCGGCAGGATCATCGCCCCGCCCAGCGCCACCGGCCCCCAGATCGGCCCCAACCAGATTTGCAGGGCGTTGAACAGGCCGATACTGGCCCAGGCCAGACCGATAATGGCCGCGGCGACCATCAGGACGACGACGATCAGGGTGGTCCGCAGCTCAGACAGCTGTTCCGACAGATTAAACATGACGCGCCCCTTGAAAATGAACAGACCGATTGTGCGGCACACTATGGCCGTTTGGCAGGCTTTAGGGCAAGGATATCCGCGCGATTCCGTAAGAATTCCGTAAAAGCCGAGGCTCATTGATGAAAACGCTGATCGCTGCCCTGTGGCACATGACGGGTGTCCTCTGTGCACCGCTCTACTGGTTGCTGTCGGTCCTGTTTCTGTGGGGCGGGATGATCCTCAATGGCGAGGGTAAGCCGGAGGGGATGTGGGCCATCTGGCTGGTGCTGATCCTGCTAGTCGCGCGCTTTGCCCCCCCGGTGCGTAAGCTGGGCGGGCGGTGGATCAATGTGCTGGGCTGCGCGATCTTTGGCCTGTTCGCGCTGGTCGTGTCGGTGGTTTAGGCC
>NZ_JAIXSV010000228.1 GCF_027484505.1 Asticcacaulis sp.
GAAGCGGAGCCGTTCAAGCGAGGAGCAGATCATCGGGATCCTGCGGGAGCAGGAGGCCGGCCATAAGACGCCAGATATCTGCCGGCGCCATGGGATATCGGAGGCGACGTTCTATGCCTGGAAGTCGAGATATGGCGGGTTGGTCGGGTCGGAGGCCAAGCATCTGAAGGGCTTGGCAGATTGATCGGGAGCAAGGTCTGGCGGTGCGCCGGCGGCGTGGCCGCAAACGCGCGCTGGGCACGCGGGCGCCGATGAGCGTGCCGCAAGCGCCCAAGCCGCGATGAAAGACGGTTCCGCATCCGGGCGGTAGTGCTGGCGGTAGTGGATGATTTCTCACGCGAATGCCTGGCCCTGGTGGCGGACACCGCACTGTCCGGCAAGCGGGCGGCGCGGGATCTGGATACCGTCATCGCCGTGCGGGGCAAGTCGCTGATGATCGTCAGCGACAATGGCAGCGAGTTCATTTCCAGGGCGATCCTAGCCTGAACGCAGACACAGCAGGTTGAATGGCACAATATCCAGCCCGGCAAACCTACCCAGAATGCATTCGTGGAAAGTTTCAACGGACGCTTGCGCGATGAATGCCTGAATGAAACCCTGTTCCACGACCTGCGGCACGCCCGGCAGGTGCTGGCCGACCGGCGAGCCGACAACAACAATTGTCGACCCCATTCCCCCCCTGGGCTGGATGTCGCCCGCCCTGTTCACAACGTTCAGGAGCGGTGAATCGTCCCCGCTCCTAAACGTCCATCAACACACAAACCAAACCAGAGGACTCTATTTCACAGCGGACAGATTGGGGAGCAGGTCAGGTGGTCTTTGCAGACAGCAAAAACCCCTGAAAGACTTAGTCCTTCAGGGGTTTAGGTCTTGGATGCGGGGGCAGGGTTTGACCGATGGTATGCCAGTCTTTCCACAACTGTTTAAGATGGCATCACCACGATGGATCGCCGCTCTACTACAATCGAATGCGATGCTTGATCTCAATATGCTGCTTTTCCGGGGATCGATGGTCGGGATCGATATCCAGGCCCAGACGGCGTTCTGCATAGTAGAGCAAGGCCTCGCGCACTGTTAGGCTCAGAACACCGTCCTCCATGCCGTAATCCCGTTCAATCGCCGCGCGTTGCGGTGGCGACAGGTGTCGATGGGGGACAATCTCCAATAAGATCATTTGCCGCCATTGGGCATCCAGATCAGGGTCGGATTCTGCCTTTGCCTGATCCGTCACGCATAGGATGCGGCCCAGAACGAAATCCTTGAATGCGCCGTCGCGGCAGCACCAGGACCGGGCATGCCAGCGAAACCCGTCAAACGCCAGGGCATGCGGCTCGATCCACCGATCCGTCGGCGTCGCAGACGTCATGGATTGGTAGCGGACGGCCAGGGCTTGGCGCTGCCGGATCGCGGTGACAACGGTGCGTAGGGTCTCAGGCGGCACCGCCCGCCGCGGTGTAGGCACCGTGGCGAAGGGGGGCAGATCCGTTTGCGACAGGCCCGCATCCGCGACGATCCCGTCGGCGGCCAACCGCAGCCAAGCCAGGTAACGGTCACTGTCAGGCATGAGCACCACCGGCTCGAAACCAGGACCCGCCCGGTAACATTTCCCGCTTTTGTCGTAGCGGATATTATTCGGCGCCATGGCCTGGTAGCGGGTCAGGTCCCCCGATGCCTGATTGATAGAGATGTCAAACCGCTCCATCAGGTCGGATCGGTTCACCGTTCCTCCCCAATAGAGTCGGAATTCTATGAATTCAAGGCGATGTCTGACACCCCAGCGCAGCCCAGACGATTCCCCCTGCTCGATCAATTGAATCTCCATTGACTCTCTGTCGGACATACACCACCATGGGATGCAAACAAAAAATGGATGGGATTGTTTTTAAGACCCATCTATTCCCCATACCCGTCTGATTTCAGGATGGAAAATCATGCTGCCGCAAGTATCTGCGCCGATCAAGCGGCGCGGCCTTCTGGCTGGCCTTGCCGGGAT
The DNA here is from genome assembly GCF_027484505.1 of Asticcacaulis sp. Taxonomy (GTDB): domain Bacteria; phylum Pseudomonadota; class Alphaproteobacteria; order Caulobacterales; family Caulobacteraceae; genus Asticcacaulis. The sequence goes on from NZ_JAIXSV010000228.1 coordinate 1,994, forward strand.
CGTTGGCGGGCTGGCGACCGCCCGCACAACTTCAACCCGAGCCGCCGTCGCCCCTTCGGCGCCGATCCTGTTGTTGGAAAGCCATGTCGCGGGCACGGCCTATTATGACGCGGACAGGTTGTTGAACAGCTTGACGCTCGGCCAGACGCTGATCCTGCGCCGACAACCCGGCAACAGGCACGACGATCTGGCAATCGAAGTGATTGTGCCCGTTTCCGGAAAGCTGGGTTATATCCCCCGCGTTCACAACCAGCCTCTGGCCCGGTTGATGGATGCAGGAAAGACGCTGCGCGCGGAAGTGTTGCACCTTTCTCCTGGGAAATGGGAAAAGGTGTGGCTCCAGGTCTGGATGGCGGGGTGACGGGGATGGATTTCGGGCGGATTTTCCACACGCTGACCGACCATGAACCGCTGCACTGGCAATCCCGTCTGCATGCGCGGTTCATGGCGGGCAACCTGCCGCCGGCGCTGGACCTGCCGACGGGGCTGGGCAAGACATCGGTGATGGCCGTCTGGCTGGCGGCGACCATCATGGGCGCCCCGCTGCCCAAGCGCCTGGTCTATGTGGTAGACCGGCGTACCGTGGTCGATCAGGCGACGGACGAGGCGGACAAGCTGAAAGCCCGCGCCGAGGCCGCCGGACTACTGGCCGACCTGCCCATTTCCACCCTGCGCGGCCAGCATCTGGATAACCGCCGCTGGATGGAAGATCCGGCGGCCCCTGCCATCATTATCGGCACCATCGACATGATCGGGTCGCGGCTGCTGTTCCAGGGCTATGGCGTGTCCACCGGCCTGCGGCCGTTCCAGGCGGGGCTGATCGGCGCCGA
>NZ_JAIXSV010000027.1 GCF_027484505.1 Asticcacaulis sp.
ACCCGCCGCCTCGTCCGGTTTGGAGCGGTCCAGCGAATGGAAGACGCCCAGATGCAGGCGGCCGACATCGGGCACATGCTGGCTGTAAACGCCACCGCAGACGGGCGAGGCGGTGAGGATGATACCGGGACGATAAAGGTCCGGGCCGCAGCGCAGGTCGGTGGTCTGCGCGGCGGCGGGGAGGGTGAGGAGGGCGAGGAGCAGGAGGAGGGGGCGCAAGGGGGGGGCCTGATGGGGGCGGACCGTGGGATATTCGCATGGGCGGGGGATAGGTTACCGGGGCTGTACTCCAATTCGGTCATTCTCAGACGTTCAATCCACATTTCAGTTCTGGCCCCTGTTTCCAGATAGTCCACCTGTTGAGGGCAACGGACGGTTTGGCGGACGAGGCTGGATGAAGAATGTAAGTCCGGTAGTCGATCAAACTGCAAGCGTAGCCTTAAGGTCTTGTCTTTGCTCAATAATGCACTCGATTAGGTGTACTCGAAATCACTGGATATTTTGGTCGAAGTTTGGCATACTTTTACACACAGAAAAAATGCCACTATGTACAAAATGAGGTCTATATAATGAAGAGTTTCGATTCGCGCACTTATAGTATTAATGATTTCGTCGAATGGGATGGTCAAAAGCAACTTGTATTAAATCCTCATTTTCAGCGTCGGCCGGTGTGGAGTGAGAAAGCTAAAAGCTATCTAATTGACACGATAATTCGCGGGAAGCCTATTCCAAAAGTTTTTATCAGGCAAAAGCTCAACGTCACCACGAAGACCTCTGCGCGAGAAGTCGTTGATGGGCAGCAGCGACTTAGGACTATTTTATCATATGTGAAGGATGGTTTTCCGTTGGCGCGAGGTCAGCACCCTGAATTTGGTGGTTTACTTTTCAGTCAATTGCCTGAATATGCCCAAGAGCAATTTCTCTCATTCGAAATAGCCGTTGACTTGCTTATCAATTTACCAGACCCTGAGATATTAGATATTTTCGCGCGTCTAAATTCATACGCAGTTGTGCTCAATGAGCAAGAAAAAATTAATGCATCTCATTTTGGACAATTTAAGGTTCTTGCGGACAAGATCGGTTTTGATTTTAACGAATACTGGATTCGTCAGAAAATATTGACTTCACAACAAATTTTACGTATGCAGGAGGTCAGTTTGGTGGCAGACCTGCTGATAGCAATGATTGAGGGAATTAAAGCTAAAAAAGCTATAAAAAGGTATTATATTCGCTATGAAAAGGAGTTTTCTTCAGAATCAGAACATATTGAGGTGGCATTTCGAGATGTAATTGGGAAAATTGCATTAATATTCCCAGAGGGCCTCTCGGATTCGATTTTTCATCGTATCCCAATTTTCTACTCTCTTTTTACAGCGGTTTATCATTGTATGTATAGATTGCCGAATTTTCGAGACAGTCAGCGTGCGCCTATACCACCTGTTAGCATTGAGTCTGCGGCCGAAATAGAACGCGCTAGGAATGGACTCGATACAATCGTAGAGCTGTTCGATGCTGCGCCTGGCGATTTTACAGGGCGCGAGGCGCAATTCATTCAAGACTGTCGCCGTGCCACGACAGACGAAGCTGTTCGGGAACGCCGTACGCTTTATCTACTCAACCTCATCGCTAACGGCTCAAGAGACTAAGGACGAATACCGTGCCTATTACTCAATCTCTTTCTAACTTTCAGATGAAAATAAACCAGTGCGATAGCTTAATAGCGAGCGCACATAATGTGGATTCGTTAGGTAACCAGCTGTTCCCGCAAATTGATCGTGAGCAGATCACCGTTGCGGCATTTCTAAATCTTTTTATAGCGTGGGAGGAGTTTATTGAATCTTCTATTGTTGACTTTATGATGGGGGACTCAACAACTAATGGCACTGTTCCTACTAAGTTTGTGCAGCCAATAGACCATGAGCATTCCAACAGGATGTTGGTGCACACAAATAGGTATTTCGACTATGCCAATCACGAAAATGTTCAAAAAATTGCTAAATTGTATTTCTTAAATGGTTATCCGTTTGAATCAGTAATCAGCAGTATTAACTTGCAATTAAGTCAAATGAAAGTTATCAGGAACGCATGTGCTCACCTATCTTCTACGACAAGAACCAGTCTCGAGGCTGTAGCGAGTAGAATTTTAGGGCAGGTACACAAGGGAATTAGCGTATATGATTTACTAATAAAGCAAGTTCCCGGTGTCACAGGTGCCGGATCAACAGTATATAAATCATTTCGCGATACCCTCGAAACCGCAGCTATAATGATAGCGCGTGGCTAAGTAGAGTATTACGGCTTTTTTTGATAAAAACATTTTCATCACTGGGGCCTTGGAAGTCATCTAAATTTCGGTTCATCTTTTCGCGACCTAGCTAAGCCCCATTTGTCCGCCACAGCCCGCAAGCCTTCCCCCCTGTAACAGCCCGTTACAATTCTCCACATTCCATTAACCAAGCCCAACGGACAGGTTACACAGTCCCGCTTATGGTGATGCCATGGGCGGGTCGGTTTTCGGACGGCTGTCACCGCCCTTTTAATCAAGTCCCGTACGGACAGGGGTTGG
>NZ_JAIXSV010000256.1 GCF_027484505.1 Asticcacaulis sp.
AGGTTCGCGCCGGTCTTGTAGAAGTCCTTGGGGCGATTATCGACGCCTTTGGAGAATTTGAAATCCCAGGTGCCATCCAGCGACAGGAAGCGCTTTGAGGCGGCCTTGTCTCCCTTCAGTGCCAGATCACGGCTCTCGAAGTTGAAGAAGGTCGCCTTCATCGGCTCGCGGTTCACCGCCACCACCTCAGGCTGCTCCCACTCCGCCACGGGCGCGGTTTGCGCCAGTACGGGCGCCGCGGCGAGCATCATCACCCCCGCCGCCACCGAACCCATCACCATCTTCCTGAGCGATCCAGACATATCTTACCCTTTTTCGTCTGTTTATTTGTCTGATAAATTATGGCGTCAGACTCACGACGTGGCCAGCAAAAAGTGCGGTCAGGGGGTAAAAAAGGGCAAGACAACGTCCGTTTAGGGCATTTTTTGTTTGACCAGTCTCAGATGGTGAGGGGGAAAGGTCAGGCAAGTGAGCGCCCGCTAAGCGGTGATCAGGGTCACGCTCGAAGGCTTCAAACCCTCCGCCGAGGCCGTCACTGTGATACGTCCGGCCGAACGGCCGGTTTGCACAATCGCCTGCGCCAGACCGTTGAACAGCTTGCGCTCAGAGGCCTTATCGGCCTCGTGGCTGGCCGGATTACCGTTGCCAACGCCAATCACTGCCCCGCCGCCGGACAGGGAGAATGTCACCAGATTACCGGCCTTGGGCACCGGGCGGCCCTTGGCGTCAAAGGCTTCGACCTTAAAGATAGCCACGTCGCGGCCATCGGCCTTCAGCGTGGTGCGATCGGCCGTCAGGACCAGCTTCGTTGCCGGTCCGGCGGTTTCGCGCGTGGCCTTCAACACCACCTTGTTGCCCTTATAGCCAAAAGCCTGAATCTTTCCCGGCTGATAGGCCACATCCCATTCGAGGTGGCGGTTTTTGACGACGGTCTTCTTGCCTTGTGACTTGCCATTGACGAAAAGTTCGACGGCATCGAGATTCGAATGAACCCAGATGGGTATGTTTTGCCCTTCCTTGCCCTCCCAGTTCCAGTGCGGGAACAGGTGCAGAAGCGGCTCGCTCTTCCACCAGGCGCGGTAATAGAAGGCATTGTCCTTCGGGAAGCCGCAGGTGTCGAGAATGCCGAACTGCGACGAAATGGCCGGCCAGCGATTATAGGGCGTCGGCTCTCCGCGATAATCGAAGCCCGTCCAGATAAAGCCGCCCGCGATAAAGGCCTTCTCATCGAACAGCGGCCAGTAGGCTTCGGCGGTCGAGGCCCACCACGGATGCTCGGTATCATAGGCCCGCAACACGGAGCGTGCCGGGTCATTGACGTATTCGCCGCGTGTTGAGACCGTTGAGCCGGTTTCCGAGCCATAGATGGGGATGTTCGGATAGTCGGCGTGGAACTTTTCCATCAGGTGATGGCGATAGTTGAAGCCCAGCACATCGACGACCGAGGTGATGCCCTTGCCGTAGGAATTGTCGAGCGCCGCGGTCACCGGACGTGTGGGGTCAAGGCGCTTGCACAGGGCCTTCATGGTCTTCGCGACTTCGATGCCACGTTCCGTGCCTTGCAGCGGTTCCTCATTGCAGATCGACCAGGCGATGACCGACGGGTGGTTGCGGTCACGGCGAATCATGGCGTCGAGCTGATAGAGGCCGTCTTCCGACGACGACATCTTGCGCGTTTCGTCGATGACGAGGATGCCCAGCCGATCGCAGGCCATCAGCACTTCCGGCGTCGGCGGATTGTGCGAGCAGCGATAGGCGTTGGAGCCCATGTCTTTCAGTTGCTGCAACCGCCAGACTTGCAGGGCATCGGGGATGGCAGCACAGACCCCGGCGTGGTCCTGATGGTTGTTGGTTCCTTTAAGTTTGACCGATTTCCCATTGAGCAGGAAGCCTTTTTCGGTGTCAAAACGGATGTCGCGCAGGCCGAAATAGGTCACCACCCTGTCCTGAGTGCCGTCGCCTGTCTCAACCGTTGTTTCCAGCCGGTAGAGGTGCGGTGTGTCCACCGACCACAGGACGGGATCGGCCAGTTTCAGCGTCTGACGCATGGTGGTGGACTCTCCCGCCGCGACCTCAGCCGTGGCCCCGTCCTGCGCTGCCTTGCCCCCGATGGCCGATGTGAGTTTGACGCTGCGCGACTGAGTGAAGGCATTGCGCACCGTGGTGACGATCTCGACCGTGCCGTCGGCCTTTCCGCGCACGCAGACGCCCCATTGCGGGATATGCACGGCGTTCGTCTTCACCAGCCAGACGTGGCGATAGATGCCTGCGCCTTCGTAGAACCAGCCTTCGCCCTCGGTCGCATCGACGCGCACGGTCAGGATATTGGGCTTGTCGTCCGTATTGATGAAGTCAGTGATATCGACCTGAAACGAGGTGTAGCCGCTCTCATGCCGTTTCAGGATAAAGCCATTGAAGATGATCAGCGCGTTGCGGAACACGCCGTCGAACTCGATCCACAGGCGCTTGCCCTTGTCCGCCGGGGACACGGGCACCACGCGGCGATACCAGCCGATAGAGGTTTCGGGGAAGTCGCGGCCAATCGGCTTATAGCCGTGCGCCGCCAGCATGTCGGGCTCGTCCTCGCCATTGGCGACGGGACCTTTGGCCCCTTGCGCAAAGGGCAGGGCGACGGCCCAGTCGTGCGGCACGTCGATCTTTTGCCAGTTGGAATCGTCAAAGTCAGCGCCAACGCAGGTGGCGACGCGCGCGCCCTGCTTGGCGTGGGTACGCAAGGCCTGCCCATAGTCGAAATCGCGGCTCATGTCGCTGGCGTGGCCAAAGGTGAAGCGCCAGTCGAGATCAAGCGACAGGCGCTCACGCGGGCTGAGGTCGTCCTGCGGGAAAAAGTCGATGACGGGCTCATTCGTCTTCGGTGCTGCTACGGCGTGTGGTGCCGTCAGAGCCGCCCCGGTGACGGCGGCGGTTTGCAGCAGGCGGCGACGGTTAAGATCGGTCATGACGGTTTCCTCTGGTTTGTAATTATCTTACAAATAAAGAGGCCGGGCTTTCAAGCGAAAACCCGGCCTTTCAAGTGTATGAAATCGATTAGAATTTGTAGGTCAGATCGAACAGGAAGCGACGGCCATAATAGGACATGTCGCCCACGCGGTTTGACTTATAGTCCGTGTAGACCTTCATCGGCGTATCCAGCAGGTTGCCCGCCTGGAAGCGCAGAGAAACGCTGGAGTTGACATTATAGCCCGCCGAGAAGTCGAGCGTCGTTTCCGGCATCACGCGCACCAGATTGGTCGAATCCCAGCCGAGGATGGCGGTATACTCCGAATGGTACTTGGCCCCCAGACGCGCTTCGAATTTCTTGTCCGAATACCACAGGTCGAGGATGGCCGTGGTGTCGGCCACGCCGTTCATCGGCAGCGGATTGCCCGCCGGGACGAATTCCTTGATATTGGAATTGACCAGAGCCAGGTTGGAATAGATGCCGAAGCGGTCCAGCCACGACACGTTCGGGAGGAAGGTGTCGAACGGCGTCTGGAAGGTGAATTCGACACCCGAAATAAAGCCGCCCTTGCTCGAATTGATCGGCGAGGTCAGGGTATAGACATTGCCGTTGATCGTTTCGGTGCGCTGGTTATAGCCGACATAGTTTTTGACGTTTTTATAATACCCCGCCACCGCGAACAGCGAGTCCGGACGGAAGTAATACTCATAAGAGACGTCGATCTGATCGGCTTCAAACGGCTTCAGATAGGGGTTGCCGGCCGAGCCCGTATAGGGGGCTGAGGTTGAGATGGCGCGGTTGGCCTTCAGTTCGTTCAGCGGCGCGCGCGACATGACGCGGGCCAGACCGAGCTTCAGGAAGCCATTGTCGATTACCTGCACCTTGACCGAGGCCGAGGGCAGGACCTTGGTGTAGCTGACGCCGCCCGTGGTGGGGGTCAGGGTCACGCGCTCGACCCAGTTGCCGGGGGTGGCTTCGACCCAGACGCTGGTGCGCGAGTCACCCGAAGACTGGCTATCGACATTGACGACCCTCAGGCCGACATTACCCGTGACCGGGGCGTCGATAAACGTCGAGGCGAAATTGCCCTGCACATAGGCTTCGCCGACCTTTTCCGAGACTTCGGAATTGTAGGCGATCTGATCCGGCGACAGGCTGAAGGCGTTGGCACCATAGACCTGCGTGCGCAGGGCGTCGAAATCCCCCTTCAGCATGGCCGGAACGTTGAAATTCTCGAGCTTGTAGGCCGTCAGGGTCGAAGCGTTGACGCTGCCTGTGACCGGACCTGCGGCCTGCGTATAGCCGGTGGCTTCCGACTTGGTGCGGTCGGCATAGCGGGCGCCGAACTGTAGCGAGGTCCAGAAGTCACCGCTGAATTCGCGGCGGAAATCGAGCTGTCCCGACGTCAGTTCGTCCTTGACCTTGCCCACATCATTGGTCCCGGCCACGGTGGACAGGGTGGCCGTTTCCGGCTGTTGCGTGACGGTGATGAACGGGTCTTCGGTCAAAAGCCACGTCATGCTGGACGGATAGTATTCCATCTTGATGGCGCGCCAGGTGTTTTCACGTTCGGCATTCGAATAGGAGAGGTCGGCGGTGACGGTCCAAAGCTCGCTCGACCACTTGCCGTTCAGACCCGTGACCAGCAGCGACTTGTCTTCGGCATAGCGAGCCACGACGGGCATCAGGCGCGACCAGGCGGTCGCCGCCCCGACCAGATCGCCATTGACGATGACGGGATTGCTGAAATTGCCCGTATTGCCACCGGCCCAGTTGCCCCAGTTGTTTTCCCCGTACCAGGTCTGGTTCTGGTCTTCCTGAATCTTGTACTTCGAATAGAGCAGGTCGTAGGTCAGCTCAAACTGCGCATTCGGGCGGTACTGCGCGCCAAACGACGCTGAGTAGCGGTCCGCATCAAGGAACTTGGCTTCGGCACCTGCGCCCCACGGTGTCGGCACCTTGGGGCCGCCCGCGACGACCGGGCCGGTCGAGTTACCGGCGCGGATCGAGTCGTCGTTGAAGCCCCAGCCACGGAAGCTCTCATAGCCGTTCTTCTGCTTCTGACCCGTCAGGCCGATAACGAAGGCGAACTGGTCATTGACCTTCTTCACCCATGAGCCAGAGGCGCGCCAGCCGAGGCCGTCATAGCCCGGAAAGGCCTTGCCGCCGTCATAATAAACCCCACCGGCGCGGACGACGAATTCAGGCCCCGAATAGGAAAGGGGGCGGATAGTTTGCAGATCGACCGTGCCCGAAATGCCGCCCGACAGGAGGCGGGCTTCGGAGGACTTATAGACGGCGGCTCCGGCGACCACTTCCGACGGGTAGATTTCCCAGCGGACGTTACGGTCGGGTTCGGAGGTGGCCACTTCGCGGCCATTGACGGTGCCCAACACCATGCGCGGACCAATACCGCGGATCGAGGCCTGACTGTCGTTGCCGCGGTCGCGCGAGGTGGTCACACCCGGCAGCCGCGCCAGAGATTCGGCGATGGTGACGTCGGGCAGGACGCCGATTTCCTTGGCCGAGATAAATTCGGCCACCCCGGCGCTGGAACGCTTCTGATCGATGGCGTCGCGTAGCGACTTGCGGATACCGACGACCGTCACCTCTTCTGGCGCATCGGCGGGGGCTTCGGCCTGCGCGGTGTCGGCGGTGCGTTCGATGCTGGCGGCAGAGGCGCGCACCAGCACGGCAGCGCGACCATCGTTCGATTTGAGGCTAAGGCCCGTGCCGCTGATCAACTGGGTCAGGGCCTTATCGACGGGCAGGGTGCCTTCGACGGCATTGGTGCGCAGACCATTGAGGTCATCGGCGCTGGCCAGCACCTGAAGGCCGGATTGTTGGGCGAAAGCCTGCACGCCCTTGGCGGCGGGTTGCGCCGGAATGGCGAAGGCCTTGCTTTGGGCAAAGGCGGGGGCGCTATAGGCGGCGCTGACGCTCAGCGCGGCGATGAGGGCGGCTCGTGAGGCACCGGAGAACTGGATCATTATGGTGTTTCCCGTAGGACCGCGCCGTGGAGTGGGACTGCGGTTGCTTTTTATCGGGTGTGCCGGTCTGGCGGCAGTCACCCCTCCTGTTATCCAAGATGAAGCCCGAAACGCTTTCCGCCGCCTCATTCGATATTTTTATCTTATTTATTTTATTCCGCGCCGATAACGATGCGCGTGTCGTCGATGCGCACCGGTACGTCGAGCGCCAGATGCACCGAGCGGGCAAAGGTGTCCGGCTGATCGGCGCGGAACCAGCCGACCAGCTTCTCCTCCCCCAGCGCCGGATCGGCAATCACGATCTTGCGGCTGTTGTAGCGGTTGAACTCAGCGGCGGCGTGGGACAGGCTGTCATTATCAAGCGCGATCTGTCCTTCGCGCCACGCCAACCGCCGATCGACGGCGTCCGGGGCGTATTCGGCGCGGATCGGCTGCGGTGCATAGGGCACGAAGACGCGACCCCCGGCCTCAAGGCGAACCGGTGTGTCCTGGGCCTGCGTATTCCATACCTCGACCACGCCTTCGCTGACCATGACCTCGGCCCCGTCGGGGTAGCGGCGCACACCAAAGGCCGTGCCCACCGCGCGGGCGCGCACCGTATCAGCTTCGACCACAAAGGGGCGGGCCTTGTCCTTGGCGACCTGAAACCATGCTTCGCCGCGGATCAGGCGGATGTCGCGGCGTTTGGCGCCCAGTGCCACGTCCAGCGTGGTGTCTGTATTAACGCTGGCGATGCTCTGGTCTTTCAATGGCACCTTGCGCAGCTCACCCACCTCGGTCTCAAGGCGCTGGTGCGTCAAAGCCGGCACGATCAGGGCCGCGCCGGCAACCGACGCCGCGATCAGGCCGCTACTGGCCAGCCACTGGCGACGGGTGACGGTGCGCGGACGGGGAGCTAAGGCCTGAAATGGAGAGGTACGGATCGTATCGGCGGTGACGCCTGCGCCCATCACGCTGGCGCGATCCAGCATGGCCCAGGCGGCTTCGGCGCGAAAAAACGCGCCCTGATGCCGCGTATCGGCCGCCAGCCACGCCTCAAGCGCGGCCTGATCGGCCTCATCCCAGCGCCCGGCGGCGCGTGCCGCTATGTAGGCCGCAGCCTGTTCGTCAATGGCCGACATGCCGGGTCCGGGCGGGTTGCATCGGTGCCAGAACGGGCGCATCGCCTTCGGCGACCTGCCTCAGGATCAGGGTGAGGCCGCGCGCCGTTTCTTTTTCCACCACGTTCTCGCTCAGGCCCAGCCGCGCGGCGGTTTCGGCCTGAGACAGGCCGTGCACCTTGCGCAGCTCAAACACGGCCTTGCAGCGGGCGGGCAGGCTCTCGATAAAGGCCATGACGCGCGACAGCTCGCGGCGCGCCGAAACGGCCTGTTCCGGCGTGGGCGACAGATCGGCCCGACCCAGCTCATCGAGGTTTTGAACGGTAGTGATCGACACGACGCGGTTTTTCCTGATCTGCTCCAGCATCAGATTGCGCGCCATCCGGTACAGATAGGCGCGCGGATCGGTGATATGGGCGTAGCTGGTCTGGCGCAGCAGGCGGTAATAGACCTCCTGTACCAGATCGTCGCGCTCGGACGGCGAAAGCCCGGCGCGCGACAGCCACTGACGCATCCCCGCCTCGTGCGGCAGGATGTGCGTCCCGATGAAAGCCAGACGTTCGTCGTGGGCGCTCATAACCGCCCCGCCCGACAGACGCCTCTACGGTATAAAATGCACGAGCGGCGTGTTTCCGCCGCGTCAGCGTACTTTTTTTGGCAAAAACCGGTTTGAATACGCACGGTGGCACTCCCTGAGTCCCCCGTCTCTCGTGATTCAGCCGGTGATGAAAACCGGTTTCCCCATTTTCATCACCTGCCCACAGGCGGGGTTGTCTCACAGAGTAAACACGTCCGCGCGTTTTTGGCCAGATAATTGTATGACAAAAGACGCGCGGACGGCGGTGTGTGATTATTTTGTCGATAGGGTCGCCACGCCCGCCTTGGCCGGCACGGTGATTTCCGAGGCGGGGGCGTCTTTCAGGGCCTCGGGGGTGGTGGCGGCTCCGGCCAGCAGCGTCGAACCGGGGCGCTGCCAGCTGCGATAGACGAACCAGCCGGTTTCGCGCCTCATCTGTACGGCCAGACCGCCGGTGAAGTCGCCGCTGATGAACAGGGCGGGCTGACCTTCGTCCTTCACCCGGAAGGTCATTTCGACCGGATAGACGTAATCGGCCCTGGGCCAGTCCAGCGCCGGCAGGGCCTTGCCCGTAAAGTCGAAGAAGGTGGCGTTTTCCCAGTTGGAGCCGCTGCCCCAGCGCGTCTTGCATTTCGTGGACACCCACGCCGGTTCCCAATAGACGACGCCCGCGCCGCCATTGTCGAGGGTCAGTTGCATCAGGTTGTGCAGGTAACGCGCCTGACCTTCGGGCGAAAAGCCATAGGCGGGGAAGGTGGAATCTTCACCCATCAGGTTGACGTTTTCGTCCATGTGTTTGTCGGTAAAGGGATAAGCCGTTTCGACCACCACAATATCCTTGCCCGGATAGGTGTGACGCAGGCGGTTGATGACGGCCCCAAGGCCCGCCATGTCCATCTTCGACCACTTTTTATAATAGCTGATGCCGATCAGGTCGTAGCCTTCGATCCCGGCCTTGGTCGCCTTGAGAAACCAGCCCTCGACATTTTCGGGCTGGGCGATGTGCAGCATGATGCGCGGCGTCTTGCCGGCCTTGGCGCCTGCGTCCTTCACAGCGCGGATGCCGGCATTGAACAGGCGGGCATTGCGTTCCCAGTTGATCGGCTTGACCGGATCGCCTTGTTTCCACGTCACCGAGCCCATCATCTCGCCATTGGTTTCATTGCCGACCTGTACCTGATCCGGCATCAGGCCCTGCGCGCTGAGGGTCATCAGCGTGTCGTAGGTGAATTTGTACAGGGCCTCGACCTGCTGATCGGTGCTGAGAGGGGCCCAGGCGGCGGGCACCAGTTGCTTGTCGCCATCGGCCCAGTCATCGGAATAATGGAAATCAAGCAGGACGGGGAGGCCGGCGGCCTTGGCCCGTTTCATAGCCTTGGTCACGTCGGCTAGGTTCGAATAGGGTGTCCATTTGGGATCATTCCACAGGCGCAAGCGCACCAGATTGGCCCCGGACGATTTGAACAGCGCATAGACGTCTTCCGGCTTGCCATTGCGGCTATAGGTCGCGCCGCAATCCTCCATCTCATTCACATAAGACAGGTCGCTGCCGAAATAATAGGCGCGTCCTTCGCGGGCTTCGGCGGCGGGCAGGGTGCCCAGCATCAGCAGCAGGGCGGCGGGCAGGGCGCGGAGCGGGCGGGCAAGGGGCATGAAATACTCCAAAGTCAGGTCTGTCCCTATCCAAGATGAAGCGCGCAGCCTTTTCCGCCGGACGCGCGGCAGTAGCCATGATTGAAAACTTATACGGCGGCGCTTAGCGAAGGAATATACTGGCTCTGTTCCCCCAAGGTTTCCATGCCCGCCCGTGATGACGCACGCTTTGCGCCCCAATCCGCTGGCGGCTACGCCCGCAGTCTCTTGTCTGTCGGTGGGGCGTGCGGACGTCTGATCGCCGAGAAAGACTGGTCGCAGACCGAACTGGGCGACATCGAGAGCTGGCCCGCCTGCCTGAAAACCTGCGTCAGTCTGATTGTCGCCTCGCATGTCCCCATGACATTGGTGTGGGGCGAGGCGGGTTTGCTCATCTATAACGACGGCTATGCCGAAATTTCAGCGGGGCGCCATCCCGAAATTCTGGGCATGGATGTACGGAAGGCGTGGCCGGAAGCCTCTGAGTTTAATGACAATGTTGTTCGCAGCGGGCTGGCCGGACAGACCCTGGCCTATCGCGATGTGCAGTTTGAGCTCAACCGGTCGGGACAGCCGGAACAAATCTGGTTTGATATCGACTATTCGCCGGTGCGCGATGACAGCGGAAACCCGGTCGGTATTCTGGCCATCGTGGTCGAAACGACGCGCAAGGTCTTGCTGGAACGCGCCGCCACTGCCGAGCGCGAAAGTCAGGCGCGGTCACTGCGCCACATGCCGGGTTTTGTGGCGACGCTGGAAGGGCCTGATCACGTCTTTACCTATGTCAACGAGGCCTATCGCACTATTGCCGGTGAGCGCGACTATCCGGGGCACAGCGTGCGGCAACTGTTTCCTGAAGTGGCTGATCAGGGGTTTTACGAACTGCTGGATCAGGTCTACACAAGCGGGCAGCCTTTCACCTCGCGCAGTTTTCCGGTCAATCTCTCCAATCAGAGCGAAACGCGCTATATCGATTTCATCTATCAGCCCGTGTTCGACGACAAGGGCGCGGTGACGGGGATTTTCGTTGGCGGCTACGATGTCACGGATCATAAGCACGCCGAAGACGCCCTGAAAGCGCTCAATGCGACGCTGGAAGACCGGGTGACGCACGCTCTGGCCGAGCGCAAGATTCTGGCGGATGTGGTCGAAGCGACCGAAGCCTTCATCCACGTCATCGACAACGACTATAACTGGCGGGCCATCAACCGTGCCACCATTGCCGAGTTTCAGCGCCTGTTCGGGGTCACGCCGCGCGTGGGCGACAATCTGCTGGACTTGCTGGCCGGCCACCCCGACGCGGTGACCCATGTGCGAACCCTGTGGGATCAGGCGCTGGCCGGAGAAAGCCCGGTCACCATAGACGAGTTTGGCGGGGACACGGGCGAGCGACGCGCCTATGAAATCCGTGCAGCGCCGCTATATGGGCTCGATGGTGAGATTATTGGCGCCTATCAGTTTGCCTATGACGTGACGCAGCGGCTGGAGCAGGACGTCCTCCTGCTGCAAACCGTGCGCGAGCTTGAGGAGCGGGACCGGTTGTGGTCCCTGTCGCAGGACCCGTTCCTGATTACCGACAATGAAGGACGCTGGCTGAAGGTCAGTGCCGCCTGGACCCACCTGCTGGGCTGGACGGCCGAGGAACTGATCGGCCAGACCTCGCAGTGGCTTGAACACCCGGACGATCATGAAACGACGCGCACGGAACTGCGCTCGCTGGCGGCGGGCGGCAGCACGTGGCGCTTTGAGAACCGGTTGCGTGGCCGCGACGGCCAATATCGCACCTTCTCGTGGACGGCGAACGAGGAAAACGGCCTCGTCTATTGCGTGGCGCGCGATATTAGCGACGACATCAAACGCGCCCGCGAACTGGAAGACAGCCGCGATTTCGCCCGTCTGGCGCTGGGGGCTGTCGATGGCATCGGCGTTTGGACCTATGACGTGGCCAGCGACCTCTTCCATTATGATGATGGTATTGCCAGCGTCTATGCGCTTGATCCCAAAGCGGGTGTGAGTGGCGTCAGCCGCAAGGTGTTTTTGTCCAACGTGCATCCCGATGACCGGGCGGCTTTGCGCACCACTATGGCCGAGGGGCTGACGCGCCACGGCGATATCGAGCTGGAATACCGCCTGATCCATCCGGATGGGTCGGTGCATTGGGTCCTGTCGCGCGGGCATACCTATTTCGAAGAGGGGCAACCGGTGCGCCGCACGGGGGTCGGCATCGATGTCACCGCCAAGCGCCAGCTTGAGGAGCAGTTGCGTCAATCGCAGAAGATGGAGGCGGTGGGTCAACTCACTGGCGGTATTGCGCATGATTTCAATAACATGCTGGCCGTTGTTATGGGATCGCTGGAACTGCTTAACCGGCGTATCGGCACCGAAGACGTGCGTGCCCGGCACTATGTGACGCAAGGTCTGGAGGGGGCCAAGCGCGCCGCCAACCTCACCCAGCGCCTGCTGGCCTTTTCGCGTCAGCAGCCCCTGCGGCCCGAAACGGTCAATGTCAACCGCCTGGTGGGGGGCATGTCGGAGTTGCTGGCCCATTCGCTGGGGGGCGCTATCCAGCTTGAGACCGTGCTGGCCGCCGGGGCGTGGCCGGTGGACGTCGATCCCAACCAGTTAGAGAATGTCCTTCTCAATCTGGGGGTCAATGCCCGCGACGCCATGCCCGACGGTGGGCGGCTGACCATCGAAACCCAGAATGCCCACCTCGATTCGCGCTATGTGGCCGAAGAGATCGGCGTGGCGACCGGGCAGTACGTGCTGATCGCTGTCACAGACACGGGCTGCGGGATGCCGCCGGATGTGATCGCCCGCGCTTTTGATCCCTTCTTCACCACCAAGGGCGTGGGTAAGGGGACGGGTTTGGGCCTCAGTCAGGTCTATGGTTTCGTCAAACAGTCGAACGGCCACGTCCGCATCTATTCGGAGCCGGGGCAGGGCACGACAGTCAAGATCTATCTGCCGCGCCTGACCGGGGTGGATGTCGCCGTCCCCGACCACGGGCCCTCAGAGGGCGTGCTTTTGCCGGGGGAGGCGCGCGATGTTATTCTGGTGGTCGATGACGAGGCCGTGGTACGCCGCTTCAGCTGTGACGCCCTGAGCGAACTGGGCTACCGCGTGCTGGAGGCCGACTCGGCGGCGGCAGCGCTCAGGTTACTGGACGCCCATCCGGAAATCCGACTGCTGTTTACCGATATTGTGATGCCGGAAATCAATGGCCGCAGGCTGGCCGATGCAGCCCAGAAGGCAAGACCCGACCTCAAGGTGCTCTTTACCTCCGGCTATACCCGCAATGCCGTGGTGCACAATGGCGTGGTTGAAGCCGGGGTCGAACTGATCGGCAAGCCGTTCAGTATCGAAGAACTGGCGGCGCGGGTGCGGGAAATGCTGGACCGCAAGGTTTAGAGCGGGATGATTTTAAGTGGAAGCATCATCCCGCTCTAAATTTCTGTTTTGTCGCGCAATTTCTCCGAAAAGTGGTTTCCACTTTATCGGATTGCGCTCTATTGGAACGATTGTTGATGGACTCCTTCCGCTCCAATCGCACTTGCGGATTTGGGGAAGAGGAATCGGCAGTGCGGAAAGCGCTACAAGGGGTTTCTAACAGAGAGCCCGACGGGCCAGCTCGATGGCTCCCAGCATCCCGGCGCGATCGCCAAGATGCGCCGCCTGAATATAGCGGTCCATACTGTCGGCAGAGTCCAGCGCCTCCAGATAGCCATTGAGCAGCCGGTGGCAGGTCTGACGCGACGCCCGCAGGACCGGCTCATTCAGCCCTACACCACCGCCGACCAGAATCCGCTGGGCCGAGGTGATCAGGGCCAGATTGCAGAACAACTGCCCCAGATAGTCGCCCACCATGCCCCAGACGGGATGATCGGGCGGCAGGGTTTCGGCCTTTTGTTCGGTGCGCGCTTCGATGGCCGGGCCACAGCTTAAGCCTTCGCAGCAATCGCCGTGGAAGGGGCAATGGCCGGCATAGGTATCGTCCGGGTGGCGGCGCACGCGGATATGCCCGGCTTCTGGGTGCAAAAGGCCGTGCACCGGCTGATCGGCAACGACCAGCCCGACCCCCAGACCCGTCCCCACCGTCACATAGACGAAGGTGTCAAGGTCTTTGGCCCCGCCCCAGCGCTTCTCACCCAGGGCCGCGCCATTGACGTCGGTATCGAGGCCAACCGGCACTTCCGGATAAGCCTCGGTCAATGGGCTCAAAAGGTCGAAACCGCTCCAGCCCGGCTTGGGCGTCTTGCGGAAGCGGCCATAGGTGGAGCTCTGGGGATTGACGTCGATGGGGCCGAAGCTGGCTATGCCGATGGCGTCGAAGGCGCGCCCTTGCGACAGGGTGTCCAGCACGCGCAGTACTTCCGGCCACGTCTCTTGCGGCGCGCGCGTGGGGATGCGCAGGGTCTGAAGGTCGTCGGGGCCGGAACCAACAGCGACATTGACCTTGGTGCCGCCGACCTCAAGGGCTGCGAAATAGGGCATGATCAGGCCTCTTCGATAAACCAGCGCAGCCCATAGGCCGGCAGGGTGTCGCTGTCCGACCCTATCAGTACGCGGCCCGTGAGGCTGTAGGAGACAGCTTCGGCGCTGAGATTGGCAAGACAGACAAAACGGCCCGCTGCGAGAGGGCGTTCAATAATCACAACCCGCTCGTCGGTATCGGTGCGCACGGTCTGTCCCGGTGTGAAAGCGAGGCACGACAGCGTGTCCGCCAGTTGCCGATGGAAGCTGTACATGTCGTGTTCGGCTGAGCCGGGCGTATGACGGCGCTCAGCCTTGGCCCAGTCCATCACCGGACGATGCAACCAGCGCACCTCATCTTTCAGGTCCGGGGCATCGCGATAGGCATCGAAGTTTTCCAGCCCAATTTCATCGCCCATATACAGCAGCGGCACGCCTTCCAGCGCGTAGGTGAGGCCGTAGAGCAGCTTGAGGCGCGCGGGCATCTGCGGGTCGTCTTTGCCGCCACACAGGCTGGCCGCCATGCCGCAACCGGAGGCCGGGGAGCCTTCCGGGGCCTGAAACGCCTCGCCCTTCGCATAGGAGCCCTTGCCTGCAAAGAAGTCGGACCAGTGTTTAAGGCGCTCTGGCGCGGCCGTATCGGACAGGGCCAGCCAGATGATGTCGTCATGGCAGCGCACATAGTTCAGCCAGTGGCCATGCCCCGGCTTTTCACCGGCGCGCTCAATGGTGGTCTTGAGCACATCGGCTTTCTGATCGGCCAAGGCGCCCCACAGGGCGGTCATGACGCCATTATTATAGGCCAGATCGCATTCGCGCGCCTGTGGCGTGCCGAAAAAGGGCAGGACCGAGGCCTGAGATTCGATGGCTTCGGCCAGCAGGAAGGTCGAAGGCGCGACCAGGGTGAGCAGGGCGCGCAGGGCCTGAAGGATCAGGTGCGTTTCCGGCAGGTTGCGGCTGATCGTGCCCTTGCGCTTCCACAGATAGGCCGTCGAATCGAGGCGGAAGCCTTCCACCCCGGCATTGGCCAGAAAGAACAGGCTGTCGGCCATTTCCACGAACACACGCGGATTGGCGTAGTTCAGGTCCCACTGAAACGGATAGAAGGTGGTCCACACATAGCCGCCGGCTTCGGCGTCATAGGTGAAGCTGCCCGGCGCGGTGTCAGGAAAAACGTCCTGAAGCGCGGCTTCCCATTGAGCGACTTCGGCGGCGGAGTCGAATACAATATAGAAGTCGGCAAAGGCTGGATCACCAGCCAGCATCTTCTGTGCCCAGGGGTGTTCGCGCGCCGTGTGATTGCACACCATGTCGAGCACCAGTGACATGTCGCGTACCCGCAGATCGGCGGCCAGTGACCTCAGATCCTCCATATTACCCAGACGCGGATCGACCTCGCGGTAATCGGCCACGGCAAAGCCGCCATCCGAATTGCCTTCGCGGGGTTTCAGCAGGGGCAGGGGGTGAAAGATACCGACCTTAAGGCCTTCGAGGTAGTCGAGGTGCTGCGCCGTGCCTTCAAGCGTGCCCGCGAAACGGTCGATATAGGTGCAATAGGCGGGGCGGCCGGGCTTAAGGAACCAGTTTGGCGTGTTGGCGCGGGCGATATCGAGGTGACGCAGGGCGGCGGGGCGGGCACCGCGCGCATCGGTCACGCGGGCTTTCAGATCGCTGAGACTGTGTTCAAAACGGGGATCGTAACCATAAAGCGTGCGCAGGCAGGCCTCTGCCTGACGCCACAGCGGGTCGCAGGACAGGTCGGCAGAAGCATGGATCGTATCGGCCATTAAGCGTTCCCGGTCTGAAAAGGCGGGCCGCCGTACACACGCCGGCGGCCCAAGGGTAGGGAAGAGGGATCGCAACCGCGTCCTGCCTTTAGATACATCCAAAATGAAAAGGATTACAAGTGAAATATCGCTATGTTATACCGGATTGGCAATTTCGGACGGTCAAACTGTGGCAAAATTGCCGAATTTCGTCCAAATGAAGCCTGCCTGATCGATTTTAGAAAGAATTAACTTGAAAACGTTTACAATAAATGATGTTTTCCGAACCAGGCCTGGAGCGAGACTCAAAGATCCCGTCCGGACGTAATGAAAAATGCGAAGCCACGCGCTTCATCAGGAGGAATAATATGTCTAAGTCGATATGGACGACCGGCGGCGTTTCGTTGGTGGCGCTCATGGCGGTACTGGGTTCACCCGCTTCGGCGCAGGATCAGTCTGCCGATTCGGGTGTCACCGAAGTGATTGTTACGGGCGTGGCGCGCAAGGCCAACAAGCTCGACACCTCGATCTCGGTCAGCGCCATTCAGGTGGAGGACATGCAGAAGTTCGCGCCGCGTTCGGCCGCCGAAGTCTTCCGCAACATCCCCGGCGTGCGCTCCGAATCGACCGGCGGTGAAGGCAATGCCAATATCGCTGTGCGCGGCCTGCCGGTAGCGGCGGGCGGTGCCAAGTTCCTTCAGTTGCAGGAAGACGGCCTGCCGGTTCTGGAGTTCGGTGATATCGCCTTCGGCAATGCCGACATCTTTCTGCGTACCGATCTGACGGTGGGTCGCGTCGAAGCCATCCGCGGCGGCACGGCCTCGACCCTGGCTTCCAACTCGCCCGGCGGCATCATCAATATCATTTCAAAGACCGGTGCGAAGGAAGGCGGTACGCTGCAACTGACGCAAGGCATCGACTTCGGTCAAACGCGCGGTGATTTTGAATTCGGCGGCGCACTGTCGGACAAGATCGACTTCCATATCGGCGGCTTCTACCGCTCCGGCGAAGGGCCGCGCAAGGCGGGCTACACCGCCAATCAGGGCGGGCAGATCAAGGCCAATATCACGCGCAAGTTCGATAACGGCTTCCTGCGACTGGGCGTCAAATATCTGAATGACAAAGCCATTGGTTACCTGCCCATGCCGATGAAGGTGACGGGCACCAATGGCGATCCGAAATGGTCGTCGGCACCGGGGCTGGACGCCAAGTCCGACACCATCCACTCGGCCTATTTCATGCAGGACGCCGGTCTTAACGGCAGCAACAACCGCTCCGTGACCAATGTGCGCGACGGCATGGCTCCGAAAAGCCTCGTCTTCAACGGTGAAGCGCAGTTCGATGTCGGCGGCGGCTGGACGCTGAACGACAAGTTCCGTTTCGCCAAGACCGAAGCCAACTTCATCGCGCCCTTCCCGGCGACGGTGGGCACCTCGGCTGAGATTGTGTCGGGTATAAATTCGGCTCTGGGCACGGCGGGGACGCGCCTTGTGGTGGCCAATGGGCCGAATGCGGGTTCGACCTATACCGGTCTGGCCATGATCATGCACACCTTCAATACGCGCCTGAACAGCCTCGACAATTCGGCCAATGATCTCAAGCTGCAAAAGACTTTTGACGCCCTCGGCTCGAAGATCGACCTGACCTTTGGTCTGTATAATTCGTCGCAGACCATCAATATGGACTGGGTGTGGAACAGCTATGCCATGGAAGTGGCCGGTGACAATGCGCGCCTGCTAAACCTCTATGCCGGCAACACCAACCTGTCGCAAAACGGCCTGTTTGCCTATGGCGTGCCGGTGTGGGGCAACTGCTGCACCCGCCATTATGATGTGCAGTACGACATCGTCGCCCCCTACGTCATCGCCAGCGGCGAATGGGGCAAGCTGACGCTCGAAGCCTCGGTGCGACAGGACGAGGGCAAGGCGCGCGGCACCTATGCGGCCTCGACCCAGATGATCAATTTCGACGTCAATGGCGACGGCGTGATTTCCAATCCGGAAAAGAGCGTGTCCTTCGTCAACTATGCGGCGGCCAAGCCGGTCAATTATAACTGGAGTTACACCTCCTATTCGCTGGGGGGCAATTACCGCGCTACGGACAACCTGTCCTACTTCGCCCGCTATTCGAAGGGCGCGCGCGCCAATGCCGACCGTCTGCTGTTCGGTAAAGTGCGTGACGACGGCTCGGTATCGCGTGAAGACGCCATCGACTTCGTCAAACAGACCGAAGCCGGTGTAAAGTACCGCAGCGGCCCGCTCAGTGTCTTTGTAACGGCCTTTGCCGCCGAAACCGAGGAGCAGAATTTCGAAGCCACCTCGCAGAAGTTCTTTGACCGCGTGTACGAAGCCAAGGGTATCGAGTTTGAAGGGGCCTATCGCATCGGCAATCTCAGCCTGAACGGTGGGGCCACCTACACCAAGGCCGAGATCACCAAGGACGCCCTGAGTCCGGCCGCGGTCGGCAAGCGTCCGCGCCGTCAGGCCGAATGGGTGTTCCAGTTCACGCCGACCTACAAGATGGACAAGCTGGAGTTCGGGGCCAACTTTGTCGGTACCACCGACGCCTATGCGCAGGATGATAACCAACTGGTCATGCCAGGCTACGTGCAGACCAACCTGTTTGCCGATTACAACCTGACGGACGACCTGACCGTCTCGCTGAACGTCAATAATGCCTTTGACGTTCTGGGGATCACCGAGGTTGAAGAAGGCGCGATCACCAACAATGCGACCAACTATGTGCGCGCCCGCGCCATCAATGGCCGCACCTCGACGATCAGCCTGAAGTATCGGTTCTGATAACCTCATGCCAAAAAGTGGGCACCACTTTTTGGCATGAGGTGTCAGAAAATGCCTTGGCGTGAAGGCAACGGGAGCAGGTCGCATACCCTCTGCGGCCCGCTCCCGTTCTTTTTCATTCGCCTCCGAAATTCAGACGTATAAAAACAAACGACAGGGAACCGCTCCATGACGACATCTGCGCCTCATCTGGCCCGTCCGGCCAATATCGCCCTGATTACCGGGCTGACCTATCTGATGTTCATGATGTTCGCCATGACGACCGACGCGGTGGGGGTTATCATCCCCGAAGTCATCCGCGAGTACGGCCTGAGCATGACCGAGGCCGGGGCGTTTCATTACGCCACCATGGGCGGCATCGCTATTGCCGGTCTGGGGCTGGGTTTTCTGGCCGATCGTCTGGGGCGCAAGTGGACGATCATTCTGGGGTTGAGCCTGTTTGCGCTCAACTCCTTCCTGTTTGCCGTCGGCAATGATTTTCTGTTCTTTTCGGTTCTGCTGTTTATTTCAGGGCTGGCCATCGGTGTGTTCAAGACCGGGGCTCTCGCCCTGATCGGTGACATCTCCACTTCGACCGAAAGCCATACGCGCGTCATGAATATGGTCGAAGGCTTTTTCGGCGTCGGCGCCATTATTGGCCCGCTCATCGTCACGCAACTTCTTGTGTCGGGCGCGTCGTGGAAATGGCTCTATGTGATTGCCGGGACGCTGTGTACACTGCTGATCATAACGGCCTTTGTGGTGCGCTATCCCGAACGGCAGACGGCCGCGAGCGACACTTTCAGCCTGAAAGCCTCGCTGGGCCTTGTGCGTGATCCCTATGCGCTGGCCTTTTCGGCGCTCGCCATGCTCTATGTCGGCGTGGAGACGGCGATCTATGTGTGGATGCCGACCCTGCTCAAAGGCTATCAGGGACCGGCTGTGTGGCTGGCGCTTTATGCCCTCAGCATCTTCTTCGTGTTGCGCGCGGCGGGGCGTTTTCTGGGCGTGTGGATGCTGGCGCGCCTGAAATGGACGCTCGTGCTGGTGCTGTGCGCCGGAGCCATTCTGATCAGCTTTGTGGCGGCTCTGATCGGTGGGCAGGCGGTGGCGGTCTATAGCTTGCCGCTGTCGGGCCTGTTCATGTCGGTCATGTACCCAACCATTAATTCCAAGGGCATATCGGGCTTCCGCAAGGCGCAGCACGGCGCGGCCGGCGGCGTGATCCTGTTCTTCACCTGCCTCAGCGCAGTTGTGGCGCCTCTGGCCATGGGCGCGGTGTCCGACCTGTTTGGTGGGGCGCAGTATGGGTTCGTGCTGGCCACCGGTCTGGCCCTGATCCTGTTTGTGGCGCTGGTCTTCAACCACCGCCGCGACCCGGCGGGTGAGCGTCTGAAAGCGCTCAACGCCGAATACTGATCAGGTAGAGGCGCGCTCGATCAACCCGGCGGCCAGAACGGCGGAGGAGGTCTTTTCCCCCGCCAGTCGCCGGAACAGCAGATCGACCATCAGTTGCGCCCCCAGCCGCAGGTCCTGCTTTACGGTGGTCAGGGCCGGGGACATGGTTTTGGACATGGCCACGTCGTCGAAACCGCAAATCGCCACGTCTTCCGGCACGCGCCGTCCGGCATTAATCAGTGCGTTGATCGCCGCCAGCGCGATAACATCCGACGCGGCAAAGATGGCATCGAAGCGCCGACGCGAGGCCACAAGCCCCCTGACCGTTTCATAGGCCGAATCCGGCGTGAAGTGGGTCTCGATGATCTGCGCGGGTGTGAGTTTATGCCCGGCTTGCGTGAGCCCCTCCGTAAAGCCTTTGAGACGCGCCGCCACTTCGGGCACCTGAGCGGGCCCAAGGAACAGGATTTGCTTGCGGCCCTTGCTCAGCAGATGCTCTGCCGCCAGCCGCCCGCCATGTACGTTGTCCACGCCGACCGAGCAGTAGCCCTGATCCGGCAACCGTTCGCCCCACACCACCATCGGGTTATAGTGGGCCGAGATGGCGTTGATTTCTTCGTGCTGATCGCTTTGCCCCAGAACCAGCATGGCATCGAAGCGGTGCGACTTCACCAGCGAATTCAGCCAGCCGCTTTGTGGTGACAGATTCTTGGAAAACAGCAGGTCATAGCCGCGCCGGAATACCTCTTCGGAGAGGTAACCGACCAATTCAAGCAGGAACGGGTCGGTCATCTGCTGCCCGGTTTCGTGGCCTAGCGGCAGGACCAGACCGATGGTGCGCGTCGTCTGCATACGCAGGTTGCGCGCCGCCTGATTGACGGCGTAACCATGTGCTTCGGCGATGGCGATGATGCGCTGCTTTTGTGGCTCCGGCACCAGCGGGCTGTCGGCCAGGGCGCGCGAAACGGTGGCCAGAGACACTTCGGCCAGACGCGCAATGTCGGTCATCTTGACTTTGGCGGGGAGGGTGTCGCTCATGGCAAATCGGTCCTGAAACGCAGAACCTAGAGGCATTTGGTCTCTGTTTCAATGTCTTATACCAAGGGTCATTGAAAATGACTCTTGGTATTCCCTTCGCGACTGTCTCATGTCCCGGAGACGTATGAGACAGTCTCGTGTTTTTAACGTCCGGATGCGGTTAGCAACTTCGGCCGTTGGTGTTTTCGAGCGGCGTTTACGCCTGAGGACCATAGACCTCGCACAGGGCTTCTATCACCTTCTGTGTCGCCGGATCACCCAAAGCGTAGTAGATGGTCTGACCGTCGCGGCGCGTAGAGACCAGATTTTCCGCTCGCATCTTGGCCAGATGCTGTGAGGTGCCGGCAATCGGCTGCCCCAGATAGTCGGCGAGATCGGAAACGCTAGCCTCGCCCTCAACAAGCCGGCACAGGATCATAAGACGGTGCTCGCTGGCCAGCAGCTTGAGCATCCGTGTCGCGCGCTGCACATTGGGCTTCAGATTTTGCAGGTCCTGCGCGGTGACGGCCATGACTCAAATTTTCTTTCTACGCATTTGAGTTATCAATAATATCTGGATGGTTATTTCGGCTGGACTTAGGTTAGAAGAGCCTGTTCTAAAATTTCGATAACGCTAATCTGGCATCCCTGATGTTTTCGACTATGTGGCGTATTTCGTCATAGATGACGGTCCAGTCCACGTCGAAATTGGCACGATCCTTCATACCCGACGGCCCGTCATCCATATCCCGAATATGTTCACGGCTGATGTACCGCATAGGGATCTGATTTTCGCGAAAGAAACTGTAGAGATAGCCATTAAGATGGTCAGGCGCCAAAAAGGTGCGATTGGAAAATCCTAAGCCGGGCTTGTTGGCAATCCATCTGACCTTGGCCAGACCTGCACCGATCGGGGCAATAAACGCGTCGCAATGACAGCAAAGCAGGAGGCTTTCAAAAATACTGCACCCTATAGAATTCCAAATTTGTACGGTTGGGCAACCCGCTATGATGGAGGCTGCAATCGCCTCCTCATCCTGAACAGACATGGGTAGAGCGGTAGAGGTGCCATCTGCTGCCGCATTCAACCCATCTATGATTACGCGCAAGTTCGGATAATGCTGAGCCAAGGCATTAATAATTTGAATATAGCCCTCTGTCTGCGTCTCCCAGCTTCGGTTGCCCGTCCTAAGAGTGATCATCAGTATCGGAGCGTGACTATCGCAAAAATGCCTCAGTGATTCTTTGAAACCCTCAGTCACCTGCGTCTCACAAAAACGCACGATACGCCCCGCCAGATCTTCAGACACATGACAGTTACGAACACTGTATAGTGTACTTTTATGGTCAAGCATTAACCGGAATAAATCTAAATCCGTATCAATTTTCACAACCTGTCCGGCTCGCTCGCATTCCTTTTGGTACAAAGCTGAGACACCACCAAAAAAGTGACAATTATTGTAGGTTGTTATGATATCGACACTTTCGAAATCGACCATTTCAAAGAGTGGCGACCAGCCTGAAATGATGTTCCAGATGTAGTGCCCGATATGCCCCATCGCTGACTCGGCTAACATAACCGTGCGTTCAGGTGTTTTTAAATAGTTCTGTACCGCTTCGAAGTGCTGAACCACCCTCACCAGAGTACGGGTAAATTCGAAATCGCCTTTTGGACGAATCTCGGAAGTGATCAGCACCTCCGAGTCCGGAAACACCCATATCTGGTCGGATGGTGCGTAATTTATAGTCCGCTCCGACATAATGACGACTATGTGACCGTCATGTCTGTGCAGAAAAACGTGCTCGTCCAGCGTATCCTTGCAGAACTGTACAGACCCGCTAAAGGGGCAAAGCACCGGTTTCCCGCCGGCTTTGATTCCGCAGGCTATGTCTCTTATACGAAAAGAGTAATCATAGGACAGATGTGGCAGTTGAGGCAGGCTTGACTGCATGGCGTGGCCCACACCATTCGGTCCGTCACAAAGCGCACTAATAAACTTAGAAGACAAACCACAGCTTTTCGCCGTTTCGATCAGGGTTTTCTGGTCCTCTGCTGTACGAACCACCCGGAACTGTTTGACCCAATGACAGGCAAGTGTCGCCAAAGGGTATCTGCCTTTTTCAAAAGCCGCGGGCTCTCCCCGGAAAAAGGCCTTTATCACCTTGGAGAACGACCCAATTTCAGCGCGTAACACCGACGGCACCCAGTCGCAGACAGGACTGCGATCGTATATGGCACAATGGTCAAGGAAGGCGGCGGCCCAATCGGGAAGGGGCACATCACTCGCAAAAGCCAGAGCCAGATACGCGTGGCCTGCGGCAAAATCGCCCCTGTCCGCCGCCTGCCGCCCCAGATAGGCCTGCAACAGGGCTGTTTTCACATCTGAGGGAGCCTGCGATTTGCCGAACACGGCTTCCAGTTCATCGATCCGCCCCAGTTGCAGAGCGATATTGGCCAGAATGAACAAGGTATGGCTGCCATAGACGTCACCAAACAGATCGCTGGCCAGCAGGGTTTCAAAAAACGATTCTGAATTACCCATATTGAGGTAACAAACCGCCAGAACCTCGCTCAGAATGTGGCGATCCGCGTCGATGGGGGTTTCAATCAAACGGGCTTCCAGATAGTCCGCAGTGCGGGAATCGTCACCCGATATAAGCCGGTTGTGCGCGTCGCACAGCCACAAGGCCGTTTGGGTTTGATTTCTCAGCAAAAGCAGACAGTTGCCATCGAAAAAACTGAGAGCGGCCTCGACCTCCCATCCCGCACCTAATGGCGGCAGTGTCGTACCAAAGTGTAGCAAACGGACATGATCGCCGAGATTAAGCGTCAACCTTTCCTGTTCGACGTTTATCCGTCGGTGAAACTGAAACATGCAGTTTAAATCCATTGGGTCTCAGGCTGCGAAGTAAAGCGCCCCGTGTGAGCACGCTCTGGCTTCGTCCGTTATGAACAACCTGATACCCAAAGACCCTGAGAGCGTCGAGTACAAAAGCCGGACCTCTGCCAGCGGAAAAACACGACACGACACGCGCCACCGAGAACGCGCTGGACCTGCCTGTTGGGCTTGTTTCACACCGCGCGCTATCTCGTCGTTGTCGGCGTCTGCGACGTCCAGCGGATAAGATCGGTATTATAGCCCAACTCGCGGGCGCGATTACGCAGGTCTTCGCGCACCTTGAAGGCGGGTGATGGCGCACGGGTCAAAATCCACAAATACTTGCCCGACGGCTCCCCGACGATGGACCAGCTATAGTCCTCGGCGTGATCCAGCACCCAGTAATCGCCGATGTAGAATGGACCGAAGAAAGAAACCTTCAGTTTCGCGTTGCCGCTGTCGCTGACGATCTTCGCCTTGCCCTTTGACGACTTGCCCGGCTCGCCCTTGCGCCAGCCGCAGGTGTTGAGAATGGTAATCTTGCCGTCTTCGGCCAGGCTATATTGCGCCGTAACCTGATCGCAGTCCTTTTCAAAGCGGTTCTCATAACGCCCCAGTTCGTACCACAGGCCCAGATAGCGCGTCAGTTCCACCGGCTTGGCCGGTTGCGGCACCTTCGGATTGCCCACCGGCATGGCGGTGACAGCCTGAGCGCTGAGGGCCAGAAGGGCGGCAGAGGCGAGGGCGAGGGGCAGGGCGTAGTTGCGCGGTTTCATTGAGGTCTCCGTATGTGGCTTCATCTTGCCGGTGCCTGTGTAAAGATACGATCCGGCTGTGCCGAATATTCATGTGCGGATGGGCAGGATGGTCCGCCCATAAATCAGATAGGGGGTAAAGGTCTCGCCCTGCGCCGCTTCGGTCAGGGTCTCGTGCTGGATGTCGAGGCCGCCGGTAAAACTGCCAAAAGCGGGCAGGATCAGGCGTTTGCGGTTGAGGGCAAAGCACTTGCCGCTGACCTTGTGACCGCGCACGCGCGTTGTCAGCTTGGGGTGAAAATGGCCGATAATCTGCGGCTGCTCTGTGGGTTCGGCCTCGTGGCGGAAGGCGATGCCCTCCACCACATGATCGTCCACAAAGGTGAGACATGCGTCGCCGATTAAGCCGACATCGTGATTGCCTTCGACCCACAGGCAGGATTCGACCGTGTTGCACAGACTGAGCAGATGGCGGCGCGTAGCGGCCTCCAGCCTTTGCCACGCCCCGCGATCGTGGAAGCTGTCGCCCAGCAGGACAAGGGTGCGCGGCTGATAACGCGCGATCAGGGCTTCGAGGCGCTTTAGCGTGTCCAGCGTATCGTAAGGAGCGATGGGCGATCCGAACTGCGCCAGAAACGTCGATTTTTCGAAGTGCAGGTCCGACACGGCCAGCAGGCTCTGCGCCGGCCACCACAAGGCCAGTTCGGTATCGAGCACCATGCGGTGACCCGCGAACTCTACCTCAGTCGTCGAGGTCATCGACCACCTCCTGCATCAGGCGCTCGGCCGCCGCTTCGGCGCTTTCCTGCTGCAACAGGGCCTCGATCCCGCCACCGGGCAGGCGTTCGGTGCGCACATCGAGGATAACGGGCAGGGACAAAGGCGAGGGACGCGGCAGGTCGCAAAAGGCGATACGCTCGCGGAAGGTCAGGATGAGATCGGTCAATCGGTCGAGGTCCAGAAGTTCGCGTTCGGCATCGGCGCGCGACAGCCGCAACAACACATGATCGGGCTCGTACTTGCGTAGCACATCATAGATGAGATCGGTCGAAAAGGTCACCTGTTTCAGCGTCTTGCGCGCGGCATTATTGTTCTGTTCGACCAGGCCGACAATGGTCGCCACCCGCCGGAAGGAGCGTTTGAGCATGGGCGAGTCCGCCAGCCATTCCTCCAGTTCATC
The DNA here is from genome assembly GCF_027484505.1 of Asticcacaulis sp. Lineage (GTDB taxonomy): Bacteria > Pseudomonadota > Alphaproteobacteria > Caulobacterales > Caulobacteraceae > Asticcacaulis. Next base: position 25,510 of record NZ_JAIXSV010000256.1, read on the forward strand.
AGCCAGTATATCGCTCGAAAACAGGTCATGGATCATACCGTCGGTCACCTGTTCGACGCTGTTGATGGCCAGCCCGTAATCGGTGACGCTAAAACTTAAGGGGTGAAGCTGATAGCGTTCCATGCGCCGGGACAACAGCATCCCCAGCGTCTGATTGGCGCGGCGGCCCTCAAACGTATAGAGGACCAGCGTATAGAGCTTGCCGCGCGGAAAGCTCTCGATCAAAAGATCCTGACGATCGGGCAGGCGTGAAAAGCGCGTTTGCAAACTCAGCCAGTTGCGCACCTCAGCGGGCAGTTCGCTTAGCGTGTCCTCCGATTGCAACAGACCGCGCACCCCGTCGGCGAGGAAGGTCGAAAGCGGCATCTGCCCGCCGGAATAGCTGGGCAGCAAGGGTTCTTTTGCGGCACTGGGGCGGGCATCGAGCGTCATGTCGTGGATGCGCTCAAAGGCCAGCACCTCACCGGCAAAGAAGAAGGTGTCGCCGGGACGCATGGACTGCCCGAACTGTTCTTCGATTTCCCCCAGATGCTTACCGCCGCGCCCGTGCAGGCGACGCACCTTGAGCTTTCCGGCCTCGATAATGACGCCGATATTTTGCCTGTGGCGGCGGGCGATCTGGGGGGAGGCCGGTATCCACCCCTGTTCGGTTTCGCTCAGGCGGTGCCAGCGGTCGTAATTGCGCAGCACATAGCCACCATCGACGACAAAGCGGAATAGGGTCTCGAACTGCGCAAAGCTCAGGTCGCTGTAAGACCACGCGGTGCGGACAATGGCATAAAGGGCTTCGGGCGTGACTGGAGCGCTGCACGCCGCATTAAGAATGAACTGCGCCAGCACGTCCTGCGCCCCCGGCTGAGGGACATCGCCGTCGAGTTTCCCCGCTCGGATAGCGGTAATGGCCGCTTCACATTCCAAAACTTCGAAGCGGTTGGCCGGGCACAGAAAAGCCTTTGACGGCACATCGACGCGGTGGTTTGACCGGCCGATACGTTGCAAAAGGCGGCTCACGCCCTTGGGGGCACCGACCTGTATGACCAGATCGACGTCGCCCCAGTCGATCCCCAGTTCGATGGCCGAAGTGGCGACCAATGCCCGCAACTTGCCGGCGGCCATCAGGCTGATGGTCTTCAGCCGCATCTCGCGCGTCAGCGAGGCGTGGTAGATGGCAATGGGCAGGGCCTCTTCATTGGCCTCCCACAGGAACTGAAACAATAGTTCCGCCTGCGCGCGGGTATTGACGAAGACGATGGCGGTGCGCGCCTTTGCGATCTCGGACAGGATTTCCGGCACCGCATATTGCGCCATAAAGCCGTTATAGGGCGGCGCTTTGCGTGTCGGCAGAATGGCCACTTCCGGCGCAGCTTCCGCCATGCCCAGGGTGCGGCTGTTGAGATGTTCGACAGGCTTATTTTCCCGCCCCAGCCAGTCGCAGAACAGGTCAGGCTCTGCCACCGTGGCTGACAGACCGATGCGCCGAAAGCCGGGGCTGAAGGCCTCAAGCTGCGCCATCGCCAGCGCGATCAGGTCGCCGCGACGTGAGGCCGCCACCTGATGAATTTCATCGATAATGACGGCCTTAAGCGTGCCGAACATCTTTGCTGCGTCCGGATAGGAGAGCAGCAGCATCAGCGATTCCGGCGTCGTCAGGAGGATATTCGGTGGCTTGGCGCGCTGGCGTTGGCGGCGATATTGCGACGTATCCCCCGTGCGGCTTTCCACACGCACGGGCAGGCTTAACGCCTCGATCATCGCCGTGACATTGCGTTCGATATCGTAATTTAACGCCTTCAGCGGCGAAATATACAGCGTATGCAAACCGTTTGGCCGCGTCTGCGTAATATCAATCAGGGACCCCAAAAACCCCGCCAGCGTCTTTCCGGTGCCGGTCGGCGCGGTCAGCAGCGTCGAGCGACCGGAGGCAAAGCGCGCCGTCATCTCACGCTGATGCGGCAACAGGGTCCAGCCTTGTGAGGTAAACCACGACTGGAAGGCATCAGGTATCGTCATGGAACGCTTTTAACGTGAACGGTCATAAAAAGGCAGTTATGCCACCTGTTACGTTCAGGATCGCGGGGGTGATCAGTGACCCATCCGCGTGACTGGATCGAAGTGCGGCCCGAAGGTGTGTGGTGCCGACCCGGTGGCTTCTTTATCGACCCCATGCAGCCGGTCGAAGTCGCGGTCGTGACGCACGGCCATGCCGACCACGCGCGCGCCGGTCATCAGCACGTGTTTGCGACGCCAGAAACCCTAGCCATCATGCGCAGCCGCTATGGCGAAGACCATTTCAGCGAGGCCGAGCACCCGCTGGCCTATGGGCAAATCGTTGACATCAATGGCGTGCGTCTCAGCCTGCACCCGGCGGGGCATATCCTGGGTTCGGCGCAGGCGCGGCTGGAATATGATGGCGCAACCATCGTCTTTTCCGGCGATTATAAGCGCCGGTCAGACCCAACCTGCGTGCCGTTTGAACCGGTGCCGTGCGATGTGTTCGTCACCGAGGCGACCTTCGCCCTGCCGGTGTTTCGCCATCCGCCGCTGGCGGATGAGATCGCACGGTTGCTGGCCTCGCTGCGGCAGTTTCCGGATCGCTGTCACCTCGTCGGGGCCTATGCGTTGGGCAAGTGTCAGCGCCTCATCTGCGCCCTGCGCGCCGCGGGCTATGTCGAAACCATCTATTTGCACGGCGCCATGCAGCGGTTGTGCGACCTTTATCAGTCGTTTGGGATTGATCTGGGACCGCTGGCGCCGGTGACGTCGGAAAACGCACGCACTTTGGCCGGAAAGATCGTCCTATGTCCGCCTTCGGCGCTTAAGGACCGCTGGTCGCGGCGTTTGCCAGAGGTGCTGACGGCGGCGGCCTCCGGCTGGATGCGCATACGGGCGCGCGCCAAACAAAAGGGCGTTGAACTGCCGCTGGTGATTTCCGACCATGCCGATTGGGACGAACTGATCCAGACCCTGAGCGATGTTGGCGCGCCGGAAGTGTGGGTGACGCACGGCCGCGACGACGCGCTGGTGCATCAGGCGACGCAGATAGGCCTGAAGGCCCGCGCCCTGCACCTGATCGGCTATGAGGACGACGCGGAATGAAAGCCTTTTCCCGTCTGCTGGAAAGCCTCTATTACGAGCCATCGACGCTCGGTAAGACGCGGCTGCTGCTCGACTATCTGCGCACCACGCCCGATCCCGACCGCGGCTATGCGGTGGCGATTATCGCCGGGGACCTGTCCCTACCCAATTTTCGGCGCTCCATGGTGCTGGAGATGATCCGGGCGCGCGTCGATCCGACGCTTCTCACCCTCAGCCACGACTATGTTGGTGAGCTGTCGGAAACCGTCGCCCATCTGTGGCCGGCCGCCGAAGCGAAACAGGGCGACTTGCCAGCTTTGCATGAGGTGGTCGAGGCCTTGCGCCATACGCCCAAGGCGCAACTGCCCGACTATGTGGCGGGTTTGCTCGATCAGATGACCTCGCCCGAACGCTGGGCCTTGCTGAAGATCGGGGCCGGGGCCCTGCGTATCGGCGTCTCGGCGCGCCTGCTTAAACAGGTGCTGGCGAAATTCGGTGATCAGCCGGTCGAGCGCATCGAGAGCCTGTGGCATGGCATAGACCCACCCTATCAACCGTTGTTTGACTGGCTGGAAAGGCGGGGGCCGGAACCGGTCGTCACGGCGCGCCTGACCTTTACACCGGTCATGCTGGCCCACCCGCTGGAGGCCAAAGACCACGCCCTGATCACGCCGGAAACCTATGCCGCCGAATGGAAGCATGACGGTATCCGCGTACAGGTGGTGCATTCGGGCATCGGTCGCGCCCTGTTTACGCGTACCGGCGATGATATTTCCGGCTCATTTCCGGACGTACTGGCGCATCTGAATTTTCACGCCGTGCTGGATGGCGAACTGCTGGTGCAGCGCGGTGAAGAGACAGGGACGTTTAACGATCTGCAACAGCGGCTGGGGCGCAAGGCCCCTTCGGCAAAATATATGGCCGATTATCCGGCGGCGATTGTCGCCTATGATGTGCTATTTCTCGAAGGCGAGGACGTGCGCGCCCAGCCTTATAACCAGCGCCGTGCCCTGTTGCAGGCCGCTCTCGAGCGCCACCGGCCCTATGGCATCCGCCTGTCGCCGCAACTGTCCTATGGCGACTTTGTCGAACTGGAGGCCTTGCGCGGCAGCGTCGATAATGCCTCGGTCATCGAAGGCCTGATGCTGAAACGCCGCGACAGCGCCTACGTCGCCGGACGGCCGACGGGACCGTGGTATAAGTGGAAGATCAATCCCAAGCTGGTCGATGCGGTGCTGATGTATGCGCAGCGCGGATCTGGCAAGCGGTCGAGTTTCTATTCCGATTTCACCTTCGGTCTGTGGTCGGGGAACCAACTCCTCCCCATCGGCAAGGCCTATTTTGGCTTTACGGACGCCGAGTTGAAGGAACTGGACAAGTGGGTGCGCCACAACACGCTCAACAGCTTCGGGCCGGTGCGCGAGGTGAAGAAAGAGCTGGTGTTTGAGGTGGCGTTTGACGCCGTCAACCGTTCCAAACGCCACAAGTCCGGCTATGCCCTGCGCTTCCCGCGGATCAACCGCATCCGCTGGGACAAGCCGGCGCAGGAGGCCGATCACCTGAGCGTTCTCGAACCTCTGGCGGGTACAAGCTGAGGCTTGCCGCGGGTGGTGCCACCCGCAAACGCCTGACGGCAAAATGTCCGGGCCTAATCGAGCACCAGATCGCCCGAAAAAGACGAGGGCCGCGTTTTGCGCGCCTGATCCGCCGGTACATCGGCAATCTGCGACAGATAGGCGTGCCGATCCGTGGCCATCAGCCAGTTGAAGGCGTGCGAATAGCTGGTGAAACGGCACAGGGTTTCATTGGGAAAACCGGGCAGGGCAGCCGCCTGATGCCAGCGCTCGCAACGCGCCGCGCAGACCAGCGCCACATGGGCGTAGCAGTTGTGACGACCGCGCAGGGCCTGCCAGCGTTTGGCCAGTGTGGTGACGTGTTCGGTGCTGAAATCACGGTCATAACGCCGCATATCGACCAGCCGGTGATAAAGCCACGGCCGCTCCACGCGCTTGAGCGACAGGAAGAACTGCTCGATAAGGTCTTCCGGCGGCAGGGTGCCAACCGGACGCAGAACGATCACTCGCAGATCGCTGTGCGCCATGAAGATCAGCCTGTCTTTGTCTGTGAGCTGGCCCATCCTGTCCTCCGCGTTAAAACGTAACATGAAAGAGTTATCAAATCACAACCGACGGTCGCGGCTAAAAAGCGTTGTCGTTTACGCTGAAATCGCGGCTCGCTCGCAAAAACAGGTGTGCATAAAGATCGCGTACCGCTTTTTAGACGGGTCTCTCTTTTCGTATGGACTTAAGCCTGCCAAAATGGCGTGCTTCGCTGCGCATGATTCGTAAAGGCGCAACTACAGGATTTTTAAGGTCATGGTGGAAGACAACGAACGCGGCACCTACACGCCGCCGACCGAGGATCATCTGAGCTACGACAGCCGCCGTCCCGCGCCGAAGCGGGATCAGACTCCGATCACCCTGATCGCGTCGTTTATCGTGCTGGTGGTGCTGCTGCTGGCGGTCGTGCTGTTCTACAATTCCGGCCTGAACACCCGTAAGGTCACGGATGTGGGTGACCCGCTGACGGCCTATAAGGACGGCAATATCGAGGAGGCCAAGCCGCTGAGCGACGAGGATATGCTTGACCCTTCGGTCAATCAGGAAGCGCACGCCTCAGGCACCGCACCCGTCTTTGCCAATGATACCGAGGCCCCGCAGGCCCGAGAAGCCGCTTCGGCGGTGGCACCGTCGGCCCCCAGTGCCAATGAGAACCTGCTGCCCCCGGCCCAGACCGCGCCGGCAAACCAGCCGACGCAACCCACGCCATCGGCTCCGGTCGCCGCCAAGCCTGCGCAACCGGCCCCTGTGGCGACCAAACCCGCCGAACCGGTCAAGACCGCAGAAGCCAAGCCGGAACCCAAGCCCGTGGTGGCGACTTCCGGCGGCGCATCGGTGCAGATCGGCGCCTTCTCGTCGCAGGCCATTGCCGACCGCGAATTTGCCGCCTTGGCCTCGTCTTACGGCCTGTTTGTTGGCGGCACGCGTAAGGTGGTCGAGAAGGTTGATCGCGACGGATCGACTTTTTACAGAACCTCCTTTAGCGGCTTTGCTTCCAAGGATAAGGCGCAGCAATTCTGCAACGCGCTGAAATCGGCGGGCAAGACCTGTTTCGTGAAGTAAGAGTCCGTTAAAACATGCTGAATATCAAACAAAAAGCCAAAGTTTCCGCCGCCATCTACGGCTGTGCGGGGCTTGAGCTTACCGCCGCTGAACAGGCGTTTTTTGCCGCTAAAAAGCCGCTGGGCTTTATTCTGTTCAAGCGCAATATCGACACACCGGAGCAGGTCCGCGCCCTGATCAACGCGCTGAAAGCGGCGGCCGGGCACCCCGATGTGCTGATCCTGGTCGATCAGGAAGGTGGGCGCGTGCAGCGCTTCAAAGCCCCGCACTGGCCGTCCTATCCGCCCGCCGCCGCTTATGAGGCCGTGGCCAATTCGCCGTTTGAACAGCGTGAATATGTCCGCATGGGGGCGCAACTGATGGCGCACGATCTACGCGCGCTGGGCGTCAATGTGGATTGTGCGCCAGTGCTGGATGTGCCGCAGGCGGGCACCCACGACGTGGTTGGTGACCGCGCCTATGGCCTGACCGCCGAGACCGTGGCCATTATGGGCCGCGCCGCCGCCGAAGGATTCTTGGCCGGCGGGGTGCTGCCGGTGATCAAGCACGCCCCCGGTCATGGCCGCGCTCAGGTCGATTCGCATCACGAACTGCCGGTCGTTAAGGCACGCCGTGATGAGCTGGAAAAGGTCGATTTTCTGCCCTTCGCCGTCAATGCCGACATGCCTTTGGCGATGACGGCGCATGTCGTTTACACGGCGCTCGATCGCCGCAACCCGGCTACCACCTCCAAAAAGGTGATCAAGCTTATCCGCGAAGAGATCGGCTTTGACGGCCTGCTGCTCAGCGACGACATCGGCATGGGCGCGCTGAAAGGTCCGGTCGGCGCACGGGCGCGGGCCTCGCTGCGCGCCGGTTGCGACATCGTCCTGCATTGCAGCGGCGACCTTGAGGAAATGAAAGCCGTGTCGGTCTTCGTGCCAACCATTCGAGGCAAGGTTCAGCAGCGTCTCGAACGCGCGCTCCTGCGCCTCAAGCACAAGGTCGAACCGCTGAACGTCGAAGAGGCTCGGGGCCGTCTTCAGGTGCTGTTGCACCGCCCGGTCACCGTGCGCGAAGAGTATGAGGATTTCGTCGATCCGACCGCCTATCAGGAGGTCTACTAAGCCGTGAACACGCGCGGGGGCGCTTTGCCGGGGCTTGAAAACGAGGTGTTTCAGCACCGCCTCGATTTCACGGCCGATGCCGCGCCCGTGCCGGAGATCGAGGCCGACGACGCCCTTCTGCTCGATCTCGATGGCTACGAAGGCCCGCTGCACGTGCTCCTCGAACTGGCGCGGCAGCAGAAGGTCGATCTGCTGAAAATTTCGATCACCCGACTGGCTGAGCAGTATCTGGTCTTCATCCAGCAGGCGCGACGGTTGCGTTTTTCGCTGGCGGCGGACTATCTGGTCATGGCCTCGTGGCTGGCCTATCTCAAATCGCGTCTGCTGCTGCCGGTGCCGGAGCGCAAGAAAAGCGATGAGCCGGAACCCGAAGAACTGGCCGCCGCGCTGGCCTTTCGCCTCAAAAAGCTGGAGGCTATCCGGAAGTCCGTGGAGGCCATCACCTCGCGCCCTCAGCTCAAACGCGATGTGTTCGCGCGTGGCGACCCGCAGGCCACGGTCATCCTGCCGTCGTCACGACTGGATGTCTCTTTGTTCGACCTGATGGGGGCCTATGTGACCCAGAGGCAGCGCGAAATCGCCCGCCATTACGACCCAACCATGCGCGTCGAGGCCTTCCCGCTGGAAGATGCCCGCGACCATCTGCGCGATGTGCTGCCGCAGTTATCGGACTGGACGCCGCTGGATGAGATTGCGCCGCAGCCGGTGGGCGAGGGGGGGCCGCGCCGCGCCTCCTACGTCGCCTCGACCCTGTCGGCGGGGCTGGAATTGACCAAGGAGGGCCTGATGCAGGTGCAGCAACTGGGCACGTTCGACACGCTTTACCTGCGCCGCCGCCCGCCGCTGATGGAGGGACGATGAGCGCTTTTCTATCATACTCCCCCAACTTGCTTGGGGGAGGTGGATCGCTACCGACAGGTTGCGAGACGGAGGGGGGCTTTCCTTTTGGCGCGCCCCCTCCGTCACGGACAAGCCGTGACACCTCCCCCGCTGCGCAGGGGAGGAGGTAGACCGCATGACCCCCGACCTGTCCGCCAAACTCGATATCGAGCGCGCCATTGAGGCCCTGTTGTTTGCCGCCGCCGCCCCATTGTCGGCGGCTGATCTGGCGCGACGTCTGCCCGAAGGGGCGGATGTGGGCAAGGCTTTGGCGGCATTAAAAGCGCGCTATGCCGACCGGGGTGTGACCCTCGAAGTGGTGGCCGACAAATGGCAATTCCGCACTGCGCCCGACCTCAGCCACCTGATGGTCGAAGAACGCGAAGAACCGCGCCGTCTGTCCAAGGCGGCTTTGGAAACGCTGGCCATCATTGCCTATCACCAGCCGGTCACGCGGGCGGAGATCGAGACGATTCGGGGCGTGGGCCTGTCGCGCGGCACGCTGGATGTGCTGCATGAGATGAACCTGATCCGCCTGCGCGGGCGCAGGCGCTCACCGGGCCGACCGGTCACCTATGGCACGACCGAACACTTCCTGGAGGTGTTTTCTCTGCCCAGCCTGCATGATCTGCCCGGCGCAGCGGATATGCGCGCGGCCGGCCTGCTCGACCTCAATGTGCCTGCCGATTTCGTCATCCCCGAACCCGGCGGCGCGCGTGAAGCCGAAGACCCCATCGGCCTTGAGGAGATGGAACAGGTCGAGTTTGCACAGGATTTCTTTGAAAGCGCCGACGGCGACCGCGATTAGACGGTGTAATTGGGCTTATTTTCGCTTTGATGTACGCCTACAATACGCCTATAAGAGAGCAATACTTGTATCCCGAAGATGCGCCGCCGCAAGGCAGCGCCGCGCGTATGGAGATCTAACATGGGTAGCATGAGCATCTGGCACTGGGCCATTGTCGCGGTTGTCGCGCTGCTGCTGTTTGGCGGCCGTGGCAAGCTGTCGGGCCTGATGGGCGATGCCGCGAAGGGTATCAAGGCCTTCAAGGACGGCCTCAAGGATGAGGACGCCAAGAAGGACGAAACCAAGCCCGAAACGGCCAAGACCGTTACCGATAAGGACGCGGCCTAAGTCTTTTTCGTTATTTTCTGCATGACCGCCCCTCATTGAATAGGGGCGGTTGCTTTTTCATGTTCTGACCCTAAGGCGTAATTTGAATGCTGCCCGGTATTGGGGGCTCTGAGCTCGTACTCATTGCGGTGGTGGCCCTGATTGTGGTGGGGCCCAAAGATTTGCCGAAGCTGTTGCGGCAACTGGGTCGCTTTGTGGCCAAGATGCGCTCCATGGCCGACGAATTCCGCACTTCTTTTGACGACATGGCGCGTCAGTCGGAACTCGATGATCTGCGCAAGGAGGTTGAAGCCCTGCGCTCCGGCAATGTCACCTCGCCGGTCATTGACGATATCCGCGAAGACATGCGGCGCATCGAAGGCGAAATCAACGACGCCATCCCACCCAAGGGCCACTACTACAGCGACAATGTCGATGTCCCGTCGCCCGATGCTTATGATCATGGGCACACCCCGGCGGATTTCGGCAAGCCGTCTCTGACCGACGAACCCGAAGTGCCTAATACGGCGGCGGACCCGGCGATAGCAGAGCCGGAAAAAAAGCCGCGCAAGCCGCGCGCGAAGAAATCCGCCGAAACCGTTGAACATGCACCGGTTATGGCCGAAGCCGAAGCGGCTGCGGCTAAACCCAAGCGCAGCCGCGCCAAAAAGACGACTGAGACTCTCCCGTCATGAACGATCTGGTGACCAAAGACGACCTCCACCCGGACGAGGCCGAAATCGAGGCGTCGCGCGCGCCGCTGATGGACCACCTGATCGAGTTGCGTTCGCGCCTGATCTGGATGGTCGTGGCGTTCGTGGCGGCCTTTCTGCTGTGTTTTGGCTTCGCCGAGCCCATCTACATCTTCCTGACCCATCCCTATGAGATGGCCAACCGCATGTTTGAGGCGTCACGCGCCCACGGCGGGCATGGGGCGGGGCCGTTCGACCTGATCGAGATTATTCTGGGCCTCAAAGAGGTGCCGCAGGCTAAGAACAGCGTGGCGCTCATCACCACAGCGCCGCTGGAATTCCTGTTCACCAAGATGAAGATGGCGGGCTTTGGGGCGGTCATCCTCAGCTTCCCGGTGATCGCCTGGCACCTCTATCGCTTTGTCGCGCCGGGTCTTTATAAGCGCGAGCGCATGGCCTTTTTGCCGTTCCTGATCGCGGCGCCGGTACTGTTCGTCATGGGCGCGCTGCTCGTCTATTTCATTATCCTGCCGATGGTGCTGTGGTTCTCCTTAAGCCAGCAGATTTTGGGGGCAGGGGCCGTCACCGTGCAACTGATGCCCAAGGTGTCGGAATATCTGTCGCTGGTCACCACCCTGATGCTGGCCTTCGGCGCGTGTTTCCAGTTGCCGATTGTGCTGACGCTTCTGGGCCTGACCGGTATGGTGTCATCGAAAATGCTGTCATCCGGGCGGCGCTACGCCATTCTGGGGATCGTGGTCGTTGCCGCCGTGGTCACGCCGCCGGACCCCATTTCGCAGCTTATGCTCGCCATCCCGATTGTGCTTTTGTACGAAATCTCGATCCTGTGCGTGCGGATGATCGAATGGCGGCGCAAAGAGCCGTCGATTGTAAGCTGAGCCATCCCCCCTCCGTCTTTCTCGTCAATGAAGCATTGACGAGAAATCCACCTTCCCCGTAAACGGGGAAGGATTTTTCCTCCCTACCTGCGCAACGGGGAGGGGGGACCGCGAAGCGGCGGGCAGGGCGACCTGTCCATTGAGACCTTGAGGACACTTCCATGCACGATATCAAAGCCTTACGCGAAACACCTGAAGCTTATGTCAAGGGCTGGTCATCGCGGGGCCGTGAGTCGGCGCAAGCGGATGTCGATGCGCTGCTGACTCTGGATAAGGCCTTGCGTGCCGCCAAGACGGCGTTTGAGACCAATCAGGCGCAGTTGAAGAAGCTGTCCGGCGAAATCGGCAAGGTCTTGTCAGGTAAAAATGGGGCGCAGAAAGACGAGGCGCGGGCCGCCGAGCTGATGGCGGAGGTCGAGGGCCTGAAAGGCGCGATAGCCGCGGCGCAGGAAACGGAGCGTCAGACCGAAGAGGAACTGCGCACCCTGCTGGCTTCGCTGCCCAATATCCCGTTTGACGATGTGCCGCTGGGTGAAGATGAGGCGGGCAATGTCGAAATCCGCCGCCATGGCGCGCCGAATATCCTCAGCTTTCCGGCCAAGGATCACGCCGATCTGGGCGAAGCGCTTAAGGGGCCAACTGGCCCATTGATGGACTTTGAAGCGGCGGCCAAAATGTCCGGCTCGCGCTTTGTGGTGCTCAAGGGGCAACTGGCGCGTCTGGAGCGCGCCATCGGTCAGTGGATGCTCGACACCCAGACCGCCGAGCACGGCTATACCGAGGTCAATCCGCCCGTACTGGTCAAGGACCACGCGCTGTTCGGCACGGGTCAACTTCCGAAGTTTGAAGAGGATTTGTTTAAAGTATCTAGCTTTAATGTTGATAGATATTTAGACGATCTTTCTCAAGCTATTACCCTCTTTAAAGAAGAGACTGAACTAAATGTAGTGAACGCCTTAAATCCGCAGTATTTTGATAGTGCGCGTTTAAGAGATTTGTTGGCTAATATAGATGCGAAAACATATTATGACGACGTCCGCTACCTCATCCCCACCGCCGAAGTGTCGCTGACCAACCTTGTCCGCGAAGCCATCACGGCGGAAGAGGAACTGCCGCTGCGTCTGACGGCCCTGACCAACTGTTTCCGCGCCGAAGCCGGGTCGGCGGGCCGCGACACCAAGGGCATGATCCGTCAGCATCAGTTCCAGAAGGTCGAACTGGTGTCGATCACCACGCCAGAACAGTCGGCGGCGGAGCATGAGCGCATGACCGAATGCGCCGAAGCTATTCTCAAAAAGCTCGACCTCAGCTTCCGCACCATGCTGCTGTGTACCGGCGATATGGGCTTTGGCGCGCGCAAGACCTATGACCTTGAGGTGTGGCTGCCGTCGCAAAACACTTACCGCGAAATTTCGTCCTGCTCCAACTGCGGGGATTTCCAGGCCCGCCGTATGGACGCCCGCACGCGCAAGGCCGGCGAAAAGGGCACGCGCTTCCTGCATACGCTGAATGGTTCGGGGCTCGCGGTCGGCCGCACGCTGGTGGCGATCATGGAAAACTATCAGGACGAGGGCGGTCGCATCGCTATTCCGAGCGTGCTGCAACCCTATATGGGCGGCCTGACGCACATCGGCTGAGCCGGCGCAGGCTAAATTCGCCTGTGGATAGATTTTTTATAAAAACAGTGGCATACTCTCAGCTCATTTACGAGTGAGTGCCATGCAGACCCATCCGTCGTTGATTGAACGTTCGGTCGGTGCCACGCTATGCGCCTTTACGCGCCGGGACCTGCCGCCTGAAGAAGCCGAGCTTGAACTGGTAGAAATCATCGCCAGCCAGATCGACGGCAAGACCGACTACGCCATGGCCGTCATTGGCTTCTATGTGCGTCAGATGCTGAAAGCCCTGGCGGCGCGACAAATGGCGCTGGCCGATGCTTTTGACGCCGTGGTCGATGCAGCGGCCTGCGCCGCCTCCGGCCATATGCAGGCGGCGCTCAAACTGTCTGAGCCGGTGTCACGCCTGCGGCATTAAATTCGCCGCGTCCTGCGATTAAATATTTCCCATAATCTATATTATGCGTAATTAGGGGTCCGCCGGGGTGGACGCTCGTCCGGCCACTACCGCCCAAACAGTTGCAGCAAAAAGGATTGCGAGCGGTTTGCCACGCTCAGGGTCTGGATCGCCAGTTGCTGCTTGAGCTGAAGCGCCTGAAGCTTGCTGCTCTCCTTGGCCATGTCGGCATCGACCAGTCGCCCGACATTGACCTCAAGCGTGTCCTGCAACTTGCCGATAAAGGTTGTGTGGCGATCCAGCGCTCTGGAGGACGCGCCCAGACGCGCCATCGCCACAGAGATATTGCTGATCGAGCTATCCAGCGTGGCGATCAGCCCCTGCGCCGACATGGCGCTGGCAAAACCCGCTCCGCTGCTCAAGGTCAGAATGCTGCCGCCCAGAGACAGGTTTTGCGCCATGACCGTCAGGGTGTCGCTGCCATCGGCATTGGCCAGAGCCGCAATCGAGGTGCGCGACCCGTTAAGCAGGTTGACGCCGTTAAATGTCGCGTTCCGGATCGACTGAGCGATCTGATTGCGGATGGCGACGAAGTCGTCATTCAGCGCGCGGCGGGCCGTGGTGTTCAGCGACGGATCAGAAGCGGCCAGCGCCTTTTCTTTCAGCTCCATCAAAAGGTCGGAGATGCTCTCGCCGGCGGTCATGGCCACATCCACCACCGAGCCATTGCGGGACAAAGACTCCTTGACCGCATCCAGCGCGCGTATCTGAGCCCTCTGCCCCTGCGCCATAACCCAGCCCGACGCATCGTCCTTGGCGCTGGCGATTTTCAGACCTGACGAAATACGCGCCTGCGTCGCGTTCAACTCTTTCGAGGTCGCGTTCAGCATTTGCAGGGCCTGCATGGCCCCGACATTGGTGTTGATGGAGTTCACGCTTCGTGTGTCCCCTACCCTGTGGCCGGTCGTCTTTTGCCGAACGGGAGCCCTGCTCAATAACCACGCTATCCGATCGCGTTTAACTTCGATTTAATGGCGCGCAAAAAAGACTCTTGTTTTTCAAAATTGAAAGACATTTTACACTTGAATATTTGGTCAACCAATTGTATGACATGATTATGCGGTGCCCTGCACCGTTGCCCTTCGGGGCTTTCCTCCCTGTATTGACTTAAGGCCGTGCGGTTTCGCGCGGCTTTTTTTTCTGAATAAGGCCCAAAGGCTCCACAGAAAGGTCCACAGGGGGAATTATTAAGAATAACATTGTATTGAGTCTGCCATTCCCTTTTCGCACCCTGTGCGGCTCATCTAAACGAGGCAAGAATGGCTGAAGGACTGGCGCTGGTTATCGAAGACAGCATGACCCAGGCAAACATCGTCGGGCGGATGCTCAAGGACGAAGACTGGGACTATGTGGTCGCGCGCTCCCTGGCCGAATGTCACGAAGTGCTGTTGCAGCAACGGCCGAACCTGATTTTCGTCGATGTGTTTCTGGGCGAAGACAACAGCCTTGACCACATCACGCAAATCCGTGACCGCGCACTGGACGCCACCATCGCCATTATGACTGCCGGGTCGCGTGACGCTTCGGTGGACAGCACGCTGAAACTGGCGCGCAGCACCAATGTCGATTACGTCCTGCGCAAGCCCTTTTCGCGCCAGCAGATGCGCGCCATCGTCGAGTCGGCGCAGGCCGACGCCTCCGAGGGTCGCAAGCGCAAGCACGCTCTGGTCATCGACGACAGCCATACGGTGGCGACACTGACCGCGCAGACCCTGTCGGATAACGGCTACCGCGTCTCGATTGCGCACAGCATGGAAGAAGCGCTGGACAACGAAGACATCGCCCACGTCGATCTGATCGTCTCGGACATCTTCATGCCGGGCATGGGCGGGCTTCAGGGTATCCGCGTTATTAAATCGACCTGGCCGAATGTACGGATTCTGGCCATGTCGGCGGGGCTGGATGCGCGCGTCAGCTCGGACCGCGCCACGTCGGCCGCCATGGCCGCCGGGGCCGACGCCGAAATCCAGAAGCCGTTCCGCCCGGTCGAGCTAATCAATACGGCCATCCGCCTGATGGCGTCGTAACAGATCGCACAGCCACAAAAAGAAGCCGGCCCCGGAAACGGAGCCGGTTTTTTTAATCGCGGCAATAGCCCTCGTTGGCGGCCACGACCAAGCAGTCGGACTTTTCCGCCAGCCATTTCATGCCGGTCGCCTCCCCGTCGCCGGGCACGATGACCAGCGCCGTGCCATTGCGTTCAATATGCAGGCCGTCGGCTTGCAGCGTCCCCGCATAGGTTTTGGGACCGTCCAGATCGGCAATCACCACCTGATAGGCCGTGTCCGATTGCGGCGTAATGGTCATGTAGGTGCCCTCCACGCCTGTCCAGCGCCCGGCATAGTCAAAGGCAGAGGCGCTTGGCGACACGACCGACGCCGGGGTTTCGCTTACGGCGCTTTGGGCCGTTTCTTCAGCTGCGGGCTGAGAGGGTTCCGCTGAGCAGGCCGCCAGCAGCGCCGAAACCGCGATCAAAGCCGCGCCGGGTCTCCATAGTGAGGTCATGAAACATCTCCTTCTGATCCGATGCGCGACTGTAAGGGGCACAAAATAAGCGCGCCATACGGCGTCTTGCCGATGTCAGGCTTCCGCTACGGCGGAAAATGCGTTAGGCGAAACATAAATCACATCACAGGGATTTCGGGATTCCGTCTATGTCCAACGCTACACCGGCGGCTATCACCGGCCACAAACCCGTCAATTCACCGGCGCAGGTCCTGCTGGCCAGCCTGATCGGCACGACCATCGAATTTTTCGACTTCTATGTCTATGCCACGGCGGCCGTGCTGGTCTTCCCGTCACTGTTCTTTCCGACCAGCGACCCGACCTCGGCCCTGCTGCAATCCTTCGCCACCTTCTCCATCGCCTTTTTCGCGCGTCCCATCGGGGCCATGGTGTTCGGTCATTTCGGCGACCGCATCGGGCGCAAGGCAACGCTGGTGGCAGCGCTGCTGACCATGGGCATTTCCACTGTCCTGATCGGCTGCCTGCCCAGCTATGCGCAGATTGGCGTGGTGGCCCCCCTCCTTCTGTCGTTGTGCCGTTTCGGGCAAGGCTTTGGTCTGGGTGGCGAATGGGGGGGCGCGGTGCTGCTGGCCACTGAAAATGCGCCGGAAGGCAAGCGGTCGTGGTACGGCATGTTCCCGCAACTGGGGGCCCCTATCGGCCTGCTGCTGTCGTCCGGGGCCTTCTGGGTGCTGCTGCACTTCATCTCGCAGGAAGACCTGCTGAGCTGGGGCTGGCGCGTGCCGTTCATCGCCTCGCTGGCCCTGATCGGGGTCGGCCTGTGGGTGCGTCTGTCGATCACCGAGACGCCGGAGTTTCAACAGGCTATCGACAAGGAAGAGCGCGTCAAGGTGCCGCTGGTCGAAATCTTCGGCCGGCATAAGCGCTCATTGGTCCTCGGCACCTTTGTGGCGCTGGTGACCTTTGTTCTCTTCTATATCGGCAGCGCGTGGCTCCTCTCGTATAATGTGAAGGTGCTGAAAATACCGTTTGTGAAGGCGCTTGAGGTGCAGATTTTGGGCTCGATTGCCTTTGGTCTGTTTATCCCGCTGTCGGCCAAGCTGGCGGAGCGCTTTGGCCGACGCGAAATCCTTATCCTGACCACGGCTTTGATTGCGGTCTTCTCGTTCGCACTTGCCCCGTTGATGGGCAATGAGGGCGGCATCTTCGTCTTTTCGGTCGCCGCCATGGCGCTGATGGGCATGACCTATGCCCTGATCGGCACGGCGCTCGCGGCCCCCTTCCCGGCCAATGTGCGCTATACAGGGGCCTCCCTCACCTTCAATTTCGCGGGTATTGTCGGGGCGTCGCTGGCCCCCTATGCCGCCACCTGGCTTCAGGCCAATTACGGCCTGAGCCATGTCGGCTACTACCTTCTGGTGGCAGCGCTGATCACACTGGTCTGCATCTTTGCCTCCGGCAAGGACGAGGTCTGAGCATGGTGGATGAGGGGCGCACCGCGAAGCGTATCACGCTGAAAGACGTGGCCAGAGCCGCCGACGTCTCTCTGGCCAGCGCGTCGTATGCCATCAATGGCACAGGTTCGCTGGGCAGAGAGGTGCGCGCCCATATCCTCAGGGTCGCCGCCGATCTGGGTTATCGTCAGAACCTGTCGGCGCGCGCCGTGCGCACCGGGCGCACGGGGACGCTGGGGCTTATCCTGCCGGACTTTGCCAATCCCTTCTTCACCGCTCTGGCGCAGGCCGTCATGCGCCGGGCGCGCGCCAGCGGCCATTATGTCATCATCGCCGATACCGAGGGCGATATCGGCCTCGAGCAGCAGGCCATAGCCAGCCTGATCGAGCGCGGGGCCGACGGGCTGGTGTGGTTTCCGGTACAGGATCTTGATGCCCAAACCGTAACGCCGGGACTACCGACCGTGGTGATGGATCGTAAGGCGACGGGTTTGTCTCTGGTGCTGGCGGACTATTTTGGCGGCGGACAGCAGGCGGCGGCGCATCTTCTGGCGGGCGGGCACCGCAAGGTCGGGCTCGTCTCCGGCCCGATGAGTCTCAGCAGCATGACCGAACGCTGCGAAGGCTTCCGCGCGGGTTTAAGCGACCATGCCGAATGCGTCTTTCATGTGGAAACCGCCTTTTCCGACGATCTGGAGCCCGCCGTGGGTGAGGCCATCGACCGCCGTGACGTCACGGCCATTTTCGCCGGCACGGATCAGATTGCGCTGGCCATCGTCCGGCGCGCCGCGCGCAGTGGCCTGAGGGTGCCTGAAGACCTGTCTGTCATCGGCTTTGGTGATGCCCCTTGGGTCGGCACCTCGGCCCCTGCCCTGACGACGGTGGAAATGCCCATCGAAGACATGGCCAATGAGGCCGTGGATCGCCTGTTGCAACGCGACACCGGCACCCCTGCGCGCGTCGTTTTTGATACGACTCTGATCGTGCGTGAATCGACGCGAACGCTCCCGTAACGGCGTTTGCAAAAAATTACCATTTTTATGAGACGCTTACTTTCATTGAAAGTGCGCGCATCTGTGTCCGGACCTTGTTCATACGTTTCGGAAGGCGCACGCCAGTTGGAGTACGTCTATGATTGTTCGCGTTTCGCTCAGCACCCTCGCCCTGGCCGGTATCGCCGGCGGTGCCCACGCCGACAGCTTTTCCGAAGCCCTCGCCAAGTCCAAACCCATCCTTGAATCCCGCCTGCGCAGCGAAAGCGTCTCGCAAGCCGGGTTGAATGATGCCGACGCCCTGACGTGGCGCAACCGCGTCGGCTTCGAGAGCGGTCAGTTCGGCAAGGTCAAGATCCTCGTTGAATTCGAGGACGTGCGCGCGCTCAAAGACGACTATAATTCGGGCTATAACGGCAAGACGAGCTACGCCTCGGTCAACGACCCGGAAGTCACCGAACTGAATCGCCTGCAACTGACCTGGACGCCCAATGCCGCGACGACGGTGACGGCCGGGCGTCAGCGCATCCTGATCGACGACAACCGTTTCGTTGGCAATTCCGGCTGGCGTCAGGACGAAATGACCTTTGATGCTCTGCGAGTGGACGTCAAAAAGGGCAAGTGGTCCACGACCTATGCTTACCTGACCAAGATCAACCGCACGGCGGGCGAATATGCCGACTGGGATTCCGACAGCCACATCCTTAATGTCGGCTATGCGGCCAGCCCGGCCCTGAAGCTGCAAGGCTTTGTCTATGCGCTCGATTTCAAGAATTCGGCCTATAACTCGACCCTGACCACGGGCCTGCGTTTCAGCGGTGAAAAGCCGCTCAGCAAGACGACGAAACTGACCTATGCCGGTGTCATCGCCAAACAGGTTGATCACGGCAATAACCCCAGCGATTTCAGCCTCAAGGCTGTGAATGGCGAGGTGGGCGTCAATCATGGACGCTGGAAGGTTGTCGCGGCCTATGAGAAGAATGAAGGCAATGGGGTGCGCGGCTTCATCACCCCAATCGGCAGCGCGCACAATATCCGCGGCTGGGCCGATGCCTTTTCGACCAATGGCAACAAGGTTCTGCCGGATGGTCTGAACGATCTGAATTTTACGACCACTTACGCGCATCCGACCCAGATCGGGCCCTTCAAGAAGCCGACCCTGACCCTCAGCTATCACGACTTCAAAACGGATCGCAACAGCCGCGCCGTGGGCAAGGAATGGGACGCGCTGGCCTCGGCGGCCCTGACCAAAAACCTGACGGTCAGTGTCAAATATGCCGATTTCGAGCGTGCAGACTCCTCCATGCCGGCGTCGCGTCGCAAGGTATGGGTAGGTCTGGAATACAAGCTGTAAGCCTATAGACCGTGTGAAATTGCGGCGTCCGGAGCGATCCGGACGCCTTTTTTCATACCTCAGAATAGCCAGCGTATACCAAGGCTTATGCGGTTTTCTTCAGTCGGTTTACCCGCCGCGTGCGTCCGTTTGGCCGTCTCCCCCAGCGTGCGCTGGTGATCAAGCTGCACATAGGGCGCAAAGCGGCGGTTGACCTCGTAACGCAGTTGCAGGGCCGCCGTCGCGTCGGTCAGGCCTGAGCCCGTGCCGCGCTGCGGATCGGCCTGGCTGACCGCATTGAGTTCCAGCGAGGGCGACAGGATCAGCCGGTTCGTCAACAGTAGATCGTTTTCCTGCCGCAGTCGTGCACCGATAGTCCCATCTTCACCCACGAGCAGATGCGCTTCGGTTTCGAAAAAATAGGGTGCCAGCCCGTTGACCCCTATGGCCAGCCAGTTGCGATCCCCTTCCCCGAAATCGTGACGCACGCCGATCTGCGCGTCCCAGAAGGTTGAGACATTACGACTGTAGAGGGCCCAGACTTCGCCTTCCGTCCGGGCGTCACGCACCTCGCCTTCGCTCTTGAGCCACAGTTTGTGTGTATCACCGCCGACCCAGCCGTCGGCGTCCCAATGCGCCGTGTCCTGCCCATCGTTTCGGCTGTAGGCGGTTTCCAGCCACACGGCGTGATAGGTGGCCGAATGGTCGTGTTGGGCCAGAGCGGCTGAGGGGAGCAGCAGGCACAAAGCCACTGTTTTAAGGATGTGCATGATGGCCCTCCCCGTGTGGTGTGTGGTCCGGAGCGGGTTGCGCCGTCGGGGGCACAAAGCCCGCTTCCGGTGCCGTGACGCGTAGGGTGGTCATCATGCCCGACTGCATATGGAACATCAGGTGGCAGTGATAGGGCCAGTCGCCGGGCTCGGTGGCTGAGAGCAGCACCGACACGGTCTGACCCGGCGGCACGATCACCGTATGCTTGTCTGGCAGGCGATCCGCGTCCTGCCCGTTCTCAAGCTGGACGAACATGCCGTGCAGATGCAGGGGATGCGCCATCATGGTCTCATTGACGTAGATCAGCCGCACCCGCTCATTATAACCCAGCGCAATGCCGTCCTGCGGTGAGAAGGTTTTCCCGTTGATGGTCCAGATATAGCGCTCCATATTGCCGCCCAGCACCACCTTGATAAAGCGTGTGGGGGGGCGCGTGTCGCTGTGCGGCGTCAGGCTTTTGAGCTGAGCATAGTCGAGCACCACGGTCCCTTTGGGTGCGCCGGTGTCGGCCCATCCGCTGTCATGATCCATCTGGCTCATATCCATATTGGGATCGTCGCGCATCATGACGTCCATATTCATGTCGCCCATCCTGAGCACGGCGCGCGGGCGATGCGGCGGGATATCGCCCGTCATCCCTTCGCGCGGGGCCAGCGTCCCCAGTGCAAAGCCTTCGCGGTCCAGCGACTCGGCGGCAATCGTATAGGCGCGGTCTTCGCTCGGCGTGACAATGACATCATAGGTTTCGGCATTGCCGAAGCGGAATTCATCCACCTCAACCGGCTGCACCGGTCGGCCATCGGCCGCGACAACCGTCATCTTCAGGCCCGGAATGCGCACATCGTACATCGTCATGGCCGAGGCGTTGATAAAGCGCAGGCGCACTCGCTCACCCGCCCGGAACAGGCCCGTCCAGTTCTGGGCATTCGTCAGACCGTTGACGAGAAAGCGGTAGCCGGTGACGTCAGACAGGTCGGTGGGGAGCATACGCATCTTCCCCCACTCACCGGCTGATTTCAGAGCCTTACCAAGCCCCTCTTGATGTGCGTCCTTAAGCAGATCGCCCACCGTGCGGCGTTTGTACTGATAATAGTCGGACGACTTTTTGAGGTTGGCCTGAATACGCGCCGCGCTGTCCTGATGATAGTCGGACAGCAGCACCACATAGTCGCGATCGGCTTGAATGGGGTCGGGCGTTTTGGGGGCGATGACGATGCCGGCGTAGAGGCCGTCTGCCTCCTGCCCTAACGAATGCGAATGATACCAGTAGGTGCCTGACTGCCGGATCGGGAAACGATAGGTAAAGGTTTCGCCCGGCGCTATGCCTTTGAAACCATTGAAGCCCGGTGCCCCGTCCATTATTCCCGGCAGCAGCAGGCCATGCCAGTGGACCGAGGTCGGCGTTTTCAGCGTGTTGGTGACATGGATCACCGCCTCGTCGCCTTCGGTAAAGCGCAGGACAGGGCCGGGAATGGTGCCATTGACGGCGATCTTGGGGACGGGTTTGCCACCAATCGTGGACTGGACCTGAGATATAGTCAGGTCATAGGTGCGGGTTTCGGCCAGGGCCACAGAGGCGCACAGGCTGAAGAAACCCGCCAAAAGCATGGATTTCATGAGTGTTTTCCTGAAAAACGTGAATGGCTGCGCCCGCTCTGGGCGCCATACGAGTCCGGTTTTCAGGCGCGCGGCGGTCGCATCAGGTCGTCGCTGAGGGCGAAATTCAATCGTTGATCCGTACCAAAGCCTGTGTGCATGCGACCTTCATAGCCCATGAGTGACGCCATCTGCGGCAGGATGAGAAGACCGGCAGCGCAATGGCTGACCGGACACTGACAGGCGATGCCGCAATCGGAATGCGTCTTTTCTACAGGCGACTTATGAGGTGCGGCCTGTTCGCCCATCGCTATCTCATGACAGGGCATAGGCTCGGCGGTGGCCATCCGGGCCTGCGCCATGACCGGTCCCGCCATCGTCGCTAGGACGAAGGCCAGCAATCCGGCAATACGGCTCAGTCGCTTCCACATGCGCCCTGCTTAGCAGGAATTCGCGTGCTTGCCTATCGGCTCGCCGTCATTGCCAGGCGACCGTGACACCTGCTCTCAAAAGCTCTCAAAATCCTCGGACAGGCGCATATGTTCGATGATCGTTTCGCGCGCCTCATCATCAGCGTGCGACAGGTCGAGCACCGCATCGCCCGAGTCGAGCACCCGCAGAGCCAGCACCTCACCCATATAGGCAAAGCGCGGTATCTTGGGGCCGAACAGGCGCTCGCGTCGCGCCTCAACCTGCACGTCCAGCGTTCGGGCCAAAGCCGCCTCAATGGGTTTCAGGGGCACCAAGGTCTGCCCCTTATCACGGGGAAAACGTATCACGCCGAAATTCCGGCGATCCAACTCAAAGCGCACGCGCTGCGACATGTCTTAATCAGCCCGAAGAATACCCATATACGCCCCTCAGCCCCCGTCAGGGTTCGAGCAGCGTATCCCAATACAGGTAATCTACCCAACTTTCGTGAAGATAGTGAGGCGGAAAACGCCGTCCCAGCTCCTGAAGCTGATACATTGTCGGGCGGTGTGGACTTTTGGCCAGTGCCATCTGTGCCTGTTGGGGTGTTTTTCCCCCTTTACGCAAGTTGCACGGGGCGCAGGCAGTGATGATATTGGTCCAAGTGGACTTGCCGCCCTGCGAGACGGGCAGCACATGGTCAAAGGTCAGGTCGTGGCGACAGCCGCAATACTGGCAACTGAACTGATCACGCAGGAAGACGTTATAGCGCGTGAAGGCCGGCGGCCGGTTCTGGTCGATATAGGTCTTGAGGCTGATGACGCTGGGTAGTCGCATGGTAATCGAGGGCGAGCGGATTTCGACATCGTAGGTCGAAACCACATCGACGCGACCTTCGAACACCGCCTTGACGACATCCTGCCACGGCCGGGTCGAAAGCGGATAATAGGAGAGCGGCCTGAAATCGGCGTTCAGGACCAGGGCCCGCCAGTCAGAGGGCGGACGTTTCAGGACCTGCATGGACGCCTCCATGCGATCGGGGATGCAACGGGATAATCGTACCGGAAGACCGAGCTCCTTCTAGCTAAGCAGCTTATCCACAAGCTTAGTAAGAACCCGATTCCGTAAAAAGAAAACAGTGAAGTTTGCATGACAGCGTTTATAGGAAGGGCTTATGACCTACCGCATCCGTTTTGCCCCCTCGCCGACCGGTTACCTGCATCTGGGCCACGCCTATGCGGCCCTGACGGCGCTCGAGGCGGCGCGTCAGGCGGGCGGGGAGTTCCTGTTGCGTATCGAAGATATAGACCGCACGCGCTGCCGCCAGGCATACGAGGCGGCGATTTATGAGGATTTGCGTGCGTTGGGTATGGACTGGCCTGAGCCAGTGCTGCGGCAATCCGATCATCTGGCCGACTATGAGGCGGCGCTGGAGACTTTGCGGGCGCGCGGGCTGGTCTATGCCTGTTACAAGACGCGCAAGGAGCTGGCTCAGGCAGCGCAGGGGGCACCGCAGGAAGGCGATGCTGTAGCGGAGAATGGGCCGGCCGATCGCGAACCTTCGTGGCGCCTGTCGCTGGCGGCGGCGCGTGACGCGCTGGGCGCCGAATGGGACCGGCTGGGCTTTGTCGAGACCGGCCACGGTCCGGACGGCGAAACCGGCCCGCAGACGGCGCGGCCTGAGGTCAATGGCGATGTGGTGCTGGGGCGCAAGGATATCGGCGTGGCCTACCATCTGGCGGTGGTTATAGACGATGCGCGGCAGGGCATTACGCACATCCACCGTGGCCACGACCTGTTTGCCGCCACCCATACGCAGGTCTTGCTGCAACGGCTTCTGGGCCTGCCGACGCCGGTCTATCGCCACCATTCCCTGCTGCTCGACGATCAGGGGCGGCGGCTTGCAAAGCGCAAGGGATCAAAAAGCCTGCGCGATTGCCGCATTGAGGGCATGGATGCCAAGGCGATCAAGGCCCTGATCGCGGCGACGCCAAAGGCGTGAAAAAAGCCGCCCCGCGAACGGGACGGCTTTGTTTCAAACGCTAAAACCGATGGCTTACAGCAGTTGCAGATTAACCGCAGCGGTCTTGCCGCGCTCGGTCTGAAGCTCATAGGAGAGCTTCTGACCGTCCGCCAGCCCTTGCAGGCCCGCGCGCTGAACAGCGGTGATGTGGACAAAGACGTCGTTGCCGCCTTCGGCCGGTTGAATAAAACCAAAACCCTTGGTGGCGTTGAACCACTTAACCGTACCTTCGGCCATGTGCTCTCCTTAGTCAAAAGCAGTATCGAGGTGTTCGGGAGCAAATCTCCCCTACAATCGTCGGTCTCGGTAGCGCAGTTTGAGTTCAGGAAAACAGGAATTCCCGTCTCCGAGCAGTCAGCAGCCAGATCACGAATTGCGACAGAGAGTAAGACGCAGCTTTTGAGAGCGGTCAAATAAAAATCCCATATAGACCGCCCCCCGCGGCAATAAATCATCGTTACCGAATTGTGATCTCAAAATTCATTATTAATACTTACTGTGACTGAGCAGAAGTTGCTTGCGCGACAAGGGTATTATTGTGCCAGATGAGACGACCCGGCGCGTTCAGTCGTAACCTTCGGGATAGGGCACGTCCGGGCGGTTATCTGAATAGGCCTTGCGGCTCAGCCGCCAGCGCTTGTCCCCCGTGCGATCCTGATAGCGCCAGAGTTCATAGAGAAGAAGGGTCTGAAGATCACGCCCGGTCAGTAAGCCGACATCCCATTCGCGAAACGCCTTCCAGCACCCGTTTATGTAAAACTTGGTTTTCAAACCGTGCCCGATCCACAACGGCCCGGTCAGCGCATAGCGTTTTCGCAGAAAGCGCACCTCAACCTCTGACCACGGCTTTCCAAAGCGCGGCGTAAAGCCCCTGATCCAGATACGGCGACTGTTGAACACCATCAGGCGACGCCCCAACCGCGTGAACACAGACAGCCACCACAGTCCCCAGACCCTGATCAGGTAGCGCAGACACAGGAGAAGAAGCGGCAGGGTGACGATACCGCCAATAACAAGGCCTGCCTCCCATTGCCCGCTTTGCCGCCACCTCTGCACGGCCTCCCACCACAGCCCGCCACTGAGAGAGAGGCCCCAGCCGCAAAACAAGGACACCGAATGAGGTTCAGGCCTCCTAGCAAGGACACCACACCGTTGCCCCACAGCGTCGTGACCCGGTTCCGCCGCCGGTAAAGCCGCGGCTTGGTATTGTAAAAATCCCCCCGACGCATCGCCCCTCATTGCTCCGTCTTGCTGTTCCGGCTGATCCGACCTAACACTGTAGCAACCCACTGTTTAGAGCGTATTTGGTTCGTGCTGAATCGAAATACGCTCTAAATTTATGGCTTAACGCGCTTTTTATCCAAAAAGTGCGTCACACTTTTTGGAAAGCGCTCTAATCAGGTCACCCATGCGTTTATCGCCACCCCGTCAGTCCGTCCTGAGACGCCTGCTTCTGCGTCAGGTGTTGCGCCTGCCGTTTGCCGTGCTGAAATTCCTGTCCGGCGGCGGCATTGTGCACGTGGATGGGCGCACGCTCGATACGCAGATCACCTTCCTGTGGAAGACCTTTTTCGCGCGCCAGGATCAGCGCACGCCGCTGAGCCTTGTCGGCACCTCGGTCGAAGGGGCGCGCGAAGACTGGCAGGAGGCCGCCGCCCTGATGAGCGTGGGGTCTGAGGTCCGGGTGAAGGTCGAAGCCGCCGGGGATGGCGGGCTGATCAACGGCCAACTCGTGCGGCCGCAACGTATCGACCACAATTCCCCCTTACTGGTGCTGTTCCACGATGGTGGTGGCGTACTGGGTGGGCCGGAACTCAGCCTCGCCTTTGCCAGCCTTCTGGCACATGAGGCGCATTGTCCGGTGTTTTTGCCCGCCTACCGGTTGGCCCCCGAAAATCGCTTTCCGGCGGGGTATGACGACGCGCGTCTGGCGTGGGAGTGGGCGCTGGCCAATCTGGGCCGGTTAGGCGCGAACTCGGGTCAGGCAGCCATCGGCGGCATCGGCATGGGCGGCAATATGGCGGCGCGTCTGTGCCTCGATCTGCGCCGTGATTTCAAGCCCCTGCCCGTGGCGCAGCTTTTGGTCACGCCCCTGCTCGACCTGTCGGACCCGGACCTGAAAACCAGCCGCTTCGCGCGGAGCTGGCCGATCAACGCCGCCGATCTCGATCTCATGATCGGCCACTATGCCGGCGCGGGCACGGGCCTGAGCGACGTCGCCCTGTCGCCCCTGTGCGAAGAGGTGATCAATGGTCAGCCCAAGACCGTAATCGTCTCCGGCGGGCTCGATCCGCTGGCGGCTCAGGCGGAACGCTATGCGCGGCGTCTGATGGAGGGCCGCACCCAGACCCTTTATCGCCGTTATGACACGCTGCCTCTGGGCTTCCCGCTGTTTGCCGGGGTGGTCGATCACGCTCAGGCCGCCGTGCGCGATATGGCGACGCTGTGGCGTGAGCTGACCACGGACACCCCTGACGCGCCTTAATATTTGCGGGACCGCATTTTTGAAAGAACCACAGATTACACAGATGAGATGACGCGCAAAGCGCGTCCGTGAGAAATGACACGGGTCCGAAAGCGACCTCTGATAAAAATAATCTGTGAAATCTGTGGTTTCAAACCTTCACAAGCCTAGCCCGCCGGGGTGTAGTGCACCTGTGCGCCCGGCCCCAGCGGCAGGTCAAGCGCCACCCAGGCCGCCGTCAGGCCGATCCCCGCGACCATGAAACTCAGGGCATAGGGCAGCATCAGGGCCAGCAGAGACCCTACGCCCATGCTCTTGTCCCACCGCCGCGTGAAGGCCAGAATCAACGGGAAATAGGACATCAGCGGCGTCATGATATTGGTATAGCTGTCGCCCATGCGGTAGGCCGCTGTGGTCATTTCCGGCGAGATGCCGACCAGCATGAACATCGGCACCACCACGGGGGCGAGCGCCGACCACTTGGCCGAGGCTGAACCGATAAACAGGTCGAGTATCGAAGAGAACAGCAACACGCTGACCAGCAGGAATGGAGCCGGTAAATTCCACGCCTTGAGGATTTCGGCCCCGTTGATGGCGGTGATCGGCCCCAGCCTTGACCAATTGAACATGGCCACGAAGTGCGCCGCGAAGAAGGCGAAGACCAGATAGGGCGCCAGCGAACGTATCCCCTCGCCCATCATCTTCACCACGTCGTTGTCGGATGTGATGGTCCCGGCTGCGGTGCCAAAGGCGATAGCGGTGGTGATAAACAGCAGGAAAAAGCCCGCGATCAGGGCGGCGTAGAAGGGCTGAAGCTGCGCCGGGCCGCTGGCCTCTTCGTTGATCAGTGGCGTATAGCCGGGCCACAGGGCCAGAGCCGCAAACCCGGCCACCACCAGCACCGCGACGATCCCGGCGCGTTTCAGGCCTTTTGTCTCGGCGGGCGTGATTTCAGACTTGGCCAGTTCGGCCTGCAACTCGGTATCCGGCGAACCACCCCACTTACCGAGGCGCGGCTCGACCACCTTGTCGGTGATAAACCAGGCCACCGGGGTGAACAGGCCGACGATGGCGAGGATGAACCACCAGTTGCCGAGCGGGTTCATCGTCCATGCCGGATCTATGATGCGGGCGGCTTCCTGCGTGAAGCCAAACAGCAGGACGTCGATCTGCCCCGGCGTGATATTGCCTGCATAGCCGCCCGACACGGCGGCAAAGGCGGCGGCGATCCCCACCAGCGGGTGCCGACCGACCGAGGCATAGATCAGCCCGGCCAGAGGAATGAACACCACATAGGCCGCATCCGACGCATGGTGCGACACCATGCCAGTGATGATGACGCACGGGGTCAGGATGGCGCGCGGTGCATTGCGCAGCGAGGAGCGGATCAGCGCCGAAAACAGGCCTGAGCGTTCGGCCACGGCCGCCCCGTACATGATCACAACCACGACGCCCAGCGGCGCAAAGCCGGTCAGGGTCTTGGGCATATCGACCAGCAAACGGCCTATGTTTTCAGCGGTAAACAGGCTGGTCGCCGTATAGGTCACAACGCCATTATCCAGCGTCGCCCAGTGCGGGGCTTCATCGCCGCTGTAGGGGATGGAGGCCGACCAGCCGAAATGCGCGCCGATGGTCGAAAGCACCATCAGCCCAAGGATCAGCCAGACGAAGATCATCACCGGGTCAGGCAGCAGATTGCCGGCTTTTTCGACCAGCCCCAGAAAGCCTTTGGATCGCCGTATGGCGTCTTGCGATTGCGGCTCGATCACCCTGTGCTCCCTTTTACTTTAAAGCCTCAGGTTAGCGAAGGTTTTGCATCTGTAAACCGGGGCCAATGCGTGCAATCGATAGCAATTCACAAAAAACAGAAAGGAGATGAGGGTAGATATGCTTATCAGGCATCGCTCAATGCCCCATCACTTCTTTATCTCAGAGGGGTGGAGGCCGAATACCTTCGCCATATATCCGTTCATGCGCGGTTCAGGCAAGCAGGATTAGTCTGTGATCATAGGTATGGGGCTACACAGGAGAGACCGTTATGAAACGCATAATGACTACGTCCTTGCTGGCTATGATGGCTGGCTCCCTGCTGATGGCTGACGTTGCCGCTGCCCATCCGCGCGACCACGGGCGTCATGACCGCCACGATCGCTATGAGCGGTACGACCGATATGATCGCTATGATCGTTATGACCGTTATGACGACCGGCGCGGGCGCTACGACTCGTACCGCAGCTATGATCGTGGCCGCCACTATGGCTGGCGCGAGCGCTCCGAATGGCGTCGCGGCGGCTACGTTGCCTATCGCGACTGGGACCGCGGCTATGCCATAGATTACCGCCGCCACCGCCACCTCTACGCCCCGCCGCGCGGCTATGAGTGGCGTCAGGTCGATGACCGCTACGTGCTGGCGGCGGTAGCCACGGGCCTGATCGCAGCGATTGTGCTCAGCAACTAAGGCCTTGAATGAGAAACGGCGCTCCAACGGGGCGCCGTTTCCTTTTGTCGTCTATTGTCACTCAGGAATCTTGGGTATCCCAATGGCTTCACTTATATCGTCATCAATACCGAGATAACTCTTAAGGCCCCAACTGCCGCGAAATTTTGTATTCAACAATCTTTGCAACCACGAACTGTTAACACCCGTTTCAGTCACATACTTTTTGCGTAAAATACTCCAAAAAAGATGCGTCCTGAGACGTCGTGATGAGGTTACTTCCATGCGCCCCGCTAGCACAAAATAGCCCCGCTCCCATGCCAGTCTATTGGTCCAGACAGGCGGGACTAGAAGATTGTGAGGACGCAGAGCTTCATAGTCCGGTTCCAGACTGTCAGATTGATCTTTGTAAACATATAGCAGGTTGGCACCCGGCATTGGGCCAGTCTTCGCATCGCAGATAATAACACAACCATGCAGATATTTGCCGTTTGGCAATTGCAGTGCGAAGATGTCGCCCACGGCCAGCGGCTTACGGTTGCGCCTTATGAACTGAAAGTTTGTGGGTGGATAATTTGAAGTTACCACCACAGCCCTTTACTAAACCGCCGCCTTGGCGATATCGGCCTCGCTGAACCCCAGCGCCTTCATGGCCGAGGCGGCAATGCCCTGCGCGTCGAGGCCCGCATCGGCGTACATCTTTTCCGGCTTGTCGTGGTCCTGGAAGCGGTCTGGCAGGGTGAGGGTGCGGATTTTCAGACCGTTATCCAGTGCACCCTCAGCCGCCAGATAGTGCAGCACGAAGGCCCCAAAGCCGCCCATGGCGCCCTCTTCGACCGTGATCAGGCATTCGTGGTGGCGCGCCAACTGAAGGATCAACTCCTTATCCAGCGGCTTGGCGAAACGCGCATCGGCCACCGTGGTCGAAAGCCCGCGCGCACCCAGCAGATCGGCGGCCTTCAAAGCCTCTTGCAAACGCGCCCCCAGCGACAGGATGGCGACCTTTGAGCCTTCGCGCACGATACGTCCGCGCCCGATAGCCAGCGTTTCCGGCACGGCCGGGATTTCGACGCCCACGCCTTCGCCGCGTGGATAGCGGAACGCCGATGGCCCGTCATCATAGGCGGTGGCCGTGGCGATCATGCGCGACAGCTCCGCCTCATCCGATGCGGCCATGATCACCATACCGGGCAGCGTCCCCAGATAGCCGATATCGAATGTCCCGGCGTGGGTCGCTCCATCGGCTCCGACCAGACCGGCGCGGTCGATGGCAAAGCGCACCGGCAGGTCCTGAAGCGCCACATCGTGCGCCACCTGATCGTAACCGCGTTGCAGGAAGGTCGAATAGAGCGCGCAAAACGGCTTCATGCCGTCCGCCGCCAGACCGGCGGCAAAGGTCACGGCGTGCTGTTCGGCGATGCCCACATCATAGCAGCGCGTCGGAAACACCTCGGCAAAGCGGTCAAGCCCCGTGCCAGACGGCATGGCGGCGGTGATGGCCACCACCTTCGGGTCGATCTGCGCCTGCTTGATCAGCTCAGCGGCAAAGACTTCGGTATAGCTGGGGGCATTGGCCTTGGGCTTGGCCTGCTCGCCCGTGATGACGTCGAACTTCGCCACGCCGTGATACTTGTCAGAAGCGGCCTCGGCGGGGGCATAGCCCTTGCCCTTTTGCGTCACCACGTGCACCAGCACCGGGCGGTCGGTGATGCCGCGCACGCGCTTTAAGACCGACAAAAGGTTGTCCATATCGTGCCCGTCGATGGGACCGACGTAATAGAAACCCAGCTCCTCAAAGAAGGTGCCGCCGGTCACGTAGGTGCGCGAAAATTCCTCGCCCTTGCGCACCATCTCAAACAGCGGGCGCGGCAGGCGCTCGGCCACGCTCTTGCCGAAGCGGCGCACCGCCTGATAGGCCCCGCCAGAGACCAGATTGGCCAGATAGGCACTCATGCCGCCCACCGGCGGCGCAATGGACATATCGTTATCGTTGAGGATAACCGTCAGATTCTTCGTGGTTTCGGCGGCATTGTTCATCGCCTCATAGGCCATGCCGGCCGACATCGAGCCGTCACCGATGACCGCCACGACCTTGTTCGTCTCGCCCTTATGGTCGCGCGCCGCGCAGAAGCCCAGCGCCGCCGAAATCGAGGTCGCCGCGTGGGCGGCGCCGAACGGATCATAGGGGCTTTCCGAGCGCTTGGTGAAGCCGCTGAGGCCGCCGCCCTGACGCAGGGTGCGGATACCCTCACGCCGTCCGGTCAGGATCTTGTGCGGATAGCACTGATGCCCGACGTCCCAGATCAGAATATCGCGAGGCGTTTCAAATACATGGTGCAGAGCCACGGTCAGTTCGACCACGCCCAGCGCCGAGCCCAGATGCCCGCCCGTCTTCGACACCACATCAATGGTTTCGGCGCGCACCTCGTCGGCCAGCGTCTTCAGCTCAGCGGCGGACAGATGGCGGATCGCTTCCGGGACCGTCAGCGTGTCCAGGACCGGCGTTTCGGGTTGGGGCATAAGCGGTGCACTCACAGGCCGGATCAGAACCGGCAATGGTTTTCGTCTCTAGCGTAACCGACATAAAACTGCGGCAAGGTTTTGTCCAGCGGAAGGCTTGTATATCCGCCGTGATTTACGCTTCTGGAGAACAAGTCATCGCCATCAGGTCACTGGTATCTGCGATTTGTTTATCGAGCCATTTCTGGTCGCTATCCATGAGTGCGCGTTCCTCTGGCGTCAGCAGGTCTGCATCAATAGATAAAGACTCCTTCAACACCCGCTGAAGCCCCATTAGCGCCGTCAATGACTGAAGAGACGCCCGACAAACCTTCTTCCGATCTTTTGTCTCCATTGCCGCCTCTAACGCTTTGATGGAGGCCTGATAATCGTCCCGGAAGCGTTGACCATCAGCAAAAATCTGCGCCTCGCGCCCCTTGTTTTCGGCCCGACGGCAGGCGCGTTTTTGCGCCGTGATGTAGTTTTCACGCAAACGAGACATAACCGAAAGATCATCATTCAAAACAGAGACATCACTACCTTTGGCTTTAAGCTGATCAGTATTCGCTTTCAGCTTCGTCTCGGCTTCCTGAATTTTAACCAGATCACGTCCGGCATCCGCACAGGTTTTGGCATAACCTGTCGAAGTGAAATCTGCGCTGTCTTCAATAAACGCTGACAAAAAACTTTCAAATTCGCTATGCGATTGCTCAACGCTGAGAACCGGCGGCGCCGCTTCCGCCGAAGCCGCCATAACCACAATAGCGACTAAACAAATCCCCCAGTATTTCATCATCCCCCCACCTCTTTAAGGTTTAGCTCTGCCGTTTCAGCACAAAATCCACGCTGTCGCGCAGGATGTCGGCATCGCTCCCGAAAATATCCAACCGCGCCTTGCACTGTTCGGACAGGAGCCGCACCCGCGCCTTGGCCTCATCTAAACCCAATAGAGTAACGAAATTAGTCTTGCCCTTGGCCGCGTCCTTGCCTCCCGCCGCCTTGCCCAGCAGGTCCGGATCGCCTTCGACGTCCAGAAGATCATCGGCAATCTGATAGGCCAGCCCCAGATCCTGCGCGAAATGGATCAGGGCATTGGCTTCCTTTTCCGGGGCATCGGCAATAATAATCGGAATTTCAAAGGCATGGACAATCAACGCGCCGGTCTTCATGCGCTGCATCCGCGCCACACCGCCCAGATCATCGGACACGCCGATCAGGTCGATCATCTGACCGCCGGCCATGCCCTGCGCACCCGACGCCAGAGCCAGCCGCGAGATCAGTTCCACCCGCACGCGCGGGTCTTCGTGGGTATCTTCAGAGGCCAGAATCTCAAACGCCACCGTCTGAAGCGCGTCCCCGGCCAGCACCGCCGTCGCCTCATCATAGGCGCGGTGCACGGTCAGTTGCCCACGGCGAATATCGTCATCGTCCATGCACGGCAGGTCGTCATGCACCAGCGAATAGGCGTGGATACATTCCAGCGCGCACGCCGCCCGCAGCACGGCCTGAGAATCCGCATCGAACAGACGCCCGGTTTCCAGTGCAAAAAACGGCCGCAGCCGCTTGCCCGGCCCCAGCGCGGCATAGCGCATGGCCTCGGTCAGGCGCGATTCAAACCCTTCGGCACGCGGCAAAAGCTCATCGAGCGCCATCGTCACCAGATCGGCGGTCTCCTGCATCCGTTCATGCAGAGGCGGCAGGTCGGAATTGGCGGCAACCGGCATCACCTCAGTTGAACTCCGCCGGAGCCGTGCCTTCGACCTGACCGGTCTTGGACAGGGTGATCTTTTCGACCTGAAGGCGGGCGGCCTCTAGACGGTCTTCGCATAGCGCCTTCAGGGCCGCGCCGCGTTTATAGAGTTCCAGCGACTTTTCCAGCGGGGCCTGACCGGACTCAAGTTCCGCCACGATGCGCTCAAGCTGGGCCAGCGCGTCCTCAAAAGACAAAGTTTCGGCGGGTTCGGTCATCATTGGCCTTTCGTTACGCAATCAGGGTACGGAGGAGGGCGGCGTTCAGCAAGGCCACTCAGGCGCGTCGCTCATAGCGGCGGCAGCCCCAGTACTTAAACCCCTGCTCGCAGGTTTGGCTATAGCCTAATTTTCCCAATTCGAGCGAAATCATCCAGTTGAAATAGCCGTGCGCCAGAAGCAGCACGTCTTCGCCCGTCTGCGCCTTGTCGTGCAGCAGGCGCGCGGCCTGTGCGGCGCGGGCCTCGGCCTGTTTGCGCGTTTCCTCGCCCGCGTGATGATTGAAGGCCCACCACCAGAAGCGCGAAATCCCGCCCCAGTATTTGGGCGAAAAGGTCAAAAAAGTCGGAAAATTCGGTGGCGGCAGAGGCGCTTCTATAAACAGATCGAGCGATTCAAAGGGCTTGCCCTTGCAAACCGCGCGCGCCGTTTCGATGGAGCGTTGCAGGGTCGAGGAATAGACAAAGCCCGCCTCTTGCGCCCATTTGACCAGTTGCGGCGGCGGAATTTGGCCTTCCAGCAGCCCGGCCAGCGTATACCGCCCCCACCAGTCGCGATAGCCGGCCGCCGTCAGCTTGACGCGCCGCGACAGGGCCGGTTCGCCGTGCCGCACGAGGGTGATTGCCCCGTTTTGCTTCTGCGCTGTGCCGCCCTTGGCCAAACCGCTGCCTCTCTAATACTAACGGCCGAAGATGCTGACGCATCCGGCCGTTAAAAAAACTCGCGAATGTCTTGTATGTATCAAAGGCATAAGACATTCGCGAAACGAATACCAAGAGTCATTTTCAATGACACTTCGTATAACAGGAATCGCAAACGATTCCGGCTCCGTTTCAGTGAGAGGTTTGGTAGCCCGCCCCTTGGGGGGAGACAAGTGATTAAATGCGTCCTGCACAGGCGGCAGGGGACGCACCGGACCGGCAGGATGCCGGGTGGGTCAGGCCTTCTGAAGCGCGAAATGCACCACGTCGGTGCGCTCGGTGCGGAAGCCCGCTTCGCAATAGGCCAGATAAAACAGCCACATCTTGCGGAAAGCTTCATCGAAGCCGCTGATGCGCCCCTCGCCCCAGGCCGCATCGAAGCGCCGCGCCCACATATTCAGCGTGCGGGCATAGTCGTGGCCGAACGACTGATCCGACAGGACCGACAGACCGGCCTTGGCGCTGTGGCTGCGCAGCTTGGACGGCGACGGTAACATGCCGCCGGGGAAGATATAGCGCTGGATGAAGTCCGGGCGCTGACGGTAATCTTCGAACAGCTCGTCGCGGATGGTGATGATTTGCAGCGCCGCCTTACCGCCGGGCTTGAGGCCCTCCGACACTTTGCGGAAATAGGTGTCCCAGTATTCCATCCCCACCGCCTCGAACATCTCGATAGAGACGATGGCATCGTATTCGCCCGTCACATCGCGGTAGTCGAGCAGCTTGATTTCCACCTTATCGGACAGGCCCAGCCGCTGCATACGCGCGACCGCATAGTCGTGCTGCGATGGCGAAATGGTCAGGCAGGTGGCCCTGGCACCCATCCTGGCGGCGTATTCGGCGAAGCCGCCCCAGCCACAGCCGATTTCCAGCACGTGCTGCCCCGGCTTGAGATCGACCAGTCGCGCCAGCGCGGCGTATTTGGCCGTTTGCGCGGGCTCAAGGTCTTCGGTGCCTTTGAACAGGGCGGACGAATAGGTCATGGTGGCATCCAGCCACTCGGAATAGAAGGCGTTGCCCAGATCGTAATGGGCAAAGATATTGCGCCGCGACCCTTCCTTAGTGTTGCGGTTGAAGCTGTGCAGCAGACGACTCATCATCTGCATGAAGGGGTTGCCGATAAAGAAGCGCGTCAGGCGGTCGATGTTCAGCGTGAACACTTCGAGCAGGTCCGGCAGGTCGGGCGTATCCCACTCCCCGGCCACATAACCATCGGCAAAACCGACATCGCCGGCCGACAGGACGCGACGGAGGAAGCGGAAATCGTTGACCTTAAGGACGCCGTGCGGGCCGGGCTCACGCCCGCGGATTTCAAACGGCGTGCCGTTCGGCAGAATGATGTCGAGATTGCCGCGGTGCCAGTTGTGGCGCAGCGTCTTGAGCGGCTGCCGCAGGGCCTTGGGCACCACATGCAGGTCGGCGCTTTTGGCTACGAAATGGGGACCAAGGGATGTCGAGGTGCTGGACATAGGGCCGCCTCCGTCTGAGTTTCTTATTATAATGAAAACGCGCGCTGCAAAAAGTCTATATCTTGAGCAGCCGCCCGGCGAACACGACCAGATGCGACGCGACGGTCGTCAGCACCGCCCCCCAGATCATGTCGATCACCACCAGTTTGAGGGACCAGTCGCGGATCACGGCCATCGCCGTCAGATTATAGGTGCCATAGGCCATCAGCCCCAGCAGGGCCGCGCTGACCGTCAGTGACCATCCGGCGGGCAGACCCTGCATCGGCAACTGTCCGGACAGGGCCGGAAAGGTGAGAAACCACGTCACACCAAGGCCGTAAAGCAGATAGAAGGCTATGGCAGCGGGCATGTTGATGCGCGGGGCCATCAGGTCGCCCATCAGCGGCTTGTACAAAGGACCGGCGGTAAGGGTCAGCCATACGGTGTCAATGACCGCGAAGGCGATAAGTGTCAGGACGAGCGCGCTCAGAAACATCTTCATGCCTCACCTTTGGGAATGTGGGTCGGATCAGATACGCGCGAACGGCTGCAACAGTTTACCCAAAAGCGTCTTCGGCGCGATGGGCGCGTTTGCCGCGATCAGGCACAGGCAATCGTCCGCCGCGATCAGGGGCGAATGGTGATCCCCTTCGTCGCACGACACGCAATCGCCGGGATGATAGGCCCCGCGATCGTCGCTGAAACAGCCGCTGAGGACCAGCGTCATCTCCAGCCCCTGATGGTCGTGGACCGGCATCTGCATCCCGCCCTTGACGTGCATCAGATAGGTCAGACCGCGCCCGTCCTTCGGGGCGTCAAGATGCGCCATCCACACGCCGGGCGCGCCCCAGTAGCGCGGCTTGAAGGCCGCCGCGCGCACAGCTTCCGGCAGTTCAATACCCTTAAGATAGGCGGGCAGTTCGGGCGCAACGCGCGGCTCAGGGGCCTCTTCGGGGCGCTCGATACGCGCCAGCGCCAATTCCAGCGCGTCATCGGCCATATCGACCGGCACGATGTCTTCCAGCATCGACGCGCCGATGGCATCAAACAGGCGCAGAGACGTGCGACAATGCGGGCACATTTCCAGGTGCGTTTCGACCAGCAGGGACTGACCGGCGTTCAGACGGCCACGGTGGTAGTCGAGCAGTATAACCTCATCGAGGTGGTGACTGATGGACGTCATACGCTTTTACTTTCAGTTCGCATTTCAAAAGCCGCCCGCAGCCGCAGAAGCGCCAGCCGAAGACGTGATTTCACGGTCCCCAGAGGGATGGACAGGGCCTGCGCGATGTCGCCATGCGACAGGTCCTCAAAAAACGACAGCCGCACCACTTCGCGCTGTTCCGGCGACAGGGTCTGCATCAGGACGCCGATGGTTTTGGCGTCCTGCACCCCGATCAGGTGTGTATCCGGGGCCTGTTCCGGCTCCGGGGCCCACAAATCTTCCGGCAGGGTTTGCGCCCGCTTCTGCTTGCGCACGCCGTCGATATGCAGATTACGCGCGATGGAATAGATCCACGTCGTCGCCGACGCCTTGGACGGATCAAAGTAGGAGGCCTTGCGCCACACATTCAGCAGGGCATCCTGCGCCAGATCTTCGGCTTCGATGGCGGTCAGACCGCGCCCCATCATGAAAGCCTTGAGTTTGGGCGCGTATTGACTGAACAGTTGCGCATAGGCCGCACGGTCACGCCCTTCGGCGATGCGTAAAATCAGGGCTTCGGGCACACCCACGGGACGCCCTCCCCGGCTCAGGCCAGTCTCTGCGACGATCATACGCGCAGAAGACCCGATTAAATCGTCGCGGTCAAAGGACATTTGAGGCCGCCCGTAAAGAGTCGATGTGGACTTGGCTGTGGTCATGAGGCTTCTACGCCGCGGCCACAGGTTTGGATGAATCAGAATAGTATTTCCGGAAACTCAGATAGGATGATCCAGCGCCCGACCCCCGGCGTAAGCGTTGAAGCATATATAAGGATACAAGAATGTACGACGCCAGCCGCGCCACCCCGGACATTTCCCGCCGCCCCCGTATCGCCATTGTGGGCACAGGGATTTCCGGCTTATCCGCCGCTTGGCATCTCCATCCGCACGCCGACATCACGGTGTTTGAAAAAGAAGACCGCCCCGGCGGCCACAGCCACAGCGTCAATATCGGCAGCGCCGAAACGCCTCTGTGGGTCGATATGGGCTTTATCGTCTTCAATACGCCCTGCTACCCCAATCTGACGGCCCTGCTCGACTATATCGGCGCGCCGCATCAGTCTTCTGACATGTCGTTCGGTGTCTCCATCGACAAGGGGCGTCTGGAATACGCCTCGGTGTCCTTAGCCGGGCTTCTGGCGCAATGGGGCAATGTGGTGCGCCCGCGTTTCCTGCGCCTGATGTGGGACTTGGTGCGCTTCTACAAGACCGCCCCGCTTGATCACAAGGCGCGTCAGGATGAGCGTCTGACACTGGGCGAGTATCTGATCAGCCGGCGTTATTCGCGGCCTTTTATCGAGGACCATCTGGTGCCGCAGGCCGCCGCCATCTGGTCCACCTCAGCCGCTGAGGTAATGGACTATCCCTTCCGCGCCTTCATGAACTTCTTTGAGAACCACGGCCTTTTGAAGCTCAATCTGGCCGAACGCATCCAGTGGCGCACGGTCACCGGCGGGTCTCAGGCCTATGTTAAGCGCCTGATCGAACCCTTCAAACACCGCATCCGCACCGGCTGTGGCATTATAAAGGCCGAACGCCACGCCAGCGGCGTCACCCTGACCGATACGCAAGGCGAGAGTCATCACTTTGACGAGGTGGTGTTCGCCACCCACGCCCACGACACCCTGCGTATATTGGGTGACAATGCCACGTCGCAGGAACGTGAGGTGCTGTCGGCCTTCCGCTACACCGACAACGAAGTGGTGATGCACACCGACGCCAGCCTGATGCCACGCCGCCGCCACGCCTGGGCGAGCTGGAACTATATTGGTCGCAAGGACGAGATGACGGCGGGGCGTATGCTGTGCGTCACCTACTGGATGAACCTGCTGCAAAACCTGCCCGGTCAGGACGTCTTTGTGACGCTCAACCCCGTCACGCCGATTGCCGAAGACAAGGTCATCAAGCGCATGACGTTCGACCACCCCCTGTTCGATCAAGCCGCCATCGCCGCCCAGACGCAGTTGGGAGGCTTACAGGGCGTCAACCGCACCTGGTTTTGCGGGGCCTATTTCGGCGCGGGCTTCCACGAGGACGGCCTGCAATCGGGTCTGGCCGTCGCTGAGGCCATCAGCGGCGTTTCGCGCCCGTGGGCCTTTGACTGGAGCCGCTCACGCATCTTCTGGCAACCGGCCCGCGCCCTGCTGGAGGCGGCGGAATGAAGGGGAGCCTTTCCCTCTCCTCCCTGTCGCGCAGCGATGGGGAGGTGGCGCTGCGGCGCGACCGCGACGCCGTGACGGAGGGGGGTGACGCCCAAGGTCTGCGCCCTCTCTGTCTTTGGGAGTCATCCCCTTCCGATATTTCCGCAACACTCAAATTCGCGGCACAGGGAGAAGACAGGACATGAAAACCGCCCTCTATGCCGGCCCCGTCATGCACCACCGCTTTGCCCCAAAAGTGCACCATCTGGAATATTCGGTGTTTCAGATCCTCTTCGATCTCGATCATCTTGAGCAAACCCTGAAACCGTTAAAGACGCTGGGCCTCAACCGCTTCAACCTGCTGGGTTTTTATGAGCGTGACCACGGCCCGGTTAGGCGCGACACCGCCACGCCGCTGCGCGAGCGGATCATCGCCTTTCTGACGCCACAGGGCCTTTATGAGGCGGGTGACCGGCTGTTCCTGCTGGCCATGCCACGCGTTCTGGGCTTCGTTTTCAACCCAATCAGTCTCTATTTCGTCGAAAAGGCCGATGGCGACCTGCGCGCCGTGGTCTATCAGGTGAATAACACCTTTGGCGACCGCCACTGCTACGTCCTGCCGGTGCAGGACAAGGGCCGGCTGCATCAGGCGGCGGACAAGCGGCTGCACGTCTCGCCGTTCATGGATATGGACATGGCCTACAGCTTTGACCTGACACCGCCGGAGGCACGCTTTGGCCTGCGCATCCTACTGGAGCAGATTCGCCCCGAAGGCCGCGAAAAAATGCTGGTGGCCAGCTTCAACGCCCAACGCGAGACGTTGAGCGACCGGGTGCTGATGAAATACTTCCTCACCATGCCGCTGATGACCCTGAAGGTCGTGTGGGGCATACACTGGGAAGCGCTGAAAATCTGGCTCAAGGGCGTCAAATACCGCCCCGGCCCCAAGGACGCCCCGGCGGTATTTAGCGTAGGAGAGCCTCTCCCCTCTTCCTACGCCCCCGGCGTGCCGGGAGAGGTGGCACCGCGCGAAGCGCGGTGACGGAGGGGGGCGTCGCGACTGTTTCAACGCATACTGCGATTTCGTCGAGCCAAAGAAGCCACCACCACCATCTGCGCTTCGCTTGATGGTCTCCCTCCCCGCCAAAGGCAGGAAGGGAGAAGACACAAGCACTTACGGCCGTTTCACCTTCACCGCATTGCCCGAATAGGCCACGCTGATGGCCGGGGCATCGAAGTCGGTCGTCTTGTCGCCCGCCTTCAGGAAGCGTACCTTGAAGGTCCGCGCCGCGACCATCTTGTCGTACTGGCCAGTGCGGGCCCCGATGGTCAGTTCGCCGGTTTTATCGTTATAGCTGAACGGGATACGGGTGAACTTGCCCTTCTCATAGCCATTCGACACGCCATCATCCTCATAGAGGCTGTAGCGGCCATCGGCACCCGTATAGACATTGATCGTCAGCGGGGCGTCGGGCTTTTCATCGACATACTGCATGACCGGGCCCATGGGCAGGATCGACCCCGCCTTGACGAACAGCGGCAACTGATCGAGCGGCGCCGCGACGGTCTGGGTCTGACCGCCCTTCACCGTCTCGCCCGTATAGGCGTTGTACCAATTGGCACCCGCCGGGAAATAGACGCTGCGTGAGGTCGCCTGATACGTCGTAACCGGCGCGACGAGGATCGACTTGCCGAACATATAGGCGTCCTTGACGTCCTTACCCCTGGCATCCGTCGGGAAGTCCAGCGCAAAGCCGCGCATGATCGGAGCGGACTCGTAATGGGCGTCCGCGGCCGCCGAATAGATGTACGGCATCAGGCGGTAACGCAGCTCAAGGAACCACACCATATTGGCGCGCATGGGCGAACCCGGCGGTGAGATTTCGTGGATTTCGCGCTTCACGCCTTCGCCGTGCGAGCGGAACAGCGGCGAGAAGGCCCCGAACTGCCACCAGCGCTGGTTCAGCTCACGCCATTCCTTCAGGTCCTCAGCCGTACCTGTGCCACCGGCGGCGCGGTTTTCCTGAAGCCCGCCGACATCCTTGCCCTGAAAGCGCGTTTCCTGCGCATAGCCGCCGATGTCGTGCGTCCAGTTGGGCACGCCGGAGAAGCCGGTCTGCACACCCGCCGAAATCTGATCGTACAGATTGTCCCAGGTGCCGACGACATCCCCCGACCACAGGGCGGCGGCGTTGCGTTGCACGCCGGCAAAGCCCGAACGGGTCAGGATGAACTGACGCTTGTCCGGCTGATCGGCCTTAAGCCCCTCATAGACGGCCTGAGAACTCATGGTCGAATAGGCGTTGTGGACCAGCGCGCCCGGCCCCATCTGGGTCGGGGTGATAAGCTCGGCAAATTCCTCCGGGCTGGTGTTGGAACGCACGTCCGGCTCGGTATTGTCCATCCACCAGGCGTCGAAGCCGTACTTGGCCAGACCTTCCTTCATCTGGCGGTAGTAGATGTCGCGCGCTTCCTGATTATAGGGCGAATAGTGGCTGTTGAGATAGCCCGGCCCCACCCAGTCCTTGGCCCCCAGCTCGACATTGCGGCGCCACATATAGCCCTTGGCGTCCAGCTCCTTATAGTTGTCGGTATTGGGATAGAACTTGCCCCAGATCGAGATCATGATGCGGGCGTTCTGCTTGTGCACCTCATCGACCAGCTTTTGCGGATCGGGGAAGCGAACGGGATCGAAGGTGTGGCTGCCCCACTGGTCTTCAGGCCAGTAGAACCAGTCCTGCACGATATTGTCAATCGGCCACTTGTTGTCGCGATAGGTCTTGAGCACCCCCAGAAGCTGATCCTGCGTCTCGTAGCGCTGGCGCGACTGCCAGAAGCCATAGGCCCACTTCGGCATCATCGGCGGCTTACCCGTCACGGTGTGATAGCCGGAAATGACGCCGTCGAGGCTGTCGGCGGAGATGAAATAATAGGTCAGGCCCGTGCCCGCCTCAGAGGTGAAGCGCAGCGAGTGCTTGTCGGCCGCCGGTTCCGGATTGGAATGGTGCAATGAGATCAGGCCGCCCGACGGCAGCCACTCGACGTGGAATTTGACCGGCTTGTTTTTGGCGAAGGTCTGCTCGAAATTATTGTACCAGGCGTTCCAGCCCATACGCCAGATGCCGTGGTCGAAGATCGTCTTGCCATCGACCTTCATCGTCACATAGTCGGAGGCAAACAGGCGCATCTTGTGCACGCCCGGCGTGTCTGAGGTGGCCGAGCCTTCCCAGACGACCTTGACGGTTTTGCCCGTCGTCGCCGCCTTGCTCAGGGCCGGATCGGTCGGCCAGTGCTTATCGACATCGCTCAGGAACTGATAGCGGATGTCGGGCTCAACGCGCGTCAGGATCAGCTTGTCATCGACATAGTATTTGGCGGTCAGGCCTTTGGAGCCATCGAGCGCGGTCAGTTTCAGATCGCGGCTGGCCAGACCAAACCGCACCGGATTGCCAAAGCGCGTGACCGAATTGTTGTCCCACAACACGCCATAATTCTTGTCCGACACCACGAAGGGGATGCCGATATCCATATTATGCTGGCGCAGCTCGATGTCTTCGCCATTGAGGTTCATCTGGGCGTTCTGGTGCTGCCCCAGACCGTAGAAGGCCTCGGTCGTGCCGGGGTTGAACTGGGCGCTGGTGGCGACATAGGATTTACCCTCGACCGTCACCGGCGTGATGGCGCTCTTGACCTCTTTCAGGACCGGCTGGCCCTTGGCGTTGAAGAAGGTGATGCGCCCGGTCGTCAGGTCCACCTGCGCCGAGGCGGCAGCGGCCTTCACCGTGACACTTCCTTTGCCGTCGGTCACCGTGAACTTGCCTTCCGGCTTGGCTACCGCCATCAGCGACGGCAGTTGTTCGCGCGCCGGGTCATCGACGCCCACCACCTGAATGACCGAGTCGCTGATGACATTGAGGCGGATTTCCTTCGCGGTGCTGGTGTCCGGCTTGACCACAATGCCGGTATCGGTGCGGCTGTAGGTCCCGGCCAGCGCCGTGGAGGCCATCAGGGCGACGGCCAACGTCGAGGCGTAGATATAGGGTTTCATCTGTCTTCTCCCGAATATCTCTTCTCCCTTGAGGGAGAAGGTGGCGCGTCAGCGCCGGATGAGGGGGGCGTTCGGGACGGCCTGTGCGTCCCCCAAACCCCGGTCCTCTCTCTGTGTGAACGAGAGAGGGATTGATTATCAATAGGTTGCCAGCTTGACCTTGAGCACCGCCGGCTGGCCGGTCAGGTTCAGGCCATAGTCGGTCTGATCGCCATTCCACACGAAATCGACGACCCACTGGCCGTTTTCAAAGTGCCCCTGTTCGACCGAACGGAAGATCAGGTTCTTGCCCTTGTTTTTGGAGCCCAGCCCGAAATTCAGCCGGGCGTGGACGCCGGTGACCAGAAACTCATCTTCGGACAGCTGCGCTACGACCACGCCGCCATTGGGCTTTTCACGCCCCGGCACCGGATCGATCTTGCCCAGCCACGTCCATTCGGTCAGGCCGAACTGCCACTCACCATAGAGCACGTCGAGCTTCCACTTACCGCCAAGGTCGATGGATTGCGGTCTGCGGTCATCGGCCTCAGAGACACCCCAGACGGGGTTTTCATAGGCGATCTTCGCCCAGTCGCGCATCATCGGCGCAAACAGGGCGTACTTTTCCCGAAACGGTTTCAGGCCCTCCGGTGAGATGTCCTTGCCGCCCAGCGGGTAGTTGGTATAGCCCGTATAGTCGATGCCGAAGGGCGCAAAGCCGATGCCGCCGCGTCCGAAAACGCTGAAAATATAGCGGGCAAATTCGGTATCCGAACCGGTTTCCGGCACAAACAGGGGGTTCTCGAACTTCGAATAAAGGCTCAGCGCCGCCTCGTAATTGGCCGAGTCGCGCTTATAGATATCGGGCGCGATAATATCGATGGCCGGGGCCGCCGCCTGATAGATGTCGATGACATTGTGGGTCGGCCCGCCCGACGAATAGGTCTCCGGCCCCACCTCGATCAGCGGCTCACGCAGCGCCGCATTGACGTACATGGGCAGGTCATAGACCGCCCGACCGGCGGCCGCGATCTCATTGATATAGCTGGCGATATGCCAGGCGTGGAAATATTCGTCAGCATGCTTGCCGAACACCTCGCCCCAGGTCCCGCCCTTGCTGATCCCCTTCTTTTTGAGCAGCGCCGGCGGCACCTGCCCTTTGAAGACCTTTTCGGCCTTGGGCGAATAGTCGCGCACGCTGCCATAGGTGCCGGACTCGTTCTGCGGCTGGATCATGATGACCGTATGCTGGTCGCCGTCGATCTTCTTCAGATGCGTCATCAGGGCGACAAAGGCCTTCTTGTCGGCCTCCAGCGTCGTGCGCTCCATCGGCGACAGGCAATAGGACATCGTCCCGTCTTTTTTGGTGATCCGCGGGAAGCGTTTGTTATCGAGCTTCACCCAGTCCGGCGTATAGTTGGGCGAGGTGTTTTTCCACGTCCCGAACCACAACAGCACCAGACGCATATTGTTCTGACGCGCCTGCTTCACCAACTCATCGAC
Organism: Asticcacaulis sp.; assembly: GCF_027484505.1. GTDB lineage: Bacteria > Pseudomonadota > Alphaproteobacteria > Caulobacterales > Caulobacteraceae > Asticcacaulis. Next base: position 69,967 of record NZ_JAIXSV010000256.1, read on the forward strand.
GTAAGAGAAGTCGAACTGGCCTTCCTTCGGCTCGATCTGCTCCCAGGCGACCGGAATTTCCAGCGTGTTGGCCTGAATATCCTTCAGCGCCGGCCACACCTTTGACAACTGCGCCACATAGTTGGACGAATTATTGGCCTGCGCCCCCAGAATGAGGTACGGCGCGCCATCGACCATCAGCGCCGCCTTGCCGTTCTTCTTGACCACCTGCGGCAGCGGCTTGTTTTGCGCCAGCGCCTGCGTGACGGGCACAAGGCACATGGCGGCACCGAACACGGCGACAGACATCAACAAACGGCGCGATACTCTTAGACCCATGCACGGCTCCCCTGACTGACCGATGCGACGCACCGGCGCTTATGACGGACACACGGTCCGCGTCTGAACTTCGCTTGAGGGATTAAACAGCCGCCCGCCTTTTTTAGACGGTGCGTCTGCACCGCACTGTTCCCTCGCAACCGACACCGCTCCTGAAAAGGCGGCATTTTTTATTATACAATTGTCTTAATCATCCTCGCTTTAGGGCGCAAGGTCAAAAATGATAACGCTATCATTTTCAATCGTTTTCACATCGACTTGTCGTGTGGATGATCGTCCCTGAGGTCTTATTTGTCATTTAAGCTGGACAAGCGGCGGAAATATCGGTGATTACTCATCTTATAACAAGACTCAGACATGCCTACAGGCAGCTTAGAGCGTACTTCGTTCTGATAGAATCGAAACGACGCTCTAAATTTTTGGTTTAACGCGCTTTTTTGCCCGAAAAGTGCGTCACACGTTTCGGAAAGCGCTCTAATATGCGTACGCAGCACGGCGTCAGCCTCACCTATGGACTTCTGGAAACCCTCGGCCAATCGATTGTTTCCGGCCATTACGACGGCCGCGGTTTTCCGACCGAGGCTGAACTGTGCCAGCAGTTTTCGGCCAGCCGCACCGTCGCGCGTGAGGCGGTGAAGATGCTGACGGCCAAGGGCCTCCTGAGCGCCCGCCCGCGTCAGGGCACCAAGGTCGAACCGGTCAGCCGCTGGAACCTGCTCGATCCGGATGTCACCCGCTGGCTGATGGAACGCCCCTTCTCCAACACCATCTACCGCGAATTTACCGAGGTGCGTCTGGCCATTGAACCCGTGGCCGCCGCCCTGGCCGCCCAGAATGCCGACCGTAAGGACATCAAGGCCATCCGCGACGGCCTGAACGGGATGCGCGACAATACCGCCGACCACGACCAGGCGCTTCAGGCCGATATCGAATTCCACGTCGCCATTCTGCGCGCGTCGGGCAACCCCTTCTTCTGGCAGTTGCGTGAACTGATCAATACCGCCCTGCGCCTGTCGATCAGCGTCACCAACAAGATTTCCGGCCACACCGCTTCGATCCCGGCGCACGAAGCCGTGCTGATTGCCATTGAAAAAGGCGACGCCGACGGCGCGCTGCACACCATGCGCGCCATCCTGCTGGAATCGCTGGAACTGATTAAAACCTACGATCCGGCGGTGGGCGAATAGGCAGGGGCACGGCCCATGCACCCGTTAGTGGGCGCATGTGAGTAGGCCCGCCTTTTTCTTACACCTCCCCGCACGGTGTGCAGGGAGGTGTAAAACAGAAGGGCGTTTCATGGGTCTTATCAGCGCCAAACTCACGCCGCCAGTTGCGCCTTGACCCGTTCGGCCAGAGTCTTGATATCCAGCGGCTTGGGCAGGAAGGACACGCCCACCTCGTCTTCCAGAAGGTCCGAGAACTCGGCTTCGGCATAGCCCGAAATGAACATCACCGGCACATTGCCAAGGAAGGGTCGCGCCTTTTTGAGCATGGACGGCCCGTCCAGACCCGGCATGATGACGTCGGAAATCAGCAGGTCGAACTTGTCACCGCTCTGGATGATGTCGAGCGCCTCTTCACCGTCCGAGGCCTCGGTGACCTCATAACCGCGCTGACGCAGCAAACGGGCGGCGATGCCGCGCACGATCTCTTCGTCCTCGACAAACAGGATTCGTCCGGCACCCGACATGTCCTTCGGCGTGACCTTGGGCGGAGACGCTGGCGCCGCTTCGACCTTCGGCGTGTCGGGCTTAGCCACGTGCACCTTGATCGGTAGGAAGATTTTGAAGGTCGCCCCGTGCCCCTCAGCAGGGGCCACCACCGAGGTGATGGCGATATGGCCATCGGCCTGATTGACAATACCATAGACGGTGGCCAGCCCCAGTCCCGTCCCCTCACCCAGCGGCTTGGTGGTGAAAAACGGCTCGAAGACCTTAGTCATGATCTCCGGCGGGATGCCGGGACCATTGTCCGACACCTCGATCAGCGCCGCGCCCTGCGCCGGGGCGTCGGCCCAGCCCTGCGCCACGGCTTCGGATTGAGTCAGCGCCGCCGAACGGATTTTAACGCGCCCGCCGCCGGAGGCGTGCACCGCATCGCGCGCATTGACGACAAGGTTCATCACTGCCATCTCCATCTGGCCCTTGTCGGCGTGGATGTCGGGCAGGTCACGGCCATATTCGGTTTCGAGCTTCACATCCTCGCGCATCAGACGGCGCAGAAGCACCTCGGATTCGGAGATCAACTCACCCAGATTGAGCGTGACGCGCTTGACCGTCTGCTTGCGCGAAAAGGCCAGCAGCTTGCGCACCAGATCCTCGGCGCGCGTCGAAATCTGACGGATTTCGTTCAGCCCACCATAGGAGGGATCACCCAGCGGGTGATTGTGCAAAAGGTCTTCGACGCGCAGCTTGAGGCCGGTCAAAAGGTTGTTGAGATCGTGCGCCACGCCGCCGGCGAACTGCCCGATGGCCTGCATCTTCTGCACCTGCGCCAGAGACTGCTCCAGTTGCTTTTGTTCGCTGATGTCGAACAGGTAAAGCATAAAGCCGCCCGGCGTATGGGCCAGACGCACCTGTAGCGGCAGGTCCTTGTTCGACAGCAGCTTGACCTCAAAGGCGGTCTTTTTGGCGTCGAGCTTGGCCTGCGCCTCTTCGCGCGAGGCGGCGTCGATCAGGTCGCCCCATACCCTGCCCGTCAAATCCGCCGCTGAGCCGCCCATGAGGCGCGTAAACACCGGATTGACGCGGGTAATTTTCGCCGTCAGCAGGGTGTCGCCTTCCAGCAAGGCCTGACCAAAGGGCGCATCCGACCCGTCAAAGGCCGGGGCCACAGAGGGTTGCGCCACAACGGCTTCCGCCTCTTCCGCAGCGTCCATGCTCTCGGCAACCGGCAGTTCATGGTTAAGCAAAAGCCCCGTGCCCAGCACGCCCTGCGAGGCGGCACGCACCAGCACGCGCTCATCGCCCAGACGCGACAGCAGCATTTCAAAATCAAAGCTGCCCAGCCGCACCAGAGCGCGGCTATGGCCCTGCGCACGGGCTTCGCGCATGGCGACGAACAGGGCAGCGCTCCCCTCTCCGGCCGGCAGACGCTTTTCATTGCCACCCGCATCGCGCCAGGCGGGGTTGGTGGCGCTCAGGCGGCCGTCAAAACTGGCGATCGCCGCCGGTTCGGCCAGCGCTTCGACCAGAGCGGTGACGCCCGGCCCTTGTGCTCCCGTGTCATCGTCTTGGCCAAAGGCGAACAGCGCCACCGACACCACCGCCCCCATCACGATCACAAGGATGGTCAGTACCACGCCCACCGGCAGTTCCCCCGCAATGAACCAGAAGGCGGCGCAGGCGCAAACCACGATGATCCCCACCACCGTCAGGGCGAGAGGCGAGGCAAAGTCGCGCAACCGCTCCGGCAGGTTTTTGGGCGCGGCATTGGGCGTATGAGCCGATGTTTGGGCGGGCGACGAAGACAAGGCGAAAACCTCTCACCAAAACGAATCGCCAGAGTTTAACCTAATTTGCGAATCCTGCCCGGATTTCACTCAGAATCCTCGCCGCTTGCGCACCATGACGAAGGAGATGATCTTGGCCACGGCCTGAAAATGCGTTTCCGGGATGATCTCATCGACGTCAATCGCCGCATAAAGGGCCCGCGCCAGCGGCGGGTCTTCGACAATGGCGATATCGTGTTCGCCCGCCACTTCGCGGATTTTCAGGGCCAGCGTATCCACCCCTTTGGCCACGCACAGCGGCGCGGGCGTTTCCTCATCATAGCGCAAGGCCACGGCGTTGTGGGTCGGGTTGGTGATCACCACCGTCGCCTTGGGGACATTGGCCATCATGCGCTGACGCGACTTTTCCATGCGGATCTGCTTCAGGCGGCCCTTGACGTGCGGGTCGCCTTCGGTCTGCTTGTATTCGTCCTTGACCTCGGTCTTGGTCATCTTCATGCGTTGCGAAAATCGGAACTTCTGGATGAAGTAGTCCGCCCCGCCTTCCAGCAGCATGAACAGGCACACCGCCACGGCCAGCGAGAAAAACACCTCCTTGGCATAGGGCAGCACCATCAGCGGCGACGCGCCGGCCAGACCCGCCACATCGACCGCCCGCCCCTTAAGGATCATCCAGGTAATCACACCCACGGCGATCAGCTTGATCACCGTCTTGGCGAACTGGATCAGGGCATCAACACCAAACAGGCGCTTGAAACCCGCCATGGGGTTGAGCTTGGAAAAGTCGGGCTTGAGCTTTTCGGTGCTGAACATCAGGCCGGTCTGGGCCAGACTGCCTATGGCACCGGCAGTACCCGCCACCAGCAGGATCAGGGCAATGATGGGCAGGACCTGCCCCATCAGGTGGTTGGCGATGGTCAGCCCGCCATCCCCCATCAGCGAGTCGCGCAACAGGTGCGGCGCGGCCACAAATACCCGCAACGTCTCGGTCAGCGACAGGGCGATCTTGTCGCCATAGAGCATGACCAGCGCGCACGCCGCGATCAGCGACAGGGCCTGAGGGACGTCGGCGGATTTGGCGACGTCGCCCTTTTTTCGCGCCTCTTCGAGTTTTCGGGCCGAGGCCTCTTCTGTCTTGTCTTCGCCCTCGTCGGCCACCTAAACACCTCTTACGAAGAGGCGCAGGAATTCCTCATAGTGCTGAAGGAAGACCAGACCGGTACCGCCCAGACTGAGGGCAAAGATGGCCAGCCCCAGCAGAACGCTGATCGGGGTGACCGCGAAGAAGATAGGAAAGGCCGGCATGATGCGGCCGATAAAACCGGCCGCGACATTGATAATCAGACCGAAGACCAGAATGGGCGTCGTCATCTGGATAGCCAGCATGAAGGTATCGCCCACCGTGCGGATCATCAGCTGCGTCGCGTCGCCGACCATGACCGGGCGCATCGGCGGAAACACCCAGTAGGAGTCGCGCATCCCCGCGATAAACAGGTGGTGCAGATTGGTGGCATAGATCAGAACCAGCCCCAGCATGGCCAGAAAGGTGCCGATCGAGGTTGAGGGCTGGGCCTGCGCCGGATTGGCGGTCTGGGCAAAGGACAGGGTGGTTTGCAGCGACACCACCTCCCCCGCAATGGCCAGTGCCCCCAGAAAGGTGCGCATCAGCATCCCCAGCATCAGGCCAATCACCGCCTCATGGATGATCAGCCCGGCCATGGCCCCCAGTTTCGGCGGCAGGGCGGGCATTTGCGACTGCACCACCGGCACCAGCATCAGGGTGAAGACAAAGGCAAAGGACAGTCGCATGCGCGGCGGTACGGCCTGATCCCCCAGCCCCGGAATAAGAATAGCGACCGAGCCCACGCGCACAAAGATCAGCATGGCGGTAAACACCACCTGCGACGTACCGAAGAAGGAGGTGACTTCGGTCGGAAAATCCGGAGCGGGCGTAACGGGGATCATAACGGCCACCTATGACGCGATTCTTGCCGCTCAGACAGCGCGTCAGATGCCCGCGATCTTGGTGGCGATTTCCTTCATGAAACCGGACAAAAGCGCCCCCATCAGCGGCAAGACCAGCAGCAGGGTCACGAAGACGGCGATGATCTTGGGGGCGTAGATCAGGGTCTGTTCCTGAATCTGGGTCAGGGCCTGAAACAGGCCGATCACCACACCGACGATAAGACCAACGATCAGAACCGGGGCACAGAGCTGAATGGTCAGCCAGATGGCGTCACGGCCAACGCTGAGAACTTCTGTACCGGTCATGGAAAATCGCCCTACACTTAAGCCACGGACCCCACCGATCCGCTGGGCAGATTTTGCCGGTAGCGTGGTTAATTTGCCGTTAACGCCGCGTTGTTTTCGGGATCACTCCCCCGCCACAACGTCCAGCGGGCAACCCAGAGCCCTGGCCAAGGCCTTCAGCGTATCGACACTGCCGCGGCGTTTACCCGCCTCAATGGCGGATATCTCCGGCGCGGCCACACCGCTCCTCTCAGACAAAGCCTTTTGCGTCAGCCCCCGGTGCTCACGCACCACGCGAACCGGCGATTCACCGGCACGTATGCGCGCCCATTCGGCCTTGGTCATGGCAATATATTCACCGCGCGCCTTGGTGGCCAGATGCTCCGCCCAAACCTTTGCGGCCCAAGCCTCTTCCGCCGCCTCCTCGACCGCTTCGGCATATCGGCTAAGGGCTTCGTATTCAGCCAGAGGCACCAGAACAAAGGTCTCATCCTTGATATTTATTAGGGGATGATCGGTCATGTCCTGTCTCTCCTACTGATATATGTCTCGCCGGTGACCAAGGTCGATAACATCCAGAACCTGCAAGTCTTCGGTGAATAGCACGCGGTAATCACCCACCCTGAGACGCAACAGGGGAAGCCCCTTCATCGCCTTGATATCCCCATGCCCGGTCAAGGCATAGGTCTCCAGACGATCTTCGATGCGCGCCCGGTCACGAGCATTGATACGCTCCAGCGCTCTTTCCGCGGCGGGTTCGTAGATGATCGCCTTCATCAAAATAGCATTCCGTTACTACCGTCGCAAGAAAATAGCAATTTGCTATTTCAACATAACATCTCGACGGTCCGCTTGGAAATCGTCAGCCTTGAGACCAACAGCCGGGGCAAACGACACCCACGCACGCGTCGGCCCGGACAGTGAAGGCCCAGACCTTGAAGGCTCAGATCGGCATTCTCAGAATTTCCTGATAGGCGCTGATCACCTGATCGCGGATGGCGATGACGCTTTCCAGAGACGCCTCAGCGGTGGCCACGGCGGTCACGGCGTCGATCAGTTCGGCCTTGCCCTGCGAATGCGCGATCATTTGCGACTCGGCATTCTGGGTCGATTTCATCGTCTGTTCCATGGCCCCGTTCAGGACCTTGGAAAAGGCGGCACCCACATCCTGCGTGCGCGAGCCCTCTTCGTGCAGGCCGGAGACCTGCTTCTGAACGGCCCCGTAGGCCTTGGCGACGAGCATGGGGTTCATTTATCGAGCCTCTAACGCTTAAGCAGATCGAGCGTCTTCTGCTCCATAGAGCGAGTCGTCTCGATCACATTGAGATTCGCCTCATAGGCCCGCTGCGCATCGCGCATATCCATACTTTGGACCAGACTTTCGACGTTCGGTCGTTTGACATAGCCGCGCGCATCCGCTGCCGGGTGGCTGGGGTCGTACTCCTCCGGGAACGGTTTAGAGTCAGGACGCACCGAGGCTAGTTTCACCCCCATGGCTCCATCGATCTTGGTGGCTTCAAACACCGGAATCTTGCCGCGGTATGGGTCGGCCCCCGGCGTCTGACCGGTCGAGTCGGCATTGGCGATGTTTTCAGCGATAATCCGCATCCGCGCCTGCTGCGCTCGGAGCGCGCTGGCGGCGACCGAAAGGGTGGGATGGGTGTCGGTGGTCTTGTTAATCGGCATCTGAACCTACCCTTTACTTGCCCGGGGCCTTGGTGGCCATGCGGATCAGGCCCAGCGATTTCTGATAGAAACCGAGCGCCGCCTCATACTGCATCCGGCTTTCGGCCATTTTGAGCATCTGTTCTTCCAGCACGACCGAATTGCCGTCCATGGTCGTTTCGGAATCGGGCGAAACGACCGCCTTTGGCGCAAAGCTTCCGCCGCCTTCGACATTCATATGCCCGGCATTGGTCACGCTGAGGCCCAGCCCCGTCTGTTCCTGCTGCCCTTTGAGGACGGAGGCAAAATCAAGCGCCTTAAGGTCGCGCGGCTTGAAACCCGGCGTCGAGGCATTGGCCACGTTCTGCGCCACCAGCTTCTGGCGCTGACCCAGCCAGGTCATCTTTTCTTTCAGCGCCCCAAGGAGGCCGATATTTTCCGTGCTCATGCGCGATGCCTTACCTGTCCGCTGCGACTCAGCCTATGCAGAGCGGCAGGCAAAATATGCCTCCTTGTTGGTTAATGAGGCTTTAAGACCTTGTGCCGCATATCGGGGCGGTGGTCGCGTATGGAGGGGTTGGCCCGATGGATGTCTTTTTAAGTCTGTTGCGGGCGGCCTTTGCGCTGGCCATCGTTCTGGGGCTGGTGCTGGGCCTCGCCTATGCCCTGCGCCGGTATGCGCCGCAACTGCTGGCGCGTTTTCAGGGGGAGCGCGGGGAACGCCGCCTGAGCGTCGTCGAAACCCTTGTCCTCGATCCGGCGCGGCGTCTGGTGATCGTGCGCGTCGATGATGAGGAGCGCCTACTGCTGCTGGGCGAAGGTCAAGAACTGATCGAGCCGCGGCAACTGCCGGCACCCAAGCCAAAACCCGCCTCTGCGCCCACCGTCAATCGGCCGGTGCTGTGATGCGAATGCCCGACCTTTTTCGTCAGTTCGGCAAGCCGATGCGCAAACGCGACTATGCCATAACCCTGCTGGGTGGCATTCTGGGTTTTGCCCTCATGATCTTCCCCGGCGATGTGCTGGCGCAGTCGGTCAATCTCGACCTGGGGCAAGGCGGCACGCTGACGGCGCGCGTCGTGCAGATGCTGGGGCTGTTGACCGTCCTGTCGCTGGCACCGTCCATCGTCATCATGACCACTTCGTTCATCCGAATCGTGGTGGTGCTGTCCCTGCTCAGAACGGCGCTCGGCCTGCAACAAAGCCCCCCCAATGCGGTTCTGATCTCGCTGGCCATGTTCCTGTCGGCGGTGGTGATGGCCCCCACCTATCAGGCGGCCTATGATGCCGGTATCCGTCCCCTGATGGATCAGGAGATGGAGATGCCGCAGGCCTTCGATGCGGCCTCCGAACCGGTCAAGACCTTTATGCTGTCTCAGGTCGATGCCGGCGATCTCAACCTGTTTATCCGCCTGTCCAAGGTCGAAAAGCCCAAGGACAATATGGACCTGCCGATCACGGTCATCACCCCGGCCTTCATGATTTCGGAGCTGAAGACGGCGTTTCTGATCGGGTTTCTGCTGTTTATCCCGTTTCTGGTAATCGACCTTGTCGTCGCCTCGGTGCTGATGAGCATGGGGATGATGATGCTGCCGCCGGTAGTGGTGTCGCTGCCGTTCAAGCTGATCTTCTTCGTGCTGGTCGATGGCTGGCGACTGGTGTGCGGCTCATTGGTCGAAAGCTTTACCAAGGCCGGGGGCGCAGGGGGATAGATGAATTTCATCGACGATAAATTCGAGCGACTGGGTCAGGACACCCTTTTTTATCGGCACGGTCGGCATCGTCCGGCCTACCGCCTGAAGGACGAGGCACAAGCCACCACTATCCGCAAAGCCCTGCTGAGCGGCTACGCCCTCATACTCATGCAAATCGTCAGCGTGCCGATACTGGTCTTTATGATCTGGATGGTGTTCCCCCAAAATCCGCCCTGGTGGATATTACTGACGACCTTGCCGGGATTTGGCTTTACCTTCGCGATAATCCGTAACCGCCTCAATGGCCTCCTCAAGGATACGCCCCGGCTGGACACGTCCATTGTTAACTGAACGGAGCCAGACCTCTACGGGGTACGCTTGAAGCGGTGCAGGTCTTGCCCCCACCCCCAGTTCTATGCCAGACAGCGGTTTAGGAAGTTATTGCCTGTCTGAGACGGGCGAACTGTGATAACTATGTTACGACCGCTTCATTAAAAGCCGTTATAAATGGGATTAACCGGATCGCGGTGATTGAACGCTGCGTGACCGTTTTTTACGTTGTGATTGAATTTTATCGGGAGAATTTCAATGTTTTCAAATGTTCAAACGCGCCGCCAGAGCGTTATGTGGCTGATGGCCGCGCTTTCGGCGCTCGTCGTCTATATGCTGGCCACCACCGTGGCTCTGGCTCAGGGCAAGCAGAATTTCACGCTGATCAACCACACCGGCTACACGATTTCCGAGGTCTATGTGTCGCCCAGCAAGTCGGATAGCTGGGACGAGGATGTGATGGAAGACGATGTGCTGCCCAACAACGGCAAGGTGGACATCGCCTTCAGCCGCAAGGAAAAGGCCTGCCTGTGGGATCTCAAGGTCGTCTATGATGACGGCGAGTCGGCGGAATGGGAAAACTTCAACCTGTGCGAAGTTTCCAGCATCGCCATCAGCTATAGCCGCAAGACCGGCGAAACCTGGGCCACCTACGAATAAGACCACCCGCTTGCTATCTTCGACGTGCGTCGGTCTCATCGGCCGACGCCTGTCAGATATCGTCTTCACCGACTTGTCGCGCGCCGTGCAGGATGCGTAGGATACGCACATGATCCGTATTGATGCGGTAATAGATATTATAACGGGCATGAGTGACGCGGCGCACACCTGCCTCTTCATCGAAGAGTAGCCCTGCCGACGGCATATCGCCCAACTTGCGGCAACGGACCTCGATCTCATCTGTAAAGCTCACCGCGCGGCGTGGGTTATCTGCGGCTATGTAACCCGCAATATCCATCAGGTCGCTCAGAGCGCGGGGTGAGAGAATGACCTTCATCAGCCCGCTTTTCGGCTGACGGCATCAATGTGTGCGTGCACCTGAGCGAAGGCGGCGTCCAACTCAACGCCTTCACCTTCCATCCCCTTGGCGATCTCAGCGCGCAGGGCTTCGCGTTGCCGCTGTTTCTCCAACTCGCGGTCTTCCAGCAGACGCAGGCCTTCACGGATCACCTCGCTGACATTATTGTAGCGGCCGGTGGCGATCTGCGCCTTGATGAAGGCTTCGAAGTGCGGGCTAAGGGCAACCGAGGTCGGCATGGCAAGCTCCTATCTATTACTAACTGATAGTAACACCGCCCGCCGCCGCCCTCAAGCGCCGCGCGTCAGTCCCTCGACCAGTTGCCGCTTGAAGCCGGGCAGGTCGGTCCACTGCGTCGCCACGCGGACCGGGCGACCCTTGGCGGGGTCGATCAGGGTCATACCCTCATCCGACACGCTGAGCGGCAGGGTTTCCATCACCAGTTTCGACTCGTCAAAGGCCATCTCGACCGCCACAGCGTCGAACTGCACCGAGCTTTGCTGGCTCAGGTCGAAATCCTTGGCCATCCATGGCGCGTTGGGCAGCCACACCTTGCTGTTTTCGATGCAGGCCACGGCGAAGGGATCACGGCTATGCCACAGCCTTTGCCAGTCGCCCCCATCCAGCGTCACCCGACCACAGGTATCGAGCGGGGTAATCGAACAACTGAGCCAGTCGGCTTCGAAGATCGTGCGCAGCGCCGCCGGATCGACCTTGACGTTATATTCGGCATCGGCCGGCGCAACACCCTTATAGCCGATACGCACCGAGCCAAACATGCCGATAAAGCGCGCCTTTTGCGCCAGTTTCGGCTCACGTCGCAAGGCTTCGGCCAGTTCCGTGGCCGGACCAACACTTATGACCGTCATCGGGTCTGGTGAGGCCATCACCGTGTCGATCATGGCCTGAGCAGCGTCCTTGCGCACCAAGCCGCGATAGGAGGCAAGCTTGTAATCCCCCAGCCATTCGGCCTGCGCGCCTGTCTCCTCGCCCTTCGGACGCCCCATGGCAATGACCACGTCACTGCGCCCGGCCAGCGTCAGCAGTTTGGCCGTCAGGCGGGCCTTGTACTGCGGGCTACCCGCATCGGTCGCCACCAGCTTGAGCGCCAGTTCCGGCCGACGCAGCAGGTAAAGGAGCGCGAAGGTATCATCCACATCGCCGCCAATATCGGTGTGAAAAATCACCGGCACGGGTTTGCGTGGCTTGGCCGCCACGGCCCCCGCCACCGACAGGGCCAGAGACGATAACAGCAGGGTGCGACGGTCGAACATGAAAGGCTCCTTTGCGGTAAGCCTATCGTCCGACCGTCCTCACATCAAGGTCAGAACACTTCGACCGAGCGCGTGCCCTTGTCGCTTAAGGCGCTGTAGGCCGCTGCCGAAGCCCCGTAAATCAGGGCATAGAAGCCGCCCATCAGCAGACTGCTGACGATGGTTTGCGCGAAAAAGATCGGCGTCAGCAGGGCCGTGACCGAGCTCATGTCCGGACGGTTCATCTGCGTAATCGCCTGCACCCACCCCCCGCTGGTCCCAACCACCAGCGCAAAGACCAGGCTATAGACGATGATCATAATGACGATCATCACCAGACCCAGCAGCAGATAACCACCCAGCAGCTTCCAGCCTTGCCCTTCGGTCAGCTTGAAGCTGCCGAAAATATTGATCTTCTTCTCCGCAAAAGACTGTACCGACGCCAGCGACCAGCGGCTGACGACATACAGAAAGGCGACAATGCCGCCAACGACCAGAAGGAAGATCAGTATCCCGGCCACAATCTCGCTGACCTGCCCGATCAGCGAGATAAGGCCAATGGATATGGCCAGCGCGATCCCGAACAGGACGTAAAAGAGCGCCAGCGCCAGAGCCCACAATATCCCGACCAGTATTTGCCGGAACTCATCGCCCCCCAGTTTCAAAGAGGCAAAGCCACCGGCCCCCGGCTGTAACTGGCTGCGGAAGACGGCGCACTGGATGATGGCGGAAGAGATTAGCCCCAGAACACCGGCAATGAGATAGACCGGCACAAGCGCCCCGAGATGACCGAACACCTGCATCGGGTCGGCATCGGGCGCGGTCTGATAGTTTTGCAGCGCCGTCAGCGCCGGTCCAGCCACCGCCACTATAAGCAGCGACGACACCACACTGACCACCAGATAGACCAGACCCCAGACCAGCACGGCCAGCGGGTTCTTCTTGATGATTTCGATGCCCGCAAAGGCAAAATCAACAGATAGCTTCATAACGTCCCCTCCCTTTCAGAGTTTGCAACCCTAGCGCAAAAGACGAGGGACGCAAAGCCCTGCCCTACGCGCAGGCCTAAGAGCATTCGTCATTTCTGTTAAGCTGCCGGATAAATTAAGCCTATGTTTAATAATGACATTTTTAGAGGATTGCACTCTAAGGATCGGTGATGAATTACACAAAAACCGGGCGGCCGATCCAAAAAAAAACGCCGCTCCTGCCGGAGCGGCGTTTTCCGGGATCAAGGCCTTTCGGCCTCCCCCACCCTCAAAGGCTTTTTTAGTAGTTGAAGCGGAAGCCCGCGATGTAGCGCGAACCAAAGCGTTCGAACTCGATCGGATAAAGGACCGTATCCCCGTAACGCTTGGCACCGTCATTCGACAGGTTCTGACCGTCTAGGTACAGTTCAATATGCTTGTTGAGCTGATAGCGAACCGACAGATCGACTTCTTCGTCAGCATCCCAGTAGATGTCGCCGTTGCCGTTCGGAACAACCTTGCCGGCAACCAGCTTGTAATCGCCGACTTCCTGCATCGAGGCTGTACGGAACTGGTATGCCAAACGCACCGACAGGCCGTACTTTTCATAAGTAGCTTGCAGGTTATAAGCCTCATCCGAAGTGCCGGGCAGCGAAATCTTGCGCGCGGGAACACCATCCACTGCCGGCAGGGTCACTTCTGACTTGGCAAACATGGCCGTGGCGCGAACGCCGAATCCATGAGTCCAGGCCGGGAAGTTCATCTTCTCGAACAGCGGTTCGAAGCTGCCCGAATAGTAGAGTTCGAGACCGCTGAGATATCCATCACCCACATTGCGGCGGGTCACATAACTGAAATTGGCGTAGCTCTGAGTCGGAGTGTCGAGGTCCGTGCGGCCAAACGGACGCGAAGTCTTGGCCAGAACGTCCTGAATATCCTTGTAGAAGACACCGGCTGAGAAGAAGTGATTCGGCGCGTACCATTCAAAGTAGGTATCGAGGCCGGTCTGCTTTTCAGGCGTCGCGTCCGGGTTACCGCCACTGATCGATTGCTCGCTCGTATTAATGGTGAAGTTCGGGCGGGTTTCGTCAAAATCAGGACGCGAGGCCGAGGTGCTCAGGCCAACACGCACTTTCATCCGGTCATTCAGGTTCCAGTTCAGGTGAGCGCTGGGGTAGAACAGCGTTTCTTCACGCGACGTTTTGATCAGCTTGCCATTTGAGAAAGCGCTCGTGGCCAGTTCGATCTGTTCGACGCGCGAACCATAGACCAGATTACCCCAATCGAACTTCGTCGTGGCCATCAGGTAGCCCGCCGTAATGGTTTCGTTCACTTTCCAGAAGTCCGCAAGGCTACGGGTATCGGGGGTATCTATGCTCAGCCCGTTGTAAAGAGCGTAGGCCGCGTCGATGTTGGAGTAGCGGAAGGTATAGCCGAGACGTTGCTTACCCAGATAAGGACCATCCTGAACGATGTTGGCCAGACGCGCGGTCGTGCTGAGCTTACGGGCCTCGTTCCTGACGTTCGATTCTTTGATACGATCCGTGTAGAGGAAACCAAACTCAACCTTACTGTCACGGCCAAACAGGATTGCATCCTTGTCGAAATCGACCTTGGCCGTCCAGGCTTCCGTAATTTCACGGTTCTCCTGACGCGTCGCCTGACTCATCGGCATGTCGAAGTCTTCAATGTTTTGAACACGCGCGCCTACGGTACGGGCCGAAGTGGTGCCGGTCGTGCGGTACAGCTCAACAATGTTCGACGAACCACTGGTGAAATCATACCTGAACGTCGGGCGTGCCAGGAAACCTGAACCAGATGCCGAACCGTTCTGGAAGCGCAGTTCCAGAGGCACATCGGTTGTGTTATCCGTCCAAGTGTAGTTCAGGCGCCAGGACATATCGAGACCGCCACCGAACTTAGACTCACCGCCGATGGTATTGGTGGACATGCGGTCGTAATAGTTACGATAGGTGATGCGTGCCGAGATGCGACCGCCATAAACCGTATCGCTGACGGGGTTAAAGGTCGCGGCCTGCGTCGCGTAAAAGGCCGAAGACCCGTAAGCCACGCCGCTCGCCGTCGTCCCCTGATTGAGCTGAAAAATAAACTGATCGCGGTGCTCGGTATCATCAAAGGCCGTGTTGATGGTCGAGAAGAAGACTTCGTGATTGTCGTTCAGTTTGTAATCGACACGGGTCGAAAACGAATAGTTCTCGCGGGTCAGACGGTAGTGCTTATTCTTGGTTTCCTGAGCGAAACGCTTGGTCACGCTGCCGGCATCTGATACCAGATAGGGATCGGTTTCCCAGTTTTCCGTCGCCATGTCGCGCGAATAGTAGGAAGCCTGAGCCACAACGCCCAGCTTGCCGCCCATGAAGATGTTGGAATAGACGAGGCTGGAATCTTTTTCCTCGCCTTCGCCCAGTTCGACATAGCCAAGGCCCAGCTTGCCAACGATCTTCTGGCCCTTGTAGTCGAAAGCACGGCGCGTACGGATTTCAACGTTCCCGGCGACCGTGTCACCCGGCATGGACGGCACAATCGCCTTTTGGACAACGACCTGAGATGCGATGGCCGACGGGATGTTGTCGAAGCGCGACGCGCGGCCTTCCGGGGAGACCACCGACAGACCGTCAAACGACAGAGTCGTCCAGTAATTCGGCGCACCGCGCAGGTTGACGTAACGGGCCTGCCCCTGATCGCGCTCAACCGTCACACCCGGCAGTCGGCTGACCGCGAAAGCGATATTCTGATCTGGAAGATTGCCAATGGCGTCTGCGGAGATCACGCTGACAAGAGAGTCGGATTTGCGTTGAGTCTGCAAAGCCGAGGCTTCGGACTCTGCCAACGGACGGCGCGCCGTCACAACAACTTCGGTGACCTCTTCAGCGTCAGCGGCCTGAACCACGGCCGGAACAGCCACAGCGGCGAGCGGCGCGATCGCCGCCGTCATCGCGAGAAACTTCACGGTTTTCATCTCAAATCCCCAGTGATCTGGCCCGGCAAAATCTTTGCTTCAAAGCCCCTGAGGTCCGTCTAGTCAGGCTGGGCGACGGTTCGACTACAGTTCTGTGAAGCTTTTGTGACGGCGTCACAAAGGGGATACACTGTGACATTAGATGCACAGTTCAGCATATCGCATGAACGGCAGCACGCACTACTCAAATGGGGTGTTCTTTTTTATTCTCCGTGCTAAGAGCGCGAAAATCAGCACATAGGGGTGTACGCAAATGCTTTCCGGACAGACATTTAAAATTTTTATGACATCAACTCTTTTGTGTGTCGGTTCAGTGGTTTTGTCCGCCTGCGTGCACCAGGAACTGATCTCCGACTCTGCCAAGATGACGCAGGGCACGGGCACGCCGGTTCTGGCGGTAGCCGAAACCACAGCGGTCGGCACGGTCAATCTGGACTCGGCGGACGATCCCGAAATCTGGGTCGATCCGTCGGACTCCAACCGCGTGGTGATCTATGGCACCGACAAAAAGGCGGGTCTTTATAGCTACGACCTGAATGGCAAGGTAATCGACTTCCTCACCGTCGGTCCGATGAACAATGTCGATCTGCGCAACGACGCACTGGAACTGCCGGTGGTGGTCGCCGCGTCTGACCGCGTCGGCAATGGCGTGCGTTTCTTCAAGCTCGATCCGGCGACGCTGAAAACCACCGACTGGGGCTTTGCGCCGCTGGCCACCTCTGAGGCCTATGGGTTCTGCCTCGGCAAAACGATGGCGGGCGATCTGGTCGCCATTATGGTTGGTAAGAACGGCGATGTGGCTCAGGCCACGGTCGGCGTCGCCGCGGGCAAGCCGGTCCTGAGCGAAACGCGCCGCTTCAATGTCGGCACGCAATCCGAAGGCTGCGTGGTCGATGACGTCACCCAGACGCTTTATATCGCCGAAGAAAACGCCGGCATCTGGATGTACAGCCTCGATCCGGCGACGGGTTCGCAGCGTAAGGCGCTGGCCAGCCTGCCGTCGGACGTGCTCAAGGCCGATGTCGAAGGCCTGACCCTGCTGCGCGATGGCCAAAAGACCTATCTGATCGCCTCGTCGCAAGGCGACTCGGCCTTTGCCGTCTGGCGCGTCGAGGGAGCGCCCGTTTATCAGGGCCGCTTCTCGGTCTTCCCCGGCAATGGCATCGACGCCGTGACGGGGACGGATGGGGTCGCGGCCCTGGGCGGGCAGGTCGGCCCCTATGCCAAGGGTATCGTCGTGATGCAGGACGACATGGACACCGAAGGCGAAGCGCTTTCGACCACCCGTGCCCGGCAAAATTTCAAGATCGTGGACTGGAAAGAGATCGAAGCGAAACTTAGCCTCAAATAAGAAAGACGAAGCCCCGCCAACCGGCGGGGCTTTGCTTATCCGAGTTCTTTGGAGCGTTTCTGTGCGGCCAGAACCGCCGCCGTCACAAGTTCCGTGAGCCCCTGCCCCTCCTGACGCAGCACCTTCAGCGCCGCTTCGGTGGTGCCGCCGGGTGAGGCGACCTTGCGGATCAGGTCTTCGGGGTCTTCGCCCGTCTGATCCAACAGATTGGCCGCCGAAATCAGGGTGGCGCGGGCCAGCGTTTTGGCATCAGCGGCCGTCAGACCGGTTTCCAGCGCCGCCTGCTCCAACGCCGCCACAAAGGCATAGACATAGGCCGGCCCCGAACCAGACACAGCAGTCGCCGCGTCGATCAGGTCTTCGTTATCCAGCACCACCGTCGCCGCCATCGGCGAGAAAAGATTGGACGCCGCCTGTAAGGCCACGCCCTCGGCCGCATAGAGACTGGCAACGCCCTTACCGGTTGCGACGCCGGTGGTCGGCATGACGCGCGCGACTTTCAGCGGTGCAAAAACACTGCTGAGGTCTTCGGTCCGCACCCCGGCCATCACCGAAATCAGTGTCGCCTCCGGGTTGAGATTGCCGTCCAGAATCTGTGCCGCCCCGCGCCAGCTCTGCGGCTTGACGGCGATGATGACGGTGAAGGCCTCACGCCACACCTCCGGGGCCGGGTTGAGCCGCGCTCCCATCCCGGCATAGGCTTGCGCCTCTTCGCCGGGATTGAGGTCGAGAATGATCAGGTCGGACGGGGCCACGTGCCCCGCCGCGCGCATCCCCTTAAGCATGGCCGACCCCAGCGCCCCGGCCCCGATCAGCAGTATGGGTTTCGCCAGCATTGGACTTTCCTCCCTCCTCCCCTGACCAGCGGGGGAGGTGTCAGTGAGCATGAGCGAACTGACGGAGGGGGCCGCCCGGAAGCCCCCCTCCACCACTTCGTGGTCCCCCTCCCCCGCTTCGCAGGGGCGGAGAAAGGGTTTATGCCTCTCCGATCGTTTCGAACAGGCAGGCTTCCAGCGCCGCTTCGGCCGTTGGCGCGCCTTTGAACAGGAAGTCGAAGGCCGGATAGAAGCGATCCACCGCCTCAGCGGCAACATTGATCATGTGCGCCGTCTGCACCTGACCGGGGCGTTCCATCGGGCTCGACAACAGGGTGTGGCGGAAGACGATATCGGCGGGCAGACGCCCCGCTTCGCGCATCCCCTCTTCGTCCTCATAGATTTCAAAGTGGCCAAACCAGACGCGCTGATTGACCAGCGACAGTAACTGATGAATCGGCGCGACCTTTGCCGGATCGAAGCGCAGGTCGAGCGACGAACACAGTTGCAGGCACTCCCCCTCCGGACGGCAGGAGAACCACATGTCGTGCGACTTCCACAGCCCGGCCAGCGAGAACAGCACCTCGCCATCAGGCGTCCGCTCAAAGGTCAGGCCTTCGTCGGTGAGGATGGCTTCGACCAGTTCGAGCGGGTCGGAAGTCGTGTCGGTATAGTCAGCCTGAGGCAGATCCATGGTAGATACAGGTGTCCTGAGAGAGGTCCAGAGGGCGGGATTACTCGGCCTTGGATTTGAGGCTCTGGATTTCCAGCTTCAGTGCGGCGATTTCGGCCAGCATGACCTCCTTCATCGCCTCGAATTCATCGCGGCGGATGAGGTCCATATCGGCGACGAAGCGGTCGCCCTGGGCGCGGAAGGCGGCCTTGGCCTCGTCACCGGCGGCCTGAGCCAGAGACATGGCGCTGGTCGAGAGCTTGGCGAATTCGTCGAGGAAGGGGTTTTTCGACTGCATGGGAAAATCCTTGCGGATAAAGGCCCGGAAAGAGCCTCAAATGAGTTGTCACACTGTGCGCATATAGTGCGAATGGCGAATGAAAGAAAGTTTTTCACGATTCTTGCCCCCCTTCGATGATTCCTTTAGGTCATTGAATACAGTTCACAGGTTTCTGAGCATGACCCTGCCCGACATTGATCCCGTCCTTTTGCACATAGGCCCTCTCGCCCTGCGCTGGTACGCGCTGGCCTATGTCGCCGGTATCGCGCTGGGCTGGTGGTATCTGACGCGCGTGATCCGCAAGGAGTCATTGTGGGCGCCCTACCCCGCCCCCCTGTCGCGCGAAAATCTCGAAGACCTGATTATCTGGATGGCGCTCGGCATCATTCTGGGGGGGCGCATCGGCTATGTGTTGTTCTATGATCTGGCCCCCATCCTGAAAAACCCGCTGCAATTCTTCAAGGTATGGGAAGGCGGCATGTCCTTCCACGGCGGTTTTATCGGCGTCTGTATCGCGGGCGTACTTTATAGTCGGCGTCACCGTATCAATCCGTGGACACTGGGTGATCTTCTGGCCTGTGCCGCGCCGATCGGCCTGTTCTTTGGCCGCATCGCCAATTTTATCAATGGCGAACTGTGGGGTCGCACCACCGACGGGCCCTGGGGCATGGTTTTCTGTAACAAATTTATCCTTCAGCAATACGGCGGCGTCTGCCCGGCCGGTTATCTGCCGCGCCACCCCAGCCAGCTTTATGAGGCCGTGCTGGAAGGCATCGTGCTGTTTATCGTCGGCTATCTGCTCGTCCACGTCTGGCGCAAACTGCGTCAGCCCGGCCTGATCATGGGCGTGTTCATTGCGGGATACGGCCTTGCCCGCGTGCTGGTTGAATTTGTGCGCGAGCCCGACGCTCAGATGCTGCCCTTCTTCAAGCACGTCATCACCATGGGGCAGACCCTGTCGCTGCTGATGATCATGGGCGGCGGCATTGCCATCTGGCTGGCCCTGCGCGGCAAAACCCTGCCTGCCGGGTTTACGGCGACGACGAATGAGACGAAAGCGCCTGATGGCCTCGCTTAAGACCCGCCTGATCGAGCAAATAAAGCTCGAAGGCCCGCTGACCATTGCCGACTATATGTGGGCCTGCCTGTTCGACCCGCAGGAAGGCTATTATGCCACGCGCCCGGCTCTGGGCGAAGCGGGCGACTTTATCACGGCCCCGCTGGTGTCGCAGATGTTCGGCGAACGTCTCGCCCTGTGGGCCATGCAGGCGTGGCAGGATCTGGGTGCGCCCGCGAAGATTCGCGTCCTTGAAATCGGCCCCGGTGACGGCACGCTGATGAGCGATCTTCTGCGCACTTTCCGCGCCCTGCCCGCCTTTGCGCAGGCCGTTGAGATCGGTCTGATCGAACCCTCGCAGCCGCTGCGTGCTGTGCAAACGGCCAGGCTAGGAGGGGTGCGCCATTACGACAGCCTCGACCACGTGCCGACCGATGCGCCCTTGCTCATCATCGCCAATGAGGTGCTCGACTGTCTGCCGGCGCGGCAGTTTCAACTGACGCCCGACGGCTGGTTTGAGCGCTGCGTGGGTTTGCATGAGGGCGAACTGGTCATCGGCCTCGTCCCCGCGCCTGATGATTTCACCGCCCCCTTCGCCGCCGAAACCGGTCAGGTCTGCGAAGTCTCTCTGGCACAAAACCGCCTGATCGAGGCCGTCGGCGCGCTGATCCACGAGGCGACGGGTGCGGCGCTGTTTATCGACTACGGCCGCGACCGCCCCGAACCCGGCGATACACTTCAGGCCCTCTATCGCCACGAAAAGACCGATCCGCTGGCCGAACCCGGCGCGCACGACCTGACCCAGTGGGCCGATTTTCCGTCGCTGGCGATTACGGCGCTGAACATGGGGCTGGGGGTTAGCCAGATCACACCGCAGGGCGTTTTCCTGCAACGTCTCGGCATCATCGAGCGCTTCGATGAACTGCGCGCGAAAAACCCTGAGGAAACCGACCGGCTGGCGCGGCAGGTCCATCGCCTGATCGCGTCAGAGGAGATGGGCGAGTTGTTTAAGGTGCTGGCCCTCAGTTACCCCCGCGACCTGCCGCTGGCAGGCCTTGCACCGATCGAGATCGGGGCCTAGTACAGCTTAGCCTTCATACCTCCCCAGTTTACTGGGGAGGGGGACCGCACGAAGCGAAGCTGAGATGCGGTGGTGGGGGGCTCTTAATTTCACAGGCGCTACAATGACCCTGCCCCGAATCCTGCACCCACTCCTCGACCTGCCGAACATCCAGCACGGCTTTTTCACGCGGCTCGGCGGCGTCTCGCCCTTTCCTTACGAGTCGCTGAATGTCGGGCAGGGCTCCAAGGACACGCGCGACAATATCCTTGAAAACCGCCGCCGCGTCGCCGCCAGCTTTGGCCAGCCCGAAGCGCGTCTGCTCAACTGTTATCAGGTGCATTCCAAAATCGCCGTGACGGTCGATGGCCCGTGGCCCACCGAAGACCGTCCGGAGGCCGATGGCCTGGTCACCACCGCCCCCGGCCTGATTCTGGGGGCTTTGTCAGCCGATTGTGCCCCCATCCTGTGGGCCGATCCGGTCAATGGCGTCGTCGGGGCCTGTCACGCGGGCTGGAAGGGTGCGCTGGGGGGCATGATCGAGGCCGAATACGCGGCGCTTCTGGCCAAGGGGGCCGAGGCCCGGCACCTTAGGGCCGTCATCGGCCCGTGCATAGCGCAGGCCTCTTATGAAGTTTCAGCTGACTACGAAGAAACCTTCTGCGCGCAGGATGCCGAAAGCGGCGCCTGCTTTATTCCCGGCAAGGCCGCCGACAAGCGCTATTTCGACCTGCCCGGCTTCTGCCTGATGCGACTGAAGCGGCTGGGCCTGACGCAGGTCGCGACCACGGGCCACGACACCTGCGCCGAAGAGGCCCTGTTCCATTCCAACCGCCGCGGCTTCCTGCGGCAGGAGCCAGACTATGGCCGCCTGATCAGCGCCATCATGCTGCGCCCATGACACGCTCAGCGGAAGACATCGTCAAAGGGCAGCTCGACGCCTATAATGCGAAGGACGTGAACAGGTTTTTGTCCTTTTGGGCCGAAGATGCCGAAATCTACGCCCATCCACAGACCCTGCTGGCCAAGGGACATAGGGCTATTGGTGATCGCCACCTGATCCGCTTTCAGGAACCGGACCTTTACGCCCATCTCATCAGCCGCAGCGTGATCGGCACCTTCGTTATCGACACCGAATCCGTCACCCGCAATTTTCCGGAGGGTATGCGGCGTGTCGATGTGGTCGGCATCTACGAAATCGAGGGTGAAACGATTAAGCGCGCATGGTTCATCATGGGCACGCCAAGAGAGCCGTAAATCCAGCGAGAATTTTAAGGATTTGCGACGAATCGGGCTTGCCCCAAAGATCGCACCTGTTAAAAGCCGCCGCATGTAAAACACGCACGTGTTTCCCACCCTGCCGCCCCACAGGTTCCCCATGAAATTGCTATCGGCCAATTCCAACCGACTGCTGGCTCAGGCCATCGGCGACTATCTCGACATGCCCCTGACCAAGGCCCGCATCGAACGGTTCGCCGACAAGGAAATCTTCGTCACCATCGACGAAAACGTGCGCGGTGAGGATGTATTTGTCATTCAGTCCACCAGCTATCCGGCCAATGACAACCTGATGGAACTGCTGATCTGCATCGATGCCCTGACGCGGGCTTCGGCCAAGCGCATCACTGCCGTCATCCCCTATTTCGGCTATGCCCGTCAGGACCGTAAGACCGGCGGACGCACCCCGATTTCGGCCAAGTTGGTGGCCAATCTGATCGTGCGCGCCGGGGCGCACCGCGTCCTGACCATGGACCTGCACGCCGGTCAGATTCAGGGCTTTTTCGACATCCCGACCGACAACCTTGTGGCCATCCCCTTCATGGCCAAGGACATCAAGGCCAACTACACCAACGCCCATGAAATCATGGTGGTGTCGCCGGACGTCGGCGGCGTGGTGCGCGCCCGCGCGTTGGCGGATCGTCTGGGCGGTGATCTGGCCATCGTGGACAAGCGCCGTCCGCGCGCTGGCGAATCCGAAGTGATGAACATCATCGGGGACGTGACCGGCCGCAACTGCATCCTGTTCGACGATATCGTCGATTCCGGCGGCACGCTGGTCAACGCCGCCAAGGCGCTAATTGATCGCGGTGCCACCTCGGTCTCCGCCTATATCAGCCACGGCGTGCTGTCGGGCAAGGCGATGGAGCGCGTGGAGACTTCGGTGCTCAAAGAACTGGTAATCACCGACTCGATCGAAGCGCCGGAGCATGTCCGTAACCACCCCAAGGTGCGTATCGTCGGCGTCGCTCCGCTGATCGGCGAGGCGATCCGCCGCATCGCCAACGAAGAGTCTGTTTCCAAACTCTTTGACTAAGCTCCCGACCAAAAGGCATCCTTCCGGATGCCTCTTTTATTTTCCATTAGGCCAATATTAACCGTGAGGAGGGCCACACCTCTCACGGAAATGTTATTTTCGTTTCGGCGCGACTCAGGGGCCGCCGCGAGCGAAAAAGCCATATTTTTGGCGCTTTTATGAGGACTTCTGCTGGCAGTTGAATTATTCCTGACAGCCTTGTGATCGGCCGTTTTGCCAGTATCATGCCCTCGCCGTCCGGTGGGAAATGCCGCCCGCTCAGAGTACCTGACATAAGAAACAGATGCGGAAGCTTGGCCGCACGACTTTCTGTTTGTCTGCGCCCTGGGGTTTGCGCCCCGTCAACCGACGTCTCGTATATTGCCCGCCGTTCCGGGCATCCGTATTGGGGAGTTTAGTATGAAATTCACGACCGGAACCGGCCGCAGGCCGCTCTTCTTGGCCGTCACCGCGTCGATTATGGCCCTTAGCCTGGCCGCCTGTCAGACCGACGCGCCACCGCCCGCACCTCCCCCGCCGCCACCCGCGCCTGCTGGGCCGCCCGTGTCGCTGGCTCCGGCCATTTCCGATGCCGCCTCGGTCTATGTCACTTATGTCGAACAGGCGCGTGGCATGAGCCCGGATTTCAACGACGCCTCTATGGTGCAGGCCAAGCTGAGCCAGGGCGCTTCCTATGAGCCGAAGCAACTGGCGCGCGGGGCTATCGCCTATGCCGCCATCGTCGCCATGCAGGAACCGGCCTTCCGCTCGCAACTGCGCGCCTATGCCTCCGACGACGCGGCGCGTCAGGAACTGGTGAACAAGCTGTTCAGCAATCCAGCCTACGCGGCGGGCATCCCCGGTGCCAATATCGCCGCCCGTCGCGTTATCCTGGCCCTGTCTTCGGACGGCGAAATGCTCTACGCCAAGGGTACGGCGATGAAGCAAGCCGCCTATTCGATCCAGAAACAGGCCTGGTCCAAGGGCGTGCTGAGCGATCCGGCGGGCCGTCTGGCCGCC
Source organism: Asticcacaulis sp. (assembly GCF_027484505.1). GTDB lineage: Bacteria > Pseudomonadota > Alphaproteobacteria > Caulobacterales > Caulobacteraceae > Asticcacaulis. The sequence continues at coordinate 94,443 of NZ_JAIXSV010000256.1, forward strand.
ACCAAGCTGTCGTCCTCGACCAGCCGTGGCGTCGCCAGCGATGAAAGCGCTCGACTGCTGACCGCAGCCCTGACCGGTAAGGGCCTGACTACGCGCGCCAGCACGGGCACGGCGACCGCCGAAGCCGCCGCCTATAACGCGACCGCAGCGACCAGCACCCCGGCTCAGCCGCTCAGCACTACGGGCACCACCCCGGTGTCCTTCGATCAGGAAACCCTGTTCAACACGCCCTATACCTATGGCGTGAATCGGGCGCTCGCCATCGCTGCCATCTCCATTCTGGGTGAAGGGACCGGCCCCAACGAAGCCGCCGTCGTGGCCCTGCTGAACGAGCAGCAGTCGCCGCGCTGCCTCGGCGAATCAAAGCTGAATCTTAATCAGTGTCTGGCCGCCTCGCGCTTCCACTTTGATGATGTGTTCTGCGTTGGGCAGCACATCATGATGGATACGGGTAACTGCATCGGCGAACTGTCTTCGAACGCGCTCAACCTGTCGCCGGACCGCGAGGTCAAGCTGCGGGCCGACGGCACCGAAGAGTTGAGGTACGCCAACGCCAAGCCGTACATCAAGCCAGAACCGGTCAAGAAAACGTCGTCCAAGAAGACTTCGACGAAAAAGACCACCGCGCCGGCCAAGAAGAAGACGTCCTGACCGGACAGGGGGGAGGCAACTTCCCCTGTGCCATCTGCTGTTATATTGAAAATCCTCCAAGGGCTTACCTCGACGCCCGTGGGGGATTTTCGGCTTTATGAGGGTTACCGTCTGAAAAACCCGGCCTTGAGCAGGAAAAAGCCGATTTTTCCGCTTTCTGACCAGTTGCGTATCGGGACGTTAGCGTGTATCTACGCGCCCTCTTGAGATTTTCGGGGTCTCCCCACGCCGTGTCCATTGTGTTGCCCGCGCCTCCCTTACGGAGGTTTCAGAGGGCGGGCATTGAAACTGACGCGGCGCATTTTGTTTGAGGAACAGGCTAATGGCCGATATCGTACTAGACGTTGAAATCCGTGAGCGCACCGGCACCGGCGGCGCCCGCGCCACCCGCAATGAAGGCAAGGTTCCGGGCATCCTGTACGGTGGTGACAAGGCTCCGGTGGCTATCGCCGTGAAGCTCAACGAATTCCGCAAGGCGCTCTACACGGGCAAGCTGGCCGGTCACCTCGTCACGCTGAAGTACGGCGAAGAAACCCAGAAGGTCATCGCTAAGGCGATCGACTTCCATCCGGTCACCGATGTGCCGGTTCACTTCGACCTGTATCGCGTCGATGAAACCCAGACCATCAAGATCAACGTGCCGGTTCACTTTAAGAACCACGAAGCCTCGCCAGGCATGAAAAAGGGCGGCGCCCTGACCGTGGCCTTCCACGAGCTGGAAATCCAAGTTCCCGCCGGTCACATCCCGGAAGACGTCGTGGTTGACCTGTCGGGTCTCGACATCGGCGCTTCGGTGCATGTCGGCGATCTGAACCTCCCGTCGGACGTCACCACCGTTCAGGGCAAGGACGTCGTGATCGCTTCGATCACCGCCTCGGCCGCTGAAAAGAGCGAAGAAGCTTCCGCCGAAGCCTGATAAGGGCTTTTACACGGAATAGGATAAAGCCCTGTCCTTACCCTAAGGACAGGGCTTATTTCTGTGTGCAACCCGACGATTCCGCTCCGGGTCTGTGCATTTCGGCATGTTCGTTCTGCCATTTTTTTGATTAGATCACCGTTCATTGAGTACGGAATCGATTTGAGCTGATCGGAGCCCGCCTTGTTTCTTGTCGTTGGTCTTGGCAATCCAGGTACGCAATATGCGAAGAACCGGCACAATATCGGCTTCATGTTTATTGATCGCCTGATCGACGGGCCCAGCTTCGGTCCGGTGCGCAAAAAATTTCAGTCCGAAGTCTCCGAAGGGAGCGTGGATACGCCCAAGGGACCTGCGAAAATACTGGCCATGAAGCCGCAAACCTTCATGAACCTGTCCGGCAATGCGGTTCTGGAAGCGGCGACCTTCTACAAGATCAAGCCTGACCATATCCTTGTATTTCATGATGAACTGGATCTGGCTCCGGGGCGCTTCCGGCTGAAAATGGGCGGTGGCCATGCGGGCCATAATGGTTTACGCTCCATTATGGGACATCTGGGGCCGAACTTTGTGCGCGGGCGCATGGGGATCGGGCACCCCGGACAAAAGGAACTGGTACATAGCTGGGTCTTATCGGACTTCTACAAGGCCGAGGACTGGGTTGAGCGTTTGTGCGACGCCTGCGTCAAGGCGCTACCTCTGGCGCTCTTGGGGGAAAGTGAAAAATACATGACCGAAGTGATGCGTTTGAGCCCGGCTCCGAAATTCGATCCTAAAAAAGTCGTTCAGTAGGATTCAAAAGGTTAGACGATGCCGACCGCGCCTCAAATCGTTCTGACGACCTTTGGTTCGCTGGGGGATCTGCATCCCTTCATGGCGTTGGGCCTTGCGCTGAAACGTCGTGGGGTCAGCGTCGTGCTGGCCTCTCACCCCGATTATGAAGGTAAGGTCGAAGCCGCCGGGTTGAAATTCCTCGCCTGTGGCCCCAGCATGGAAACCTATCGCCAGAATCTGGGCATCGACGCCGCGCAGATCATCCGCCACTTCTCACAGGACCACGGCTTCATGCTGAAGCACCTCGTGGCCCCCTATATAGAACAGGGCCTGTCCGAGCTTCGCCCCATTGTGCGGCAGGCCGATCTGGTCGTCTCCTCCTCCTACGCCTATACGGCGCATCTGGCGGCGCGCCTCGAAGGCCGGCCCTTCTCTACCGTTGCCCTGCAACCGGCCGTCATGCTGTCGGCCTATGATCCGCCCAAGCTGAAGGACGCGCCTCTGGTGCTGTCGCCGCGCACCGAGCTGGGCCGGCAATATAACCGCGCCATCTTCTGGATCGGCGAAAAGAAGCTGTCGGGCTGCCTCGCCCCTATCCGCGCCATCTATGCCAAGTACGGCGTAAATATGGAAATCAGCCTGGGCGGCGTGCAGTCGGATCAGATGACGCTGGGCCTCTATTCGCCCCTCATCGGCGACGTAGCCCCGGACTTTCCGCCGCATACCGAGATCGTCGGCTTCCCCTTCTTCGATTCCGAAGACGGCCGCCGCAGCGAACTGCCGCCGCAGCTGGAGGCCTTCCTGTCTGCCGGTCAGGCCCCGCTGGTCTTCAGTCTGGGGTCCACGGCGGTCTATGACGGTGAAGACTTCTACCGCACCGCTGTCAAGGCGGCGAAGGCGCTGCGTCAGCGCGCCGTGCTGCTGGTCGGCGGGCAAAGCCCGCTGCTCAATGACGACTTTGGGCCGGATATTCTCTGCGTCCCCTACGCGCCGCACTCGCTGCTGATGCCGCGCGCGCGTGTCAATATTCACCACGGTGGCATAGGCTCCACGGCTCAGGCCCTGCGCGCCGGGCGTCCGCAACTGGTTACGCCGGTCTTTGGCGATCAGTTCGACAATGGCCGCCGTATCGAGCGTCTGGGGGCCGGCCTGTCGATCACCTTCGACCGTTGGCACAAACATTCGGCCATTCGTCTGCTGGATCGTCTGCTGTCTGACCCAAGCTTTCCCCATAAGGCCGAAGCCGCTTCCGCCGTTGTGTCGCAGGAAGACGGGGCCGAACGCGCTGCCGAGCGCCTGATGCAAAGCCTGCCGGTGACGGTTTAAGACGAAGGGGGCACGGCCCCCTTCGCCCCGTGACCCGCCTATACCTTTCGCAGATCGAGGTCCTGATAGTCGAAGCTGAAATCGGCCAACGGTGAATAGGCCACCAGCTTCATACCCACGACCTGACCGTCCTTCATCTCGAACGTGACCACAGCGTCCTCGCCCCAGCCGATCGGGAAGCGCGTGCGGAAAACGTCCGGTCCGAACACCTCCAGCGGCCCTTTCAGGCGCGGCGTGCGGGTGAAATCCAGCATCAGACGCGCCGTCTTACCCTTTCCACTCACCGCCACCGTCACGTCGCCATACCACGCATCCCGATAGGTGCCCGCATAGGCCGAAAGCGGCAGTGACGGCCCGCCCGGTTGCGCCTTGGGTGCATCGGCCAGCGCCTTGTCGGCTGCCTTGGTCGTGCCTTCGGCCGCCGCCTTGAGCCAGTCAAAGGTCGGCGCGCCAATGAGCAGGTCGAGAATGGCGTTGCGAATCTGCCCGCTCGCCCCGTCCTCGACATTGGTATAGACGGCGACCGCTATGCCCTTTTCCGGCAACAGGGCCTGCTGCGTCACCTGCCCGACCAGCCCGCCGGAGTGCGACACCAGACGCAAGCCGCGATAATCCTGAATGAACCAGCCCAGACCATAGGTGCGGAACAGCGCCGCGGTCGGCATTTCCGGCGTCGGCCCCGCTCCGGCCCCGACCATCGTGTTGGGCTTCCACATTTCGCGCGACGAGGCCTCGGAAAACAGCCGCTGACCATTGGGCATCACGCCCTTTTTCAGTTGCGTATGCAGCCACGGCAATATGCCCGTCACGCTGGTGACCAGCCCGGCCGCCGGTGAAAAGGACAGCGTCTCTTCGGGCAAGACCACCTTATAGTCGCCCATACCGCGCAGCGGGCCGGTCAGACGCGCGTGCCGCCCGGCCACGTTGTTCCCCGTCACATTGGGCCAGCCCAGCACCGTATCGGCCATGCCCAGCGGCGTCAGCAGACGCTCAGTCACAAAGCGCTCATAGGTCTGGCCCGACACCCGCTCGATGACCAGACCGGCGATGGTGAACATGACATTGTTATAGGCATAGCCGGACCGGAACGGATATTGCGGTTTGAGGAACTGTACGCCCTTAAGCTGATCCTCGCGCGTATGGTCCGACTCCGGGAACAGCATCAGGTCGCCCTGCCCCAGACCCAGACCCGCCCTGTGCGACAGCAGATCCCGCACCGTCACCAGTGGCGTCAGGGTCGCATCGTACATTTTAAACTCAGGGATATAACGCACGACCGGCGCGTCCCATTCGACCTTTTTCTCTTCGACCAGCAGGGCCAGAGCCGCCGCCGTAAAGGCCTTGGTATTGGAGGCGACGCCGAACTGCGTATGCTCATCGACCTTGTCCGGCTTACCCAGCGTGCGGACGCCATAGCCCTTCACATAGTCAGGCTGACCGGGCCGGATGACCGCCACGGCGACACCCGGCAGAGCGAACTTCGCCATAAAGGCTTCGACAATGGCGTCGATCTGCGCGGTATCAGACGTCTGCGCAAAGGCCGGCAGGGCCGCCGCCGCGGCAAGGCCTGCGCTAAGGGTAAGAAACGAACGGCGGTCGGTGCGCAGCATGGTCATATCCTTGCAATAGATACCTTACCCTATCGCGCCCGCTTTTGATTACGCAAGCATATCCGTTTCTAAAACACTGGCCTTGCCGGGGAAAATGCGTTAGGCAGCGGGCCAATTTCTCTCTTCTCCGCTTGGAATCCCATGGCCCTGAAAGTCGCAATCGTCGGTCTGCCCAATGTCGGCAAGTCCACCCTGTTCAACGCCCTGACCCAGATCGCTTCGGCCCAGGCTGCCAACTACCCCTTCTGCACCATCGAGCCGAACACCGGCGAAGTGGCCGTGCCGGAACCGCGCCTTGAGGTGCTGGCCAAAATCGTTGGCTCGAAGGAAATCATCCCCGCCCGCATCAACTTCGTCGATATTGCCGGTCTGGTGCGCGGCGCGTCGAAGGGCGAAGGCCTCGGCAACCAGTTCCTCGCCAATATCCGCGACTGCGACGCCATTGCCTTTGTGGCGCGCTGCTTCGTCGATACGGACATCACCCACGTTGAAGGCCGCATCGACCCGCTGGCCGATCTGGAAATCATCGAAACCGAGCTGATGATCGCCGATCTGGAATCGCTGGAAAAGCGCCTGCCGCAGCTCGAAAAGCGCGCCAAGTCGGGTGGCGACAAGGACGCGGCCCTCACCGTATCGCTGATCAACGCGGCTCTGGCCGAACTGCGCGACGGCCGCCCGGCCCGCGTCGCCTACGAAAAGGGCAAGATCAGCAAGGAAGACACCAAGGCGTGGGAGATGCTGCAACTGCTGACCTCCAAGCCCGCCCTGTACGTCTGTAACGTCGATGAGGCCTCGGCTTCGACGGGCAACGATCTGTCGGAAATCGTCTCCAAACGCGCCGCCGCCGATCACGCCAAGTCGGTGGTCATTTCGGCACAAATCGAGTCGGAAATCGCACTGCTCGATGCTGATGAGCGTCAGGAGTTTCTGGAAACCCTTGGCCTTGAGGAGCCGGGCCTCAACCGCCTGATCCGCGAAGCCTATTCCCTGCTGGGCCTGCAATCCTACTTCACCGTCGGCCCCAAGGAAGCGCGCGCCTGGACCATCCATGTCGGCGATACCGCGCCGCAGGCCGCCGGCGTCATTCATACGGACTTTGAAAAGGGCTTCATCCGCGCCGAAACCATCGCCTATGAGGACTTCGTGAAGTTCAACGGCGAAGCGGGCGCCAAGGAAAACGGCAAATTCCGTCAGGAAGGCAAGGAATACATCGTCAAGGACGGCGATGTGATGAACTTCCGCTTTAATGTGTAGCAGGGGCACGGCCCCTGCACCCGTTACGGGGAGCAGATGGAGACGTCTCGCTGAAGTATCGGGGTTTGGGGCCTGCGGCCCCAAGCCTTAGATTTCTTCGTGAAGATACTCAATAAACGCCTTCATGCGGGCGTGACGCAGGTCGGCCATATCCCGGCCCGCGGCGGTCTGAAACCCGGATTTCAGCTTGAACAGCTTGGTTTCAAAGTGGTCCAGCGCGAAGCTAAGGTCGTCCAGTTCGCGTTCTTCGGCCTTCGGGTCAAACGGATCGTAAAGCGCGCTGTTCATGCGCCCGGCCGTGTAGAAGCAGCGTGCGATGCCGACAAAGCCGATGGCGTCCAGACGGTCGGCGTCCTGCACGATCTTGGCTTCCAGCGTTTCTGGCGCGACATTGGCACTGAACGAATGGGTCAGGATGGCGTGGGTCGTCGCCTCGATGCGCGCGGGTTCCCATCCCAGAGCCACCAGTATCTCGCCCGCCTTTTCCGCAGAGAGGCGCGAGGCTTCGGCGCGCAGCGGGGAGTTTTTCTCGACCTGAACGCAATCGTGCAACAGGACCGCAGCCGCCACGATTTCAGCATTGCCGCTTTCGGCGGCACGGAGGGTCATGGCGACCTTGAATACGCGCTGAAGGTGGGAGACGTCGTGCGAACCGTCATCACTGCTGCCCAGAACGTGCGGGAGCAGGGCTTCGGCCAGAGTCTCATGCGGCGCAAAGGACGGAGCCAGACGCGCGGCCATCATCTTTTGCAGGGCCTGCGCATCGGGAAACCGGCTGGTGCCTTTGGAAACGGGTTGGGTCTGACAATCCATGGACGACTCGATACTGTCCCCTGCCTCAGTCTGATCTGTAGCACGTGATCACGAACCGATGTGCCCTTTTACACCCGTCAAGCGATCACTTTTTGAAGCCACCAACAGAAAAAGCCCCCGGCGAACCGAGGGCTTTGAAAATGCGCGACTAATCGCCTTGCATGGCTCGCTGCGAGGCGGCGAGAAGACTTGGCTTTCAAGCCCCGGAGCGCAGCGTACATACAGTACGTGAGCACCGGAAGCTTGAAAGGCGGGGCTTAGCAGCCCCTCGCAGTAGAGCCAGGCTGGCGATTAGTGTTTGCCGTGCCAAAGCTTGCGGTAGGCCGCATACGTCACGCCGGCGAACAGCAGGAGATAGATCAGCACGCCCACACCCGTCTTCTTGCGCAGCGTGGCGTGCGGATCACCGGCCCATTCCAGAAAGGCGGCGACGTCGGCAGCCATCTGGTGCGTGGTGGCCTTGGTGCCGTCGTCATAGGTGACCAGATCGTCCTTCAGCGGCGGGGCCATGGCCAACACGCCACCGGGAGGAACGTGCTTGGGATCGCCCTTCCAGGCGCTGTGCAGATCACCCGCCATATAGGGGTTATAGTGCTGCCCCTCATTTACGGTCAGACCCTTCGGAGTCCCCACGTATCCCGTCAGCAGCGAATAGACGTAACGGGCACCGCCATGGCGGGCCTTGGTGATCACCGACAAATCGGGCGGGATGGCCCCACCGTTGGACGCGGCTGCGGCATAGGTGTTGGCGAACTTGGCCGGAAAGTGATCAGAAGGTGTCGCCGGACGGGTGATGGCGTCACCTGTATCCGTGTCAACATCCGGCACCTCAAATTCCGACGCGATTTGCTTGACGATCGGATTGTCGTTCGGGTTCTTGTACTTCTCGTCGTAGAAGGGGCCACCCTTCTGACCGAGGTTGCGGAACGACATCAGGGTCGCCGAGTGGCAGTTGGAGCAGACTTCGCGGAACACCTTATAGCCGCGCTGGAGCTGGCCCTGATCGAAGGTGCCGAACGGCCCCTCGAAGCTGAAGCCTTCCTTCGGCGCGTGCGGATGTTTGGCCCCACCGGCCGCAAAGGCCGGTGCCGACAGAGCGAGGGTGGCGGCGATGGCGGCCAGTCCCAGAGCCTTAAGACCTTTTGTCATGATAGCGGACATGTGACTTAAGCCCCCTTCTTCTTCGCGTGTTCGGCGAGGATAGCCTCGCTGATGGATGCCGGAACCGGCAGCGGATCTTCCTTCAGGCCGACCCACGGCATGATGAGCAGGAAGAATGCGAAGTAGTAGAGCGTCAGAGCGCGCGTCAGCCACAGGTAAGAGTTAAACTCACCGTCCAGCAGGGTGAAGCTGGGCAGACCCGGCACCACAGGGGCGTCCGGAAGCTGCGCCCCGCACCAGCCGAGACCAAGGCAGACCACAACGAAGATCACGAAGAACCAGCGCATCACCGGGCGGTAACGCATGGAGCGCACCTTGGACGTATCGAGCCACGGCAGAACGAACAGCACGGCAATGGCACCGAACATCGCTATCACGCCGCCGAACTTGTCCGGGATAGCGCGCAGGATGGCGTAGAAGGGCAGCAGATACCATTCCGGCACGATATGCGCCGGGGTCACCAGCGGGTTGGCCGGGATATAGTTATCGGCATGGCCCAAGGCGTTCGGCATGAAGAAGACGAAGATCGAGAAGAGGATCAGGAAGAAGATGATCCCGAGACCGTCCTTCACCGTCGCATAGGGCGTGAAGGGCACGGTGTCTTCCTTCGACTTGATATCCACGCCCGCCGGATTGTTCTGACCCACAACGTGCAGCGCCCAGATGTGCAGGATAACCACACCGGCAATCACGAAGGGCAGCAGATAGTGCAGCGAGAAGAAGCGGTTAAGCGTCGCCTGATCCACCGCAAAGCCGCCTTGCAACCAGGTCAGGATCGGGCCGCCGATGACGGGAATCGAACCGATCAGGTTGGTGATAACGACGGCGCCGTGGAAGGACATCTGCCCCCAGGGGAGGACGTAGCCCATAAAGGCCGTCGCGATCATCAGGAAGAAGATCAGGCAGCCCAAAATCCACAGAACTTCGCGCGGGGCCTTGTACGATCCGTAATAAAGACCGCGGAACATGTGAACGAAGACGGCGAAGAAGAACATCGACGCGCCGTTGGCGTGCACATAGCGGATCAGCCAGCCGTAATTCACGTCGCGCATGATGCGCTCGACGGAATTAAAGGCCAGATCGATATGCGCCGTGTAGTGCATGGCCAGAATGATGCCAGTCACGATCTGGATCATCAGGCAGACGGACAGAATACCGCCGAAGGTCCACCAATAGTTCAGGTTGCGCGGCGTCGGATAATCGACAAACGAATCATAGGCGAGTCGAACGATCGGCAGTCGCTGGTCGAGCCACTTCTCGACGCCGGTCTTCGGCTCATAGGTTGACGGATGGTCGCTCATGATGCCCCTCTTAACCGATCTTCACTTTGGTGTCGGACAGGAACTGGAAGTCCGGCACAGCCAGATTCAGCGGAGCCGGCCCTTTGCGGATGCGACCCGATGTATCATAGTGCGAACCGTGACAGGGGCAGAACCACCCGCCGTAATCGCCAGCCCCAAACGTCGGCACGCACCCCAGGTGCGTGCACGAGCCCACGAGGATCAGATACTGTTCCTTCCCTTTTTTCACGCGGTCGGCGTCGGCCTGCGGATCCTTGAGGTCCGTCAGTTTGACATCCTGCGCTTCCTTGATTTCCTTGGGCGTGCGATAGCGAACGAACAAGGGCTTACCGCGCCACTTGATCACCACCTGCATGCCTTCCTGTACCTTCGACAGGTCGAATTCCGTCGAAGCCAGAGCCAGGGTGTCAGCCGCGGGGTTCATCTGATCGACCAGCGGCGGAATAACCATCGCCACTGCGCCTACGGCGGCCGCACCCGCGGCTATGTAAATGAAATCGCGGCGGTTCGGGTCCCCATGACCGCCATGATCCGTAGCAGGTTCGCTCACCTTGACACCTCTTCGTCTTGCGCTCAATGCGCCGACCCGACCTGAACGGGCGGGACGCTTACCTCAATGCTCGCCGCCACAGGGCGGCCATAATTCTTATTGACCTGCGACCCCGCCGGTGGTTTTCCCCGACAAGACACAGATAGCTCCTCTTACCTGTCAGAGGTCTTTCCGTCTATAGCGGCATTTGCGCGCCGAAAAAATCCTCTGTCCAAAATATGGCATAAAATGCGTCTGGCCCTTTTTCAACCGGATATTCCACAGAATCTAGGCAGTGCGTTACGTTTATGCGCGTGCCTTGATGTCGCACTGGACGTCATCGAACCCTGCGGCTTCCCCCTCAGCGACCGCGCCATCCGTCGCGCGGCGATGGACTATGGCGGTCAGGCCGATGTGACGCGACATGATTCGTGGGCGGCTTTCCTGAGCGGGCGCGACGATTGGCCGCAGGACACCCGTCTTGTCCTCTTCACCACCAGGGGGGCGGCGCCGTATCAAAACTTCGCCTTCAGGCCTCACGACATACTGCTGATGGGGCGCGAAAGCGCGGGTGTGCCGGATGAGGTCCACAATGCCGCCGATGCGCGTTTGCTGATCCCCATGCGGCCGGGAATGCGCTCGATCAATGTCATCAATGCCGCCGCCATGGCACTGGGCGAGGCCCTGCGTCAGACAGCGGGGTTTGCCCCGGTCGCGCCAATAGCCTAAGAGAACACCATGACCGCTACCGCCCCCCTCTCCGCCCCGCTTTCTGCCGATACCCTAAGCACGCGCCAGCAGGCCGCCGCCGTCTGGTTCCGAGCCTTGCGCGACCGCATCTGCGCCGCGTTTGAAGCGCTGGAGGACGCGGCCCCTGAGACGATGTACGGACCAACGCCGGGGCGCTTTACGCGCAAGCCCTGGACACGCCCTGACGCAGAACACGGCGATGGCGGCGGTGGCGAAATGTCGATGATGCACGGACGGCTGTTTGAAAAGGTCGGTGTGCATATCTCAACCGTGCACGGCACCTTCAGCCCGGACTTCGCCAAAACCATACCGGGGGCCGCCGAAGACCCGCGCTTTTTCGCCACCGGCATCAGCCTGATCGCCCACATGTGGAACCCGCACGTCCCGGCGGTGCACATGAATACGCGCTTTATCACCACGACGCAGAGCTGGTTCGGTGGCGGCGCCGACCTGACACCGCTTCTGGCCGCTGACCGCCGCGAAGACGCGCCGCAGGCCAAGGCCTTCCACACGGCGTTCGAAGCGACCTGCGATCACTTCGCGCCGGACTATTATGCGCGTTTCAAAAAGTGGTGTGACGAATATTTCTTCCTGCCCCACCGCAATGAACCGCGCGGCATTGGCGGCATCTTCTATGACCACCTCAACACCGGCGATCATGAGGCCGATTTCGCCTTTACCCGTGCGGTGGGCGAGACGTTTCTCGATATCTATCCGCGGCTTGTGCGCGAACGCTCAGAACAGAGCTGGACAGAAGAGGAACGCGATCAACAGTTGATACAGCGCGGTCGCTACGTCGAATTCAACCTGCTTTATGATCGCGGGACGCTGTTTGGGCTGAAAACCGGCGGCAATGTGGAATCTATCCTGTCGTCCATGCCCCCGGCGGTGAAGTGGCCGTAATTGGGGCAATGGCAGATGACTGAAAAGTCTTAAGGCTCGAGATAATCGACCGTAATTCGGGAAAAGGTGAGTTCCACCTCACCCCAACTGCCTTCGATATAAGCCGTGTTGTCTGTTAAAAGAAGCGTGTCGATATTGCCGTAATCGACTTCACCATCGGCGTCCGTAGTGAGGGCCTCTTTCAAGCACAGAGCTTTCCAAGCAACAGTAGAAATGTCTTCGAACCTCAACGCTAAACGCTTGAAACAATAGTATATTCCAGAAGACGGCGCCTGATAGGCGGGATGGTTTTCGGTCAGAACCGCATCCAGCAGGAAGATCAGATCGGGATCCTGCTCAGCAATCCCAATGACATAGCTATCTTCCAGATAAAGACTCTGAAGAGCTGCACAGGCTTCAAAATAAGGCTTCACGCCGCCAAAAACCGTGAAATTGCCGCCAGCACATGGTCGCGCGTCGTGCCGGCCTTGAGGCTGTCCATCGCCTGATCGACCAGATGCTCGGAAATGCGCCAGCCGCGGCGGCTCATCCACAGATCACCGGCGAAGTTTTCACAAAATTCCGGGTGGCACTGAAACGAAATCGCCTTGCGGTCGGTATAGGCCAGCGCGCCATAGGGCGTGAAGTCCGACCCGGCCAGCACCACCGCCGTCTCTGGCTTTCTGACCACCTGATCCTGATGGCTGACGGCAACGCGGATCGCCGACAGGTCCGTCGTGGCCAGTTCGCGCCATAAGGCATTGTCGTGGATGGTGTATTCGTGCAGGCCGACGCCCCAGCCCTTATCCGACTTTTCGACGTGGCCACCCCAGGCCTGCGCCATCACCTGATGGCCGAAGCAGATGCCGACCACCGGCACCTGCGCATCCAGCCCCCTCAGCCAGTCGATGAGGTCCGAAATCCACGCATGGTCTTCATAGACTCCGGCGGGCGAACCGGTGATGACCACGCCTGTGAGCTTGTCTTGCGGCCCCGGCAATTCGCCTTCCATGGTGCAGAACACGCGAAACTGACGCTCCGGTGCAGCCAGATGCGCACGAAACATGTCGGCATAGGTGCCGTAGGTTTCGCTCAGATTTTCCGGCGGCACTCCGGTTTCAAGGATGGCAACGTAGGACATAAGGCAAACAACACGGGGTTTTTACTGCCCTCTTATGTTTGCCTGTTTGGCTATGTCGTCAATGGCGTCCTCAATCACGATTGGTGAGAAATCGTGTGCGATCCAGTCGGCCTCGATACGGCGCAGGGTCTGGCCCAGTTCCGGGCCGGGCGTGAGCCCAGCGGTGATCAGGCCCGCCGACTTCAGCGGAAAGACGGGCACGTCGATGTGCTTCAGGTTTTGATCGAGTTCTTTCCATGCCTCTGGCTTCAGGCCCGCCTCCGCCGCAAGGAACACAAGCGCGTCGCTCATCGCCTGAGGGCCATGGCGATAGAGGCCACGTCGCAGGGCGGCCGGTGACGCCGTGATGTCCGCTTCGGCACAGGCAACAGCGGCCGCGCTCAGACGGTCGGCCACGCGATTTGACAGACGCAGACGCTGAGTTAAGGCGGGGAGTGTCTCAGCCCATCCGTGGCCACCAATCAGAACAATCAATCGTTGAACTACATCCGACGTCAGCGGGAAACCGGCTTCCACGCGCTCGGCATTCACCGGCGCGCCGGGCACGACGTGCGCGATCACACCGGTTTCAATCATCCGCTGTACGACGTTTACCGGGTCGGCAATAGTAAGCAGCTTAAACAGCTCCTGCTGGATACGCTCACCCGACAGGCTGTCTATACCGTCACGCAAGGCCACACAGGCGCTTAAGGACGCCTCATCCAAGCCCCGTCCATGACTGGCGCTAAAACGGAAAAAACGCAATATTCTCAGATAGTCTTCGCGGAGTCTTGTCTCGGCGTCTCCGATCAAACGCACCCGACCGGCCTGCGCGTCATCGAGCCCCTGCCCCGTCGGATCAAACACCTCGCCGCGGATATCGGCATAGAGGGCATTGAGGTAAAAATCGCGGCGTTGCGCGTCCCGGCTCCAATCGCCCGTGTAGCTGACCACCGCACGGCGGCCATCGGTTTCAACGTCCTCGCGCAGGGAGGTGATTTCGAACGGCTGCCCGTCAATCACCGCCGTAATGGTGCCAAAGGCCTTGCCGGTTGGCACATGGCGGATACCCGCCGCCGACAGTGCGGCCTCGGTGGCGTCGGGCGTCAGTTGCGTCGAAAGGTCGAGATCGCCCGGCGTGCGGCCCATGACCACATCGCGCACGCAGCCGCCGACAAAACGCACGCAGCCCGCACCTCCCGCCGCTTCTAAAGCAGCAAAGACTCGCTGAACCGCTGGCGCGGTCATTTCCGGAGGGAGCGCGATATGCACCAAAAACCGCCTTAGGTTTGTTGAAGTCCGAGCCTATGCTGAAACCACCGGGATTTCAAACCCCTGCCCGTCCAGTTCAAGCCGCACCTTATCGCCATCCAGTTCCGCCGTCTCGAACAGGCGGGCCGCACAGGCGCGCGTCAGACGTCCCCACAGATCGCCGCGCACCCGTATCCGCGGCCGCCATTCTTCGCCCTGCACATCGATGACCAGCGGATGCGCGTCTGACAACGGCAGTGGGTTGTCCTGATCGCTGCGGAAAACACTGCCCTCGAAATCGACAATGCGAAACGGCAAATCCTCAACCTGGATGGTCAGCTTCTCAACCGGCGTAACCAGCACGTAGCCCTCTGCGTCACAGCGTAGCAGTTTCGAAAACAGCCGCACGAGCGCCGGGCGGGCGATGGGCCGGCCTTCGTGCAGCCAGACACCATCGCGGCGGATGAGGATGTCAATGGCCCCGCACAGGGACGGCTGCCACGACTCAACGGGATAGTCTTTATCAGGAAAACGCGCGGCCTCGGTCAGCCAGCCGTTCATTTGTCAACCGCACCCGTCAGAGGTTCGCCCTTATAGGCGGGGTTATAGAGGACCATCAGGCGGCGCAAATCGACCGGTCCCGGCAGGCTCAGCCCCTCGGCCTTCGTAAAGCCAAAGTTCTGAAAATAAGCGGGCGTGCCAACCAGCAAAATGGCTGTGACGCCGGCATCAAAGGCCGCCTTGATAGCGGTACGGATCAGGGCGCGTCCGATACCCAGACTTTGGTGATCTTCGTCAACGGCGATCGGCCCCAGAAAGGCCATTTCGCCTTTGAGCGCCTGATTGTCATCGCGTACCTTGACCGGCCACAGACGCACCGATCCGATTATGGCGGTTTCGCTGTGCCCGCCCTGTTCGATACGGTGCATAACGAACGACAGGCCGGGAATGGGCTGATTGCCTTCACGCAGGCGTTCCGCCGTCTTGGCATAGCGACCGGGTCCGAACACGCGGTTGACCAGCGCATCAGCGGCCTCGCGCTCAGCCAGCGCCTCCACGGTAATCAGACGATCAAAGGCATAGCTATCCACGGCCAGACCTGACTTATCATGCAACTCATGCCACAAAGCGGCAAAAACGGTCGCACCCTTTAGTCCCAAACCCCCGCCTCGTCAAATAAACAAGGTTAGGCGTTTGTTACAAATCAGCCTTTTTTGAGAAACGCCGCAAAAGCCGCGGCCGCTTCCGGGCTCCTCAGCCGCGCCAGAAAAATTTCACCCTCGCGCACGATCTGGTCCCAGATGACGTCAGGCTGGCGCATCAGGGCCTTGGCCTGAATGAGCGCCTCCAGCGGCAGGGCGGCCAGTTTTTCAGCAACGCTCAGAGATTCCGTTTCCAAAGCCTCACGGGCCACCACGCGATTGGCGACACCGGTGCTCAGCGCTTCGGCCGCCGGGATGACCCGCCCGGAACTAAGCCACTCAAAGGCCCGCGCATGGCCGATTCGCTGGGTCAGCAACAGGCTGGAACCGCCTTCGGGCGTCAGGCCCAGCTTGAGGAAGGGCAGGCTGAGGCGTGCATCTTCGGACAGCAGCACCTGATCGCAATGCAGCAGCAGGGTCGTCCCCACCCCCACGGCCTGCCCCTGCACAGCCGCCACAATCGGCATCCGCGCATAGGTCAGGGCTTTGAGGAACCGAAAGACCGGCAGGGCTTCGACCGCACCCTCATGCGAAGCCAGCGAAATGAAATCGACAATGTCATTGCCGGCGCAGAAATCGCCCCCCTCGGCTTCGAGCAGAATAACACCCGGCGCGCTGTCTATCGCCTCGGACAGGGTGGTGTACATGTGGTGATCAAGCGCGTTTTTCTTGGCGGCCCGATCAAGCCTGATGCGCCTGATGCCCGCCGCGTCTGTCACCTTTACCGACATGCCGTTTCGTTCCCGTATTCTGTTGTTATCACATCTCTATATGGCACGTCTGCCGCTGGGTCAGGCAAGCCTGAAAATCGGAGCGTTTTTTTATGCCGAGCGCCGCTTGCCACGCGTTCCTGGCATTGCCTTTAAGCCGCCACATCCTGTAGAGACAATCCTGTTATAAAGAGCCGCTAAAATCCGGCCGTCGTCTCATTCACAGGTTCGCATTCAAGGAAAACGCAACCGATGTCTCTTTCCACCTTCCTCAGAGGCGCGGCTATGGCCGTAGCCGCCCTCGCGCTGGGGTGCAGCGCGGCCTCGGCTGCCGAAGCGGTCAAGCTCAACGATAAGCAACGTGCCAAGGGCGTGGCGGATGCCCCGGCCCTGATTCAGGCGGCGGGCGTGCCCTGTGAACCGGCCGATGCCTACTATGTCGGCGAGTCCAGCAGCAAGGGGGCCGATGGCAAGCCGGTCAAGCTTCAGGTCACCGAAGTGTCCTGTAAGGCCGGAGGGGGCTATCTGCTCAGCAAGGACACCACGACGAACAAGGTCGATAAGTTCAACTGTACGCAGGCCTTTTCGCAAAACGCTGCCAACAACAAGCAGGCCAAGTGCGTGTTGCCGGGCAATGAAAAGCACTACGCGTGGATGACGCCGCTGGCGCAGCAATATGATCAGGCCTGTACCGTCAGCAATGCCCGCTGGATGGGTGCGGTCACGGATCATGGCTTTGATCGCTATGAAGTGGCCTGTGACGGCCGTCCTGGCTTCGTGATGGACGTGCCCTTTACGGCCACAAGCGCCAAGCTGAGCTTTTCGAACTGCCTGATGACCAAGGGCAACTCGGCCTGTCAATACACCACTGAGGCGCAGGCCATGCAGTCCCTGCAAGCGCCCGTCAAGCAGGCGCAGCCGTCGTGCACGGTGGAAAAGGCCCGCTGGATCGGCCGCGTCACCAGCGAAGGTCAGGACTTCTATGAAATCGGCTGCGCCGGCAAGCCCGGCTTCGTTCTGCAGACGACGACCACGATGAAGTATATCGCCAGTGTCGGCTGCGACCGCGCCGGTACGCTTGGCCCCTGTCAGTACACGGACGCCGCCAGCCTGACTGCCGAAGCGCGCACCGCCTATGGCGAAAAGCTGAAGGCGGCGGGTATCACCTGCACCGTCGCCGAATACAACCTGATCGGCACGGAAACCGCAACCAAGCGCGATCTGATCGAATTCAAATGCCCTGAGCAAAAGTTTGGTCTGGCCGCCTTTATCCCGAACACGGGCTCGACGGCCAAGTTCGAGGCCATGGACTGCTTCACCATGATCTCACGCCGCAAGGAATGTGGTTTCGTGCCGCGCGCCACGCTGGACAAGCATCTGGACGTCCTGATCAAGGCGGCCAAGAAGGATTGCGACGTTCAGCAGGTTACCTATCTGGGCCGTGGCGACGATGACGCCGCTCTGGTCGAAATCGCCTGCACCAACAAGCGTGGCTATGTGGGCGCCGTGGTGAAGGCCCGCACGGGCTTCGATGAAGTCGTCTCCTGTAACATCGCCAAGAGCCGCAAATATCCGATCCAGTGTGAAATCCCCGGCAACGGCACCTATGTGCCTCCGGCGGGTGGTTCCAACGACTGATTGGTGTTTTAACGCCCAACGAAAAGCCCCGCCGAGTGTTAGGCGGGGCTTTTTTTGCAAGGAACAGAACGCTTTAGGTTTCATATCTTGAGGCGAATGGCAGGAGGCTAGCGCCGCAGGTACAAGAGTACCTGCAAGCGACGCCGACGCCCCAGTCGCCCAAGAGAGGGAACCTAAAGGATTTCCATGAAGCGGCACGCCTCCCCCTGCGACGGCCGGACGATCTCGTCATCGCGCATGACCACCTTGCCGCGAATGATGGTCGCCTTAGGCCAGCCGTGGGCCTCAAAACCATCAAACGGCGTCCAGCCGCAGCGCGAACGCATCTGATCGTGGGTGATAACCCGCTTGTGGTTCAGATCGACCAGCGTCACATCGGCATCATAGCCTTCGGCCATCCGCCCTTTGCCCGCCACACCGAAGACGCGCTGCGCCCCGGCCGAGGTCAGGTCCACCAGCCGCTCCAGCGACAGCTTGCCGTTGGCGACATGGGTCAGCATGACCGGCAAGAGGGTTTGCACGCCGGGCATACCCGACGGCGAGGCCGGATAGGGCTTCTGCTTCTCTTCGATGGTGTGCGGCGCGTGGTCAGAGCCCAGCACGTCAGCGACGCCGTCGCTGATGCCGCGCCACAGGCCATCGACGTGATACTGATCGCGGATCGGCGGGTTCATCTGGGCATAGCCCTTCAGGCGTTGATAGGCTTCGGGTGCCACCAGCGTCAGGTGCTGCGGCGTGATCTCGACCGTGGCTATGTCCTTGTTGTGCGACAGGAATTCGATCTCTTCCGCGGTGGTGACGTGCAGGACATGGATACGCTTGCCGGCCTCGCGCGCCAGACGCACCAGACGGTGGGTGGACTGAATGGCTGACTGGGCATCGCGCACAAAGTCGTGGCTGGTCCAGTCGCCTTCGCGGGCCAGCGCCCGGCGCTCGGCCAGCCGGTATTCGTCCTCGGAATGGAAGGTGGCGCGGCGATTGACGCTGGCCAGCACCTTGGCCACGCCCTCGTCATCGGCGATCAGCAGGGTGCCGGTCGAAGCCCCCATGAAGACCTTCACGCCGCAGCAGCCCTTCATACGCTCAAGCTCACCCAGATGGGCGGCGTTTTCGTGCGTGCCACCGACATAGAAGGCGTGGTCGCAGTGCATACGATGATGCGCGCGCTTCAGCTTGTCCTCAAAAGTCACCGGATCGGTGGTGTTGGGATTGGTGTTCGGCATTTCAAACACGGCCACGACTCCGCCCATAACGGCGGCCTGCGAACCGGTCTCGAGGTCTTCCTTCCACTCCAGCCCCGGCTCACGGAAGTGCACCTGTGTGTCGATGACACCCGGCATGGCCAGAAGCCCTGTGGCGTCGAACACCTCAGCCGCCGAAGCCTGCGACAGGTCGCCAAAGGCGACGAACTTGCCAGCGGTGATGCCAATATCGCCCTGACCACGACCGGCGTGGTTGATGATGTCAGCGTTACGGATGATCAGATCGTAGGTGGGCATGGGGCGTCTCCGTTTCTCTTCTCCCCTGAGGGAGAAGGTGGCCTGAAAGGCCGGATGAGGGGGAAACAACGGCTCCACCTTACCCCAGCCCTCTCCCTTAGGGGAGACGGGGAGCCTGGTGAGATACCGTCAACGTGGTCTGGACGGCCTCATACACCCGGTTGACGCTCAGGTCGAGCATGTGACACAGCGCCTGATCGAGATTTGGGTCCTGAGCACGAATTTCTTCGAAATGCCGCGGCGTGCGCAAAATGTGCACATTGTTCCCCAGCGGCGCCTCCACCCGATCATCGGAGGGGCCGTAGAGCCCGAAACTCAGGACATTGGCGGCCGCCGCCAGATGCAGCCAGATATCATCATTGCCAATAAACACATCGGCCTGACGCAGGCAGGCATAGGCGGTCAGCGGATCGAGCTTACCGGTCAGTTCAATCACGCGGGCTTTGGGGGCGGCCATACGCAGGGCCGTTGCGGCTTCGCGGTCGCTCTCGTGACCCAGTATCAGCAAACGCGCCCCTTTCAGCGGGCCGTCTTCGTTCATCAGACGTGTCGCCAGCACCGAAAAGCGCTCCGCCGGCCATTGCGCGCCCTGCCAGCGTGCGCCGGGGGCGATGGCCAGCAACGGCCCCTCCTCACCGGGTGTGTCGTCCAGAAAAAATTCCGCTCCCACAGCCCGCGCTTCGGCCACATGCAACCACGGCAATTCCGGCTTTTCCAGCTTAAGGAGGCGCGACGCGGTGATCACCGGGTGTTCGTCTTCATGATGATCCGGCGCAATGGCACGGGTCTTGGCACTGAGGAAGCGCGACCACAGGGTTGGCCCCGTATCGAGCAGCAGGCCCCATTCACGCTGCCGCACTCGCCACCACAGTTTCAGACCTGCCACCGACATGACCTCCCCGTCAAAAGGGATGATCGCCTCGATATGGCTAAAATCGGCGAACAGGGCGGCGCTGTCGCTGCGCGTGATCAAAGTCACGGCAGCGTTTGGCACTTCTTGCAGCAGGCGCGCCAGAACCCCACCTAGAGCCAGCGCCCTTTTCGGTTCCTCAAGCGCGACGATCAGGATCGGAAACGGACGGCTCATGCTACATACCCTATCCCGAATCTATGGCTCACAGCAAACATGACCGACCTTATTGCTCTTTCGCATCGTGCCCTGATCGCCCTGAGCGGTCCCGACTGGGGAAAGTTCCTCAATGGCCAGACGACCATTGACGTGGAACACATCTTCGACGCCGTCGCCGACGAAGAGAACAAGCCCTTATATTATGGCGCGTTCCTGACCCCGCAAGGCAAGCTGAGCGCCGATGTGTTCATCTGTCCACGGGATTCGGATACCGTATGGATAGATGTCGATGCGGGGGTGCGGGACGACCTGTTTACCCGGCTGAATATGTTCAAACTGCGGGCGAAGGTCACCCTGTCCAAACCCGAGGCGCAGGTCTATGCCTCCTTGTCCGAGGGATTGCCCGATCCGCGCGCACCGGGGCTTTATCGCGCCTACGGGACGTTTGAGGCGACGGGAGACATCACGACCTACACAGAGTTTCGTCTGACGCAGGGGGTGGCCGAACCGGGGCTCGATTTCCCCAAAGACTATCTCTACCCCATCGACATCAATATGGACCTGATCGAGGCCATAGACTTCAAAAAAGGCTGCTTTGTCGGTCAGGAAACCACCTCGCGCATGAAGCGGCGCGGCACGATCAAGAACCGCCTGATCCCCCTAAGCCATGCCGGGCAATTCACCTTTGGCGCCGAAGTCCTTTCGGGCGAGCGTCGCGCCGGGGAAATTCTGGCCTCCGCCAACGGCAAGTCGCTGGCCCTTATGCGACTCGACCGACTGGACGGCGCTCTGACCTGCGCAGGTGAAGCGGTCAGCCTCGCCGTCCCCGACTGGCTGACCCCACACCTCAAACCGGTTGAAACCTGACACGGGTTTCATTTGCCAGCCCGTCCGGCTGCGGTTATCGTCTCGGTCTGACACTCATGGCTAAAGGGACACCCATGTTCAGTTTCGATCTGATGTTTCAACCGCTGAAGCGCTATTTCGATTTTCAGGGGCGCGCGCGTCGCTCGGAATACTGGTTGTTTTATCTGTTTCAGGTTGTGGTCAGCCTCTTCCTGAACATCGTGCAGATGACGGGCGGGCTGGTCGCAGGCCTTGCCGCCGGTCTGGCCCTGATTTTCGGACTGGGTGTACTCATCCCCTCCATCGCCGTGGGTGTACGCCGCTTTCACGATACCAACCGTACCGGTCTGTGGCTTCTGTTCTATCCGGCGGTCATGATCGTGTCGCTGATCCTCACCCTTGTCTTCGCCGCTGACGCCGTGGCCCAGATGGGGCAGAACTTTCAGAACATCGATCCTTCAAGTCTGGAATCGGGCGACGCGCAGGCCAATATGGCCGTCTACAGCGCCATGGCTCCCATCGCGCTTTATGTGCTGCTGCCCACCTGGCTGGCCAGTCTGGTGACCCTGTGGTTCCATGTGCAGGATGGCACGCCCACCGCCAACCGCTTTGGCCCGGACCCCAAAGGACGTGGCGTAAGCGAAAGTATCGCATCAACCTTTTAATTCACACGCATGGGGGGAAAATCCATGGCTGTACCGATAGCGTTTCAACCACTCACCAAATATGCAGACTTCAATGGTCGCGCGCGACGTCAGGAATTCTGGTTGTTCTGGCTTGTGCAATTCCTTTTCTTTTCGGTGCTGAACAGCATCGTCATGGCGCTGATGTTTCAGTCCTTCAGCACCATCAGCGCGCAGACCGATCCGTCGAACTTCATGTTCAACCCGACCTTCATGATCCTGGGGCAGGTCGGCAATGTGATCTCCCTCGCCCTGCTGGTGCCCAATCTGGCCGTCGGTGTGCGCCGTCTGCACGACACCAACCGCACGGGATGGTGGTTGATTCTGCCCGCCGCGGCTTTCATGGTCGGGCTCGTTCTGTTCCTGATAACCAATGGCGGACAACTCGCCAGCCTGTTTACCGGCAAATATGAGAACAATCCGCAAGCGGTTTTCGGCGTAATAGGCAGCGGCTTTCTTATGGTATGGCTGCCAACCTTCGTTGGTTCCGTGGTGTTGTTCGTTTTCAACGTCCTTGACGGCACGCCCGGTGCCAATCGCTTCGGCCCTGATCCCAAGGGACGCGGCGTTACGGCCGACGTGGCCCAGACCTTCGCCTGATCGGTTCTCACCGTCTCTCGTCACAGATAGCGGAATCGGGTATGGAGCCATCCATGCCCGATTTCACTTTTGAGTCTCAGTTTGACGGTCTGGTCTGTGGTGTCGATGAGGCCGGACGCGGCCCCTGCGCAGGGCCCCTGTGCGTGGCCGCCGTCATCCTTGACCCGGCACGCATTCCGGCCGGCATCGCCGACTCCAAAAAACTGAGCGAAAATCAACGCTTTGCGCTGGAACCCGAAATCAAGGCCGCGGCTCTGGCGTGGTCGGTGATTGAAATTTCCGCCGCCGATATCGACTGCCACAACATCCTCAGGGCAACCATGATGGGCATGACGCAAGCCGTCGAAGCCCTTAGACCGCAACCCATCCATGCCCTGATCGACGGCAATCGCTGCCCGCCGCTGTCCATAGCCGCCACGGCGGTGGTCAAGGGCGACGACAAATCACTGTCCATCGCCGCCGCTTCGATCCTCGCCAAGACGGCGCGCGACCGCATCATGATCGAGATGGACGCCCTCTATCCCGTCTACGGCTTCAAATCGCACAAGGGCTATCAGGCCGAAGCCCACATCGCCGCCATACGCCTGCATGGCCCCTCACCCATCCATCGGATGAGTTGGGCCACGGTTCGCTCGGTCCTTGTGGTCTGAACCGCATCGGTTATAAATTCGATAGATTACCTTTAATCCCACCAGAAAACCCACCAGCGCTGTGCCATCAGACACGCGGCCAGAATGGAAATCTCACTCATGCCCTGATCGACAATATCAGGGCAATAGCGATACATCTCCGTTGCCAAGGCAAGGGCCTTCTCACGACTATCCAAAGGCTTGGGTAGCCGCAAATTGAGCACATCGCCACTCATGCCGATTAATTCAGCTCCGAAACGTTCATTCCATGACCGCAAGGCAGCCACCTGAACGTCAGGCATTGGACAAGCGTTCCATCCCCCCCATTTCATATAGGCCGGCACCTCCGAACCCGTCTTTGTCGGAACCAACACGATATGCACAGTCTTAAAAGAGCTACCTGTCAGAATATCAGTCGCAACACTCAGCCCCGCCTCATCAGGAAGCGATCCGGTTGGCCATTCTCCCACCATTGCTTCAATGTCTTGGTCTGTCAGAGCGTTATCTTGCGTCTTCAATACCTCCGGAAAATGTATAGCCTTTGCGCTCTCTAAAATTTGAGAGGGGGTTTGTGCGCTTTCAGGCATTGCCTCCGTGTTACCCCCACGGTCAGCGACAAGCCGGCCAGCGATGTTCATCAGGTCTTCGTCGCCACCTAGCACAACCGGATAACCTCGCCCAGCCGCTTTGAGCTTTGTCCAGTTCTCAAGGGCCTTATCGCCCGGCACGCTGACAATCTCGTACGGGAATGCCGCCATCACTCTTGCTTTATAAGCCGCAGAGTCCGTTGATCCGGGCTCAGACACTGAGACCGGTTTGCAACCTATGAGACCCGCCGCTCCCAATGCGGTGAGCACCGAGCGCCTTGTTGTTCGATACATGCGATTTCCCCCTGTCATACGAGTTCATAGAACAAAACGAATCCAAAACTGAGTCCCAAAAGACTCACCCCCAGAAAATTGAATCAAATTGGGCCCACCCGATTCGCCGCGAGTCAAGTTGTAACTTTTTATTAACCTCGCGAGATTCTAACCTGTCTCTTCTTACCGGTCCACAGAAGCGGGCCGCCATGATCCGGGGTTAAGACATGACACGCCACATGCCGCAAAAAGCCATCATGCAGCGCACCGCGCTGGAGCTGGACACCATCCATGTCGGTGAGTGCGTGGACATACTGAAATCCCTGCCGGATAAGTCGGTCGATCTGGTTTTCGCAGACCCGCCTTATAACCTTCAGCTGGGGGGCGACCTGCACCGCCCGGACAATTCCAAGGTCGATGCGGTGGACGACGAGTGGGATCAGTTCGCCAGCTTCGAAGCCTATGACCGCTTCACCCGCGAATGGATGCGCGAATGTCAGCGCGTCCTGAAAGACGACGGGGCCATCTGGGTCATCGGCTCCTATCACAACGTCTTTCGTCTGGGCGTCGCGCTTCAGGACCTGGGTTTCTGGGTGATGAACGACGTCATCTGGCGCAAGGCCAACCCCATGCCCAATTTCAAGGGCACGCGCTTCACCAATGCCCACGAAACCCTGATCTGGGCCACCAAGGCCAAGGGCCAGAAGCGCTATACCTTCAACTATGACGCTCTTAAGGCCTTCAACGAAGACACGCAGATGCGCTCAGACTGGGCCATTCCACTGTGCACGGGTGAAGAACGCCTGAAAGACGAAGACGGCAACAAGGTTCACCCAACGCAAAAGCCGGAAAGCCTGCTTTATCGCGTCCTTCTGGCCTGCTCGAAACCCGGCCATGTGGTGCTTGATCCCTTCTTTGGCACCGGCACCACCGGCGCGGCCGCCAAGCGTCTGGGTCGCCACTTCATCGGCATCGAGCGCGACGAAACCTATGCCAAACACGCCCGTGAGCGCATTGCCCGCGTTCAGCGTGCCAATGAGTCCGATCTGGCCACCATGGGCTCCAAAAAAGCCGAACCGCGCGTCCCCTTCGGCGCGCTGGTCGAGGCCGGCCTGCTGCAACCCGGCGACACCCTCTATTGCCCCAAGGGTCAGCGCACCGCCCGCGTCCGCGCCGACGGTTCATTGGTGCACGGCGAACTGACCGGCTCTATCCACAAGGTCGGGGCCATGCTGGAACAGGCCCCCTCCTGCAACGGCTGGACCTACTGGCGCTTCAAGACCGATGCCGGGTTCAAGCCTATCGACGATCTGCGCGCCCGCATCCGTCAGCAGGGTCATTGACCCTGCACCCGGAACGTACCGCGGCAGGCGGGGTCGTCCTTTCCAATCACCAGCAGAACCCGGTCGAAAGGCCGGGTTTTGTACATTTACGACTAAAGTCGCAACATTGATCGTTTCCGCTTGATTTTGAAATAATCTGAGCGCTTAATCATCTGACAAATAAGCGGCGCAAAGCCGTAACCACGGGAACGTCAGGATGATTACGCACACTCTTCGCCACTGGGCGGTGGCCTTGACTGTCTGCGCCGGTTTGGGGCTGATCGCCTCATCGGCCAATGCGCAACAAAGCCGCAAGGAAATGCTGGCCGCTGAGGCGGCGGCTGAAAACGTCAAGACCGTCAGCAAGCTGGTGCAGACCTTTGGTTTGCCCTGCGAGGTGACCGAAGCCACGGTCCCCCTGCCCGCCGAAGCCACAGTGGATGGCAAAAAGATCGCCATCGAAAGCTTTGAAGTCGCCTGTAAGGACCAGCGCGGCTATCTGCTCTATGTGGCCAAAAAGGCGCCGTTTGGCGATCCGATGGGCTGTCTCGAAGCCGCCGCCGTTGCCAAGGTCGCACCCGGCAGTCCGGTGTGCAAGCTACGCGGCAATCGCGTGGCTCACTACTGGCTGACCGACACCGCCAAGTCGAAGATCCCGGCCTGTCAGATCGGCAGTGCGCGCTTTATCCGCGCCGACGCCGCGAAAAACAGCGAAACCTATGAAATTGGCTGTAAAAATACGGCGGGAGGTATTTTTACTGTGCCAACCTGGAAGGCCAGCGACCAGACGGTCGGTTTCCTGAATTGCCTGAAAACCGCAGACACCGCGCTGAAATGTGAACTGACGACACCGGAACTGTTGCCGCAAACCGTTGGGGCGCTGGTCCGCAAGAATGCCCCGGACTGCACGCTGAACAATGCGCGTTTTATCGGCGCGACCAAGGACGCCGAATATTACGAAGTGGGCTGCGAAGGTAAGCCGGGCTTCGTGCTGGTCACCGATCTCGACACCCAGTTCAAGGGCAAGGTCGGCTGCGATAAGGCCGCCAGTATCGGCGGCTGCAAGTTCACCGACGCTGCCGCTCTGGCCGCCGCAGGCAAGGCCAAGCAGGACGAGGCCAAGGCCAAATATAAGGACGCCTATGCGCAGGCCCTGAGCGCAGCCGGCATTGCCTGCACCATCGAAGACTTCCGCCGCATCGGCCGCGATACGGCCACCAACCGCGACCTGGCTGAATTCAAATGCCCGGAAGCGAAAACCGGCCTGATCGCCCTGATCCCCGATGCGGGCAAGGACGGCAAACTCGAAACCTTCGACTGTTTCGGGGCCGCCGTGCAAAAGACCGACTGCGCCTATATGAGCGGTGATCAGCTCAAGGCGCACCTGCAAACCCTCAGCGCCAATCACAAATCGATCAAGGCCGACTGCGTGATCGGCGACGCCCGCTACGCCTTTGAAAACAATGGGCAGGTGGTGCTGGAAATCGCCTGCACCAACAAACGCGGCTATATCGCCGTCCTTAATAAGGCCCGCACGGCCCTTAATCCCGCCGTGCCCTGCCATATCGCCGCCACCAATCCCGGCGTGCCTGAAAAGTGCACCCTCGCCGGCAATGGCAGCAATACCGCGGGATAACCGCTCCGGTTTCAGTAAGCGTACCTCGTGAACCCTCCCCTTGCCCCGCCTTAACCGGCGGGGCATTTTTTATGGCAACTTCAACGCCTTGGCGAAGACGGTTGGCAAGGCTTTGACCTCTGCCCAGCTCAAACCCTGATAAACATTGTGCTGACGCAGGAACGCCGTCATTTCGTCTGCACTCAACTCGATCCGCCAGACCTGTTGGTTCAGAGCAAAGTGCGTAAAAACGTGCGCGTAGGTGCCGAGATTTTCCCAAGCCTCATTTCCACGGTAGACTGATGGGAAGACGACCTCCCCCTTTTCCCATATCTCGGCGCGCCACTCGAGATGCGGCAGGCCCAGCATCCCGCCCAGCAAGCCCTTGTCCGGGCGACGCTCGACCACAAACCCGTCTTCTGACGTGATCAGAAAGGCCACCCCATACCGTACCGGTTTCGGGGCCTTGGCCGCCTTTAGCGGATAGGCCTCCGGCTGACCTTCGGCAAAGGCGGCGCAATCTTCGCGCAACGGACAGATCAGGCACGACGGCGATTTGGGGCGACAGACACTGGCCGACAGGTCCATCAGCGCCTGCGGCCAGTCGCGCGCGCGGTCTTCGCGCACCCAGCGGGCCGCCAGTTCGCGCAACAGAGGACGGGCCTGCGGCACCGGAGTCTTGACGGCATAGAGGCGGCTCAT
>NZ_JAIXSV010000147.1 GCF_027484505.1 Asticcacaulis sp.
AACCCGTGCGAGGCAAACAGTTTGAGCTTACCCCACATCATGGTGGTGGAATCGCGCCAGTCGTAGCGCCCACCGGGATTGGTGATGCGGATGGCCAGACGGTTGGTGCCGCCGGGAGCCATGGCAGCGGTCAAATCGCAATCAAAGGGCTGTTCGGAGAGGATCGAATACCCAACCAGCTTTTCATTGAGGAACACCTCGGCGCGCAACCGCGCCCCCCGGATATGCAACAGAACGCGCTGACCCTTGGTTGAGGCAGGAATAGTGATCTCGCGCCACCACCACGACACACCTCGATAGGCTCCGTTTTGCGGCACCGGATCGTCTTCGGCATAGCGATATTCATCGCCCGTATAGGGCCGTAACCCAAAGCGGCCCCAGAAGTGCTGCTCAACCGTGGCCGGAAGGGTAACCGTGGCTTCGGGGGTCAGCGCCCCCCACCCTCCCGTCGGCGGATTGACCGGAAGCGTCTTCACGTCCGCCTGCGCCGGCAGATAGATGACATCGTCCTTATAGGCAGCCTTCTCATCTACCCACAGGTTCCAGCCTTCGTCGGGGATAGCCATACGGGTGGTCTCGACCGCTTCAGCGGGTCCTGCGACCGAAGCGGCCGCCGCGCCCGCGGCGGAAACAGTGAGGAAGTTACGGCGATTGAGTTGGGTCATGAGTATGACATCCTAGCATTCATCCTTCCCCGTGTACGGGGAAGGTGGGGGGCTTGTCCCGCCAGAAGGGGGAAAGACAGGCGGGTGATATTCCTACCCACCGCTTCACGCTCCCCCTCCCCGTAAACGGGGAGGGATTATCTCTTTCAATTCATCCAGCTACGATCGGGGAACACGTTCTCCAGCCGCCATTTTGCCGCCTGATCTGCGTTCAACCGCCTGGCCCAGAAGACCCGCTGGCTGACATCCGCGCCCGGTCCACTGGAATTGTATTCCGCAAAATGCGCCGTGGCGTAGGTCTCGGTCTTGCCCGGCGTCCATTCACGCCAGCCTTCCGGATGAATTTGCCCATCAATGCGCGTATCGAGGAAAATCACCTGTGCATAGGGTCGCCACGCCCGCCCGAAATAATAGGCACCCGTCCCCGCCGTAGTAATGCGGCAATGATCAAACACATAGGCTGTGGTTTCGCTATCGGCTGTGCGGCTGTGGGCCGTGATGAAGGCGCCGTTCCGCTCAATAATATGCAGATGGCAGCGATCAAAGAAGGCCAGCGCATTACCAAAAATGAAATCGACATGCCCTTCGATGTAGCAATCCTTATAGTACTGACGGCTTGGCACGGTCGGCTTCTTCGATCCTGCATAGAGCGTATCCTGCGCCCCCAGAAGACGGACATTGCGTAAAACCGCCCGGTCAGCACTTATAGATAAGGCCACGGCCTGAGAGGGATTGTCCGGCTGAGTGAGGTGGTAGTCGTTCTGGATCGTCAGATTGCTGGCGCGGAAGCCATCGCCACTGACGGTAAACGACGCCGACTTGCCCGTGCCCCCGGCCATTTTCGCGCTGTCGCCCCAGACAATGACCACATCTTCCGGCTTTTTGCCCTTGCCGATGAGCTGCACGCCGGGTTTCGACAGGCTGAGTTTTTCGCGGTAGGTGCCGGGCGCAATCTCGACCACGCCTCCCGCGTCAGGCAGAGCTGCAAACGCTTCGGCAAGGGTCTTGTATTGCGTCGGCACACGCACAATCGCCTGCGTCTGTGCGAAGCCAGCGGGGGCTGAGATCAATGCCAGCCCGCCTGCCCCGCAGAACAGTCGGCGATTCAGCATAGGTTGCTTTGCGGTCATCAGCGCTTCCTCAATAGTAAACGCGGTTCAGATATAGGGTGGCGACGGTTCACGGAATGAGGTCCCGCTTCAGTTCCGGAACCGCACGCGCCAGTTCATAGGCAACGATTTTGGAAAAAAAGTCCGCACCCTCTCTGCCCAGATGCGTGTAGTCGAAACTCAGCTTTGCCTGCCCCAGAGGCTCCTGAGCATTGCGTATCTGCTCTTCGGTAAGCGGGGTCTGAGCCGGTGCCACAGGCACCCCCGTGGACCCGGAAATCGTCGTCCCCGTTTTGCCTGCGTCCAGCACTTCTGCGCTGGGCGGCTTTTGCGCAAATCGCATGGCGGCCACCGGGCCCATCGCCTGAACCTCGCTCTGTGAGCGCGCGTAAAGGTCCACAAGGGGTACGTTCAGTTCTGCTGCCACCTTGCGCGTGGCAGCGGCCCAGGGGGCCAGATCGTTCTCCAGCACGCCATTTTTGAACCCGCGACGCGTCAGGGGCGTCACCAGCACCGGTATGGCACCGGCCGCACGGGTTTCATTGACGTAGCGCTTCAGAAGCTGCGGAAACTCGGTTTCGAGGTCTGTGGAACGGCCAGGTTTACCCGGTTGATCGTTATGGCCAAACTGAATGAGGACGTAGGTTTTTGAGAAACCGCCGCTTTTCATTTCAGCCAAGGCAATATCCCATGAGTCTTCGGCAATATAGTTGAAGGTCGAACGCCCGCCTCTGGCCAGGTTTATACAAGCCACGAACGAACTGAGGTGATGACCGCAAAAGCTGGGGCCCCAGCCCCCCAGAACCGCCGTAGTGGAATCACCGACCAGAATGACCTTTTTGGCATTGATCTTCTTGATCTGGGCACGGGCCTTGATGTCCTGAGGCGACAGGTTGGGCACTGTCTGCGAAAGGGCGGGCACGGCCAGCAGGCTGAGCGCGATCATTGCAGCACCAAAGACAATGGACTTCTTCGCACCGGAGGCGGGCATAGTCATGGGCAGAATCCCTCTGTTAAGTCTCTTATGAGTCAAACTTGGGCGTTAAAGCGCCCGGTATAGGAAGTTGCGGAAGCGCGCCTCGCCTTGTCCGGCGGCGTAGAAGCCCGGTTTGAGCATCAGGAAGCCGCCGCGCACATTGTGGTGATAACCCGACACCTCCATGCCGCGGTCAAAGCGTCGCCAGGTCTGGCCATCCGACGAGGTGTCGAAGGTCACAATATGCCGGTCGTTGCGCAGACGCATCAGCATCCGACGGCCGTGCGGATTGGCCGGACGCCCGCGCTCGATACCGTACTGATGCGTGACGAAGTTTTTGCCATCAAAGCCCAGACCGCAGTATAGCTTGGTGTCATAGAACAGCAGCAGGCCGGCGCGCACGCCCTCGTCGATTTCGATCTCCATCTCAATCTCGTAAGCCGGATCACCGACTATGGTGATCAGCGGCGAGCTTGAACTGGGGGCCTGACCTGTGGCCGTAAGATGCAGCACGCCGTTTTCGCGGCGGATGCGGCTTTTCTCGTCTGGCGACGGGTTAAAGAAATTCCACTGGATGCCGTATTTGTCGGTTGTGAAGTCGTCGGACAGGGCAAACCCGTGCGGCGGCTGAAAGCCGTGCGGTTTGCCCCCCTTGGGCGTCTTTATAGGCTGCGACAGATCACCGCCGCCAAAATCAAACCAGCCATCCTTCGACCACGTCACCGGGGCCAGAAGCGTTTGCCGCCCCAGCGTCCAGAAGCCGTTTTCATAGCCGTGATAGACGCCCCACCAATCACCGGCAGGCCCCTCCACAAGGGTGGCATGGCCGCGCGACCACCATTTTTCCTCGGCCGAGGTCGTGCGCACCAGCGGATTGCGCGGGTGATGCTCCCACGGGCCGTTGATCGACTTCGAGCGCGCCGCAATGACCATATGTCCGGTCGGCGGCCCCGCCGTGCCCCCAACAGCGAGGATCATGTAATAGTACTGGCCGTGGCGGGTGACCTTAGGTCCTTCGGGTGCAAACCCTTCGACCACCCAGTCGGATGGATAGCGCCACGGATCATAGACGTGCTCGACCTCCCCCGCCTTCGACAGACCATCCTCCGAAAGCCGCACCCGGTCACCGCCCGACAGGAACAACCAGCGCGAACCGTCTTCGCCCACCGCATGACCGGGGTCGATATGACGCGGCAGGTCGAGATCGACAGGCTCCGACCACGGGCCTTCGATCTTGTCGGCCCAGATCACCCACGAGGTGGTCTTTGAACCCGGTGCCGAGGTCTTTTTGGTCGGGATATAGAGATAATAACGCCCCTTGTGCTTACACAGTTCCGGGGCCCAGACCGAGCCGATATTCTGGGTCAGGGCCGGGACGATGGGCCGCCAGTTGACCAGATCCTTCGAATGCCAGATCACCAGACCCGGATAGGCATCGAAGGTCGAAAACGTCATATAGTAATCGTCACCGTCCTTCAGGATGGACGGGTCGGGATGGTCCCCGGCCATGATCGGATTGAGGAAGGTGCCATCACCCAGATCCGGCTGACGCTGCCCCTCTATCCCCTTGCGCCACGTGTCGGGGCCGTTTTTAGCGGGGGCGGCCCCGGCGGGCGCGCCGAACAGAAACGCTCCAAGCCCGAGAGATTTCAGTGTGTTACGCCGGGTACCCATCATTCTAATCTTTCCTTCCACCTCGACATGGACATATCTAAAGCGCAGATGCACTCACCCAATCTTTCGCATAGCGGTGTCTATACAGTAGCATCTCACCCTGCGGCTTTGGCGAAGAGGGTTGACGCTCGTCGGCGCATAACAACACGTGAGCAGCCTGTTCACGGATGTTGAAACCAGAGACAAAAAAGGGCAGGCGATAAGGTTATCTTACACCTGCCCTGTACAAACGAGGGGGCTCAGGGTTCCCTCAGATGTCAGTTGAAAGGTGCCGCCACAGGGAGTGTAAACGGCACCCGTATTTACAAACGCAGAAACGCGTCGCCTGAGCCTGAACAGAGCGATCCCTGCGAACAGGGATAGCTGCCGAATTTAGTACTTGTACCGCACGCCCAGCGTCAGTTGACGGCCGGTCGAGCCGTACTGGCTGACCACGGTCTGGCTGGTGGCGCCATAACCGAAACGGTTGGTCGTTTCATTGGTCATGTTCAGACCTTCGAGCGTGATGGTCAGGCGCTTGGTCGGCTTGTAGCTCATCGAGAAGTCAACGTTTTGCGTCGGCAAAGAGCCGGCGAAATCGTTTATCAGCGGCGAGTTACAGGGGGTACCATCGCTGTTCAGGCCCGGCGAGCAGGAACCGGCGGCCAGCGGATAGGTGGTGTAATAGCCTTCGCGCTTAGCCATCGAGACGCGGGCGCTGAACGTGTCCGTTTCATAGTAGAGCGTCAGGTTGATGGCGTCGGGTGACGCCCCCAACCACGGCCCGTTACCAAAGGTCGGGGCTACGGTCGCGGTGCCGGGGTCCAGAATATAGGTCAGCTTGGAATCGATGTGCGTCATGTTGAACTGCACACCGGTGTTTTTGAGAATCCACGGCAGGAAGGTGAAGTCCTGCTGATAGCTGAACTCCCAGCCTTCCAGCGTGCCTCCGGGCGCATCGCGGAACTGACGCGCCGTCGCTTCGCCATTGGCGTCGATATAGGCCAGACGCGCATTGTCGGCGACCGACCCGGTATTGAACTGAAGCTTCAGGGTCGCCAGATCTTCCGCCGACAGGAAGTTCGACAGCGGGGCCGAGAACAGAACCGTCTGCGGATAGGAGGCGATGTCCTTTTTGAATACCGCCATCGACAGCAGCCCACCCTTGGCGAAGTACCATTCCGCCGACAGGTCGTAGGTCTTACCGCGGAAGGGTTGCAACTTCGGATTGCCGATGGTCAGGGTCGCACCCGTCGCACCTCCAGTATTCGGGATACTGATGGCGGTGATGGACGGCGACAGGTTGCCCAGAAGCGGACGCGCCATCACCTTGGCCGCGGCGGCGCGCAGATAGACGTTGGGTACGACCTGCCAGGCCACGTTAAACGCCGGCAGGGTGTCCGTATATTCGTTACGCCCGGTGATCGGACGGCCCGCCGAGGTGGTGCCATAGGAGGTCAGGTCCGTCTTGACCTGACGCACGCCGATATTCCCGAAGACGTTGCCGCCCAGCACATCGTAGTCGAAGTTGAGTTGCAGATAGCCGCCTTCGCTGCGCTCCTGCACCTTGAAGTTTTCACGGCCGCCATTGCGCTTGCCGTGGATGCGCCAGTCGCCCCACTTGTTGATACAGTTACAGGTGAAGTCGAACACCGAATTAAAGCCTTCGATGGACGGAGCAAAGAACGAGGTCGTCGTACCGCCCGGTACATCCAGCCCCTGCCCGAACTGAACCACCCGACCCAGAGAGGCCACAGAGACCTTGGCTTCCTTTTCGGTCGGGTTGAGCAGGTCGTTTTCACGCTCCAGCAGGTTGGTCTCGAAGTCGTACTTGCGCGAGGTGACGCCGAACTTAAGCGACAGGTTCTCGTTCAGCTCATAGCCAAAATCGGCCTTGGCTCCTGCGTATGTGTTGGTCACGAACCTCTGGAAGTGGCGGATACCCGAAAAGCCCTTGACCATGCCCCAGTTGGTCGGATCAGCCGCGTTGAATCCGAGGTTAAATACCGGCATTTCCCCGCCGCCGCGTTCGTCAAACACGAAACTTTCCGGCGCATCCATGCGGTTGAATTCGACCAGCAGACCCTGATTTTCGTTATAGGACTCCGACGCGCCAAAAGTGAAATCCCCGGTCAGGCGATCGGTGAACTTCTGATTCAGGTTGAACGAAACCTGCTTGAACTCGGTGGTGTAGAAGTTGCGGTCAGCGGCTGAGCGCCAATCGACATTGCGCAGCACCAAATAGTCTGCCACGCCATTGGACACATTGGCCGCCAGCACGTCTGTGGACTGACGACCGATCAGCTTGTCACGGAAGCCCAGCAGATCGGCAGAGGCGACATAACCCGGATTGGCCGCGCCGTTGACCGTGGGCGAATTGTAATAGTCGTAGGGGTCCAGATTGTTCGGATTGAACGAGAAGAAGGTCCCCGGAACCAGAGCCGTACCATTCTGCGCTTGACCACAATCGATAGCCGCCAGCAAATCCGTCGCGTCACGAGCCGTGCAGGTGCCGGGATAAAGGTTACGACGTGTATTGCGCGCCGTTGCTGTGTCGGTTGTGACCGTATTGGCAGAGGTGGCATAACCCGCATTGGTATTGTCGCGGTTCAGCCCCACCGACGACACCTGATAGATGGTGCTCTCGTTGCGGAACTTGGAGTACAGACCGTCGATAGAGATGCGCGTATTCGGGTTCGGCTGCATCTGGAACGAGGCGGTGATGCCCAGACGCTCCTGATGCAGGTCCTGTTGCTCAATAGAGCCCAACGCCGGGATGCGGACCAGAGAGGCGTTCATATGGCCTTTGGCGTCGGCCGGGTGCAGCAGCGCATAAGCTGTCGGATCAGACCCGGTGACTGCGTTCATATAGTTGGTATTGGTTATGGCATCCGCCGAACTCACCGTGCCATCAGGGTTCGTTGCCGTCGGGTTGGAAATGCTGTCATCAAATGTCGTGCCCGCAGGTGCTGAGAAACCCGCACGACGTTTGTTTTCCAGAGTGGCCCAGGTCGAGTTCCGATACAGATATTCCGACTGACCAATACCACGGCGGTACTGATCGTTTTCAGAGTCACGTTCGGAATAGGCCACCGAGGCCAGGAAGCCCAGCTTGCCATCGGCCCAGCGCTTCGAAATCAGCCCTGTGACGCGCGGATTATGGAAGCCACCATTGTCGTAATAGGCGTCCTGAATCGAGAAGGCATACTGATCCTTCTTGTAATCGAACGGACGCCCGGTGATCAGGTCAACCGTCGCCCCCAGCGAACCTTCATCGGTTTCGGCCGACGAGCTTTTGCGCACGCGCAGGCTGTTGAACAGTTCAGAGGCAAAGGTGTTGAAGTCAAACGCCCGCGAGCGGTTGGGATTGGAACCGGCGTCATTGGCCCCGGCGGTGGACAGCGCCTCGAGACCGTTGATGCGCACGCGGGTAAAGTCAGCCCCCAGACCACGCACAGTGATGGTGCGGCCTTCGCCATTATCGCGGTCGATCGAGATACCGGGGATGCGTTGCAGAGACTCCGCCAGGTTGGCATCGGGGAAGTCTGCAATGTCCTCCGCGTTGATGGCATCCATCATCACGTCGGCCTTGCGCTTGGTCGTCAGCGCGCTTTGCAGGCTGGCGCGATACCCCGTCACGATAACCGTCGTCGGCTCCTCGGCACTCGGGGTCGCCTCCTGCGCACTCGCCACAGCGGGCGCGATCAGCGTTAACGCCCCAAGCGATATACTGGCAAGCAATACCGCTCGCAGACCGCTGCGCGGCCCTGTGTTTGCTAATTTCATTTGTTTCTCCCTGAGATGTTTATTCGTTGCCGCCCAAGAACGGCTGTCGCATCGCACCGAGACACCGGTGTCACGCAGCCTTACCTAATAAGACCGGGGGACTGTTTATTTCCGACATGCCGAAGAAGTTTTTTTTGCTCGGGAGCCATGAGGGAGCTAAAAGCTGTAATTGAGACCGAGGGAAACCGTCCGGCCACTCCACTGGACGTCAACAAGCCGCCTCGTTTCCAGCCCCTCCCATGTGCGAGAAGGTTCGTCTGTAAGATTGAGCCCTTCCAGGCGCAGTTGCAAACTGGGAGTAATCTTGTACGCAAGCGCCGCGCTGAGGTAGAACGATCCATCGACACCTGCGGCATCTGATATTCGTGCTCCAGGCACGCTCGTCAGATAGGCGCTACGATGAACGCCTGTCACCTGAGCCTCAAGGTTAGTAATGCGATAGAAAAGCGTCGCGCGAGCGGTGCGCGGGGACAAATTTAGCAAGTCGAAGTGCACAGCGCGACGTTGACCCTGATCGTCGAGAAAATACTCGATGTCACTTTTTATTTGCGTATAGTTGAGGTCAAGGCCAAGACCTGAAAACAGACTCCCTGCCCCTCGCGCCCGCCAGCGCAAATTGAACTCGAGGCCGTTCACCTCCCCCCCGCGAGTGTTAATCACTTCGGTGATGAGGAAATCATCGGACGGAGCGGCGCCTGTGTTCTCAAGAAGTGTCTCCGATAGCCCCGTACTGGCATAGGACCCCGCATATGAGTAATTTTGGATATAGGTACTGATACGCTTATAAAATAAGCCAAGCGACAGATTGAGATCTCGTGAGGGATACCACTCGGCAGCCAGATCGATCGTGGCTCCTCGGATCGGTTTGATTAACGGATTGCCTGAAATGACCTGTCTGGAACCTCCGCCAATGTTCAGGGCCGTTGCTGCCGCGATGTTGGTTAGAGGGGGACGCGCCATGACCTTGGCAAGTCCCAATCGGACGACCTGTGTCGGGCTGAGTTCCAATGCAATGTTCGCCGTTGGGAGCGTATCTACATATCTTCGCGATACCGTCTCCAGGCGCGGTGCCGAAGGTGAAGCCAGATTGGCTTCATTATAAAACTCAGAGTTCTGATGGGTCTCAATGACCCTCAAGCCGGCATCCGCCTTAATGGGATACGCGCCCCACATTCCCTCAAAGGTCCACTCCACAAACGCGGCCAGATCAGTCTCCGTAACCGACTGATTAAACCCTCTGGCCAAGGGAATATCGCGAGAGACAACGGTTCTGCCGACATTGCCATAAATACTGTACGTCTTCGCGAAGGCTTCCGGGTCCGGCGCAAACCAACAAACCGGTGTAGATGATGAGACCTTAAACCGGCCAAGGCCGCAAAACATTTCGCCTAGCGATGCCAGGCCCTCTTGTGGAACAGGGAAATCAAAATCACCTTCTGTAAACTTGAAAACCTCGGAATTAAATCCATACCGTTTCCACTGGATACCCGCGACGATCTCGATATCTGATGAAACCGGATAAATAAGCTGACCTTTCAAGACGTCAAACTCATTTCGCACAAAATTGGGTCTATATCTGATCTCAGGCCCCATGTACCCCGTGCCCTGGTTTTGCAGAACACGGGGGCCAAAGTACCATTCGGGCGGGTCCTTCACATCAAATCCAAAGCTGAACGAAGGATTATTTTGACCAGAGCCTCGTAAATCAAAAATAAAGTTATCCACATTGTAGCGGTCAAGATGAATACCGACATCTTTGGGGTTTATAAAGTTTGACCGTGAAAACCCCAATGCCCCTTTGAAGCGTAGCCGAGGTCCGAATGCGCGTGAGACCTGAATTGAGCCTTGTTCGAAACGAGTCTTGTATTCATCGAATATGACCTCTGAACGGATGTCTACGTTGTCAAAGCGACCATAGACAACGCTCCCATTCCCATCCACCTCGACGTCTCTTGGCACGATCTCCGGTTTGCCGCCTTGTGCCGCACCGCGGCTAAATCCGATAGGGAAAAGGTAATGGCCGATGCGCCGCGTGCTTAGCTCTGAGACAAGGTAGTCTGCCGTTATCAAAGTGTCGTCACTCGGGCACCATTGGAGCCCCACGGCCACACCACTTCGGGTAGACAGTCCTGAGATGCTGGTGAAGCGGTAGAATTGTGGCGCGAGCACACCAGGCGCGTTCAGTAGCGCGTACGCTTGAACCGCCGATGCATACTCGCCGGGCGCCACATCGCAAATTCCACCTGAATTCAAAGTGGGGCGGCAATAGCCCCCATTTGACGTCCCTGTATTCCAAAAACCACTGTTTAACCCTTGAATCTCGAACGGCGTACGACTCCAGGATGCTGACACTGTCCAGCCGAACCGGCTATCATTCGTCTTGCGAGACAGAGAGGCGTTCACACGCGAGCCGACAGCTTTGGACAGATCATTGTAGGTCTTCGTCAGACTCAGTTGGTCGGGTTGAGGCGCTTGCTCCAAGGCCTTAGGTGTCGTCAAAAAAACACTAGCGCCTAACGAGCCTTCAGGCTGACTCGCACGTGTTGTTTTTGAAGTCGATATCTCCGCAAATATCTCTGAGGGGAAGACATTGAAATCAAAGCCTCGCCCCCTGTAGCTGCCAAAGTTAGGGCCGTCGGTCACCGCCTGTGCTTCGATCCCGTTTATTTCTACAAGCGAAAGCTCCGGCCCTATGCCTCTCACTGACAGGGTGCGGCCTTCGCCCTGATCGCGCGCCAGCGCGGAACCGGGCAAGAGTTGAAGCGCTTCTGCAAGGTTTGCTTCCGGAAATTTTGCGATTTCCGCTGAGGTGGCTGTTTCGAGGATGCCATTATATCCCCGCTTGGAAACTTCTGCTTCGCGAAGCTCACTTTTAGAACGTTGCACGACAACAACAGGGACCAGATCCGGCTCAGGTAGCGGGCGTTCGGGGCCCTGAACTGAAGGGGTCGCCGTTGTCCGCTGCGACGGCATACGCTCAATAATGAATTGCCCAGCCGACATTTGAACGGCCTGCAAGCCTGATCCCATGAGTATGCGGTTTAAGGCTTCGCGGGCTGCGAAATGCCCATTTAGCGGCCGAGAGTTTAATCCTTTTACGAGTGCGGGATCAAAGAGGACTGTTATTTTACCTGCGCGCGCCAGAGCGGTCAGTGTTTTTCCCAAGGTTTGTTCAGGGAACTGACAATCTATAACAGACTGCGCAATCGCAGTGGCTGGCACGAGACCAGCCAGTATGGCGACGTACAGGCCGGCCACCCAATTCCTGTTTAACCGCATTCCCCTGTCCGATGCCGTCGGCTTTTGTCTTTGTTGCTGTCTCGTTTGTGTTCTCACAAACGGACCGGATTATCGCATACCGTACGCTTACACACCCGGCACGTCAAATCATGACAAAGTTAACGTGTCAGTGCGATGACGCCATCGGATTGACGGACTTTCAGGCCGTATATACGCGCCATGTTACTGGCAAAAGCGGCTGAATCGCCGGTCTGGAAAACGCCAGCCACTTTAAGTGAGGCAATGCTTGAATCTGTAATCACAATCTGCTGACGGCTATACCGGTTCAGCTCATTGATGGCCTCGCCAAGCGTCACATCAGAAAACACGATTTCCTGTCTTTGCCACGCCGTAATAACGTCCGATACCGGCCGATCCACGACAGGTGTCATGCCCTCACGGACGGTCGCCCGCTCACCCGGCTTCAGGATCATGCCGTTTGCCGCCGACACCTCTTGCTTCGCCCGCAGTTCCACCTTCCCTGAAAACAAAGCGACTTGCATTTCAGTGGGGTCAGACCGCACGAGAAAGACCGTACCCAGCGCTGTGACGCGTTGATTACGCGTTTCGACGACAAAGGGTCTGGAGGGGTCGTGTGCAACCTGAAACACCGCCTCCCCCCGTTCCAGTTGCACATAGCGTCGATTATGACTGTACCTGACAGAGAGCTTCGTATCCGTGTTCAGGGTAACCTTTGAGGTGTCCGCAAGCGACACCGATCTCTGCTCACCTTTTTGCGTTTCATAGACGACCGGACGAAGGTTTACCGCATAGATACCTCCACCAACGACCACCACAATAGCCGCAGCCATCGCTCCCGCCAGAGCCATACGGCGCGATATCGCCGGTGACGCCGGGCGCGCACGACGCGCCGGAATCGCCGATGGCAGCATCTCCCAGACATCAGTCGCTTCATCAAAAAGATACTGAGCGTCCGGCGTTATCTCCAGCCAGCGGCGAAAGGCTGCTTCCGTCTCCGGCAGCCGGTTATCGCTTTTCAAACGCGCCATCCACACAGCGGCCTCGGCGGCTGTACCGAGCGGCGGCACACGTCTCACAGTCGGTTCCGGAAGCATATTGTCGTCTGGACCTACCATCCGTTCACCCAATTCATTAACTCAAGGGTGGCGCGTGCCACCTGCTTTTCTATCGCGGCCTCGGTTGCCCCTTCTCTCTGCGCGATCTGCTTGTAGGTGAGGCCGTCAAGCCGCCGGCTAAGCAAAATACGACGGGTCCGTTCTGGCAATCGGTCCAGACCTTCTTTCAGCCTCGCGATACGCTGCTGCGCGCGCAATATTTCATCCGGGAGCGGTGCATCATCTGCCACCGACGGAAGCTCATCGGCTTTTTCAAACATGACTGCCCTATCCTGCCGTCGCCTTTCATCATAGGCCAATCTCACCGCTGCGGTGATCAGCAAAGCCTCCTGGGAGCGCACGATCTCGCGTTGCTCATAGGCATGGACGCGCATGTAGGCGCTTTGGACGAGGTCCTCTGCGTCTTGGGGCGAAATGCCCTTGCGAACCACTACCCGCTTCGCTTTGGCTAAAATCTTCCTAAGGTTTTCCATTGGCGCTTAAGCTATCCTAACACTTAAGACGCCGGAGCACCCAAAACACGACAAATTTGGATCGGCACTCTCTGTCCTGTAAGACAATGGCTTATGGCTTTTTTTTCTGCGAGCCTCCGGCACGTTCTGAACCGCCCCGGATTTGCCGGAGGCTCCAACTTCTGAGAAGATGGAGCTACCATGAGCAAAACGACGAACAAGTTTTCACCTGAAGTCCGCGAACGCGATGTGCGGATGTTCCTCGATCATCAGGGCGATTATACGCTGTGCGATGTTGCGCACAATTCCATGCTGGCCAATATGTCCAGCAGTCCGCAGGGCGCGTCGTCGGTTTCGGCCCTGCGACTGATCTTCAGCGCCGCTGGCAGTATCGGCGT
>NZ_JAIXSV010000102.1 GCF_027484505.1 Asticcacaulis sp.
CGCCGGGCAGTACAACTCGCTGGATGGTGGTAACCCGTACCTGCAGCCGGAAACCTCCGACACCTACTCGATCGGTTTCGTGGCGACCCCGGCCGCCATTGAAGGCCTGTCGCTGACCGTTGACTACTTCAAGATCAAGATCAAGGACGTTATCGACACTGTCCCGTCGGATCTGGCGGTCAATCGTTGCGGCACCACCGGCAATGCGGCCTTCTGCTCGCTGATCACCCGCGACCCGACCACCGGTTCGTTGTGGATCGGCACGGTGGCCAACGTTCTGGCCACCAACGTCAACATCGCCTCGCTGTCCACCTCGGGCATCGATCTTGAGCTGGCCTACCGCTTCGATCTGGATGACGTGGGTCTGGCTGATGCCGGCTCGCTGTCCTTCAGCCTGGTCGGTACCTGGATGGATACGGCGAAGAGTGAGCCGCTGCCGGGTGAAGGCGAGTATGACTGCGTGGGCCTGCATGGCGCCACCTGCGGCGTGCCGACCCCCGAGTGGCGTCATCGTCTGCGTACCACCTGGGCGACCCCGTGGGATGCCAACCTGTCCCTGTCCTGGCGCTATATCGACAGCGTGAAGGCACAGGCCACGTCCAGCAACCCGCTGCTGTCCGCTGCGTTTA
This sequence comes from Asticcacaulis sp., assembly GCF_027484505.1. Taxonomy (GTDB): domain Bacteria; phylum Pseudomonadota; class Alphaproteobacteria; order Caulobacterales; family Caulobacteraceae; genus Asticcacaulis. The sequence continues at coordinate 630 of NZ_JAIXSV010000102.1, forward strand.
ACCCGCTGAACGAGAAGCTGAAGGCGATGAACTACATCGACCTGGCTGCTACCTACAGCCCGATCGAGAACCTGTCCTTCTCGGCTGGTGTGAACAACATCTTCGACCGTGACCCGCCGCTGTCGTCCGCTCTGGCTTCGGTCCAGGGCAACGGCAACACCTATCCGGGCGTGTACGACTCGATGGGCCGCTACGTGTTCATGGGCGCCCAGGTCAAGTTCTGATCTGGTCCGCACAGGATATGATACCAACGGTCATAAGTTATGACCGTTGGTACGGCGGTTCCTAACGCCGCGCCGCCCGTGCGGCATAGCCAATCCTGCGAATACAGGCATCGGCGATTGAGGCCAGGAAAGATTGACCAACGGTCAAGATTTCCTACCGCTGATATGAGTTGGGAATGGCGGGGCTTCGGCTCCGCCATTTTCGTTTGTGCCGGTGCCAAAGGCCTGCCCCCACTTGTCACAACAGCATGCACCGTTCCGCCGCAATCCGGCCGTGATGCGGGGTCAGCCTGACCTGATATCCATGGCAGTGGATTGGAACGGAAGATGAAAACGCGTATGGCAATGGCCGCCCTGGCGGCCGCACTCCTGTCCCTGGCGCCTGCGATGCAGGCCTTGGCGGGTGATCACCGGCACGGCCGTGACCGGCATCACCACCATCATCATTATGATCGGGGGTATGATCGCGGGCCGCGCTATGACAATTACCGCTACTACCGGCCGCCGCCGCGCCCGTCGGCGATTTTTATCTACCGCGACTATGGCTACGGCCCGTCGCTGGTCCTGGATGTGTAGATCGGTCGCCGGCGTTGATGCACCGGCCGGCCAGCCCGGTGCGTTTGGGAAATTTCAAATACCGGGCGCCATGCTCCCTGGCCCCCGGTATCAGGTTGGGATCAGATCAAAGGCGATGGTGATGCGCGGCGCCTCATCCTGGAACGGCACCGTGCCGTGCCAGAAGTAGGAGGGGAACAGCACCAGCCGGCCCGGCCTGGGCTGCACCGCGTGCAGCGCGGGCAGGCTGATCTCTGGCCCCAGATTGGGCACACCGAAAGTCAGCCAGCCCGACTGGTCCCCCGCATCGGCGGCCGGCGGCACCTGCAGGTAATAGACCCCGCTGATCCAGCCTTCGGGGTGGATATGATGGGTATGAAAGCCACCATCCCGCAGGCGTGATGACCAGGAACCGGCGAACGCCAGGCCCTTGCCGCGCCGTCCGAAATAAGGATGGCTGCGGTCGGCCGGCATGGCATCGACATAGCCCCGCACCGTGGCCAGGATCTGTTCCCGAAGGGCCACCAGCGGCGCCTCGTCACGTTGGGCGAACAGGTTGGCGCTGGTTTGCGTGCCCTTGCGCAGGGTCAGGTGAATGGGCTCGTTCACCGTATCATGCAACCGGTCCAGCAGGGACAGGCAGTCACCCAGGAAAGTATCACGGTCCGCCCAACCGTCCGGCGCCTGCAGGTCGAACACCGCTACGCAGCCATTAATGTCCAGCGGATTGTTACCCTCCAGCCGATCCAGCGTGCCCGACAGGGCCAGCGCATATTGATCATGGGGGACGTGCGAGAGGGTCTGCCGGGCCACCTCACGCGCCGCTTCCCGATCCCCTGATCGGACCAGCGCCAGGGCCAGGTCGTTGCGCAGCGGAATATTGTCGGCCTGTTGCTCCAGCAGGCGGCGCAGCAGGGGCACCGCATCCGCCGGGCGGTCGGCCCGCAGCAGCAGGGCCGTCTGCCGGCGCAGCAGCGACGGATCGTCGGGGGCCAGCGTCAGGGCCAGACTGCAATTCTGCATCGCCGCCTCGACAAAGCCGAATTCGGCCTGCAACTCCGCCGCGATATCCAGCGCCCGGGCGGACTGCGGCTGCGCCCGCATCACACCATAGATGGCGTTGAACACCTCATCCAGACGACCCAGGGTCCAAAGCCGCCTGGCCAGATTGCGATGGGCATCGTGGTCCAGCGGGTCGCGGGCGATGGCCGCCCGGAACGCCTCGATGCTTTCCTCATAGCGGCTGAGATCGCCCAGCACATTGCCCAGCAGCAGCCAGGCCTCCTTGGCGCCGGGGGCCAGCGCCGTCGCCCGCCGCGCCAAAGGTTCGGCCTCGGCATAGCGGTGCTGCGTGCGCAGGCAGGCGCCAAGGTTGATCAATGCCAGCGGGTGATCCGGCGCCAGCGTCAGCGCCTTGCGCAATGCCGCTTCTGCTTCCGACAGTCGCTCTGCATCCGTCAGGGTCAAACCCAGCATCAGCAGGCACGGCACATGGCGTGGTGACAGTTTTAACGTGTCGGAACAGGCCTTCTCGGCCTCGGGCAGGCGCCGCAGCGCATGCAAGGCCTTGGCGCGATGGAAATGAAAGTCCGCGTTGCCCTGTGTCAGGGCGATGGCGCGATCATAGCAGGACAGCGCGTCGGCCGGCCGGCCTTCCGCCAGATGCAGGTTGCCCAAGTTGCTCCACACGCCCGGCTGACGTGGATTGGCGTCCAGTGACCGGCGCATATGATCGACCGCCAGATCGGGCCGGCCTGCATTTTTGGCCAGCAGCCCCAGCAATTGCCAGGCGTCGGGGTTGCGGGGGTCGATGGTCAAAACCTGCCGATAGGCCTGTTCGGCCTGTGCCGCCTGTCCTGCCTTCTGCGCCGCCAGACCGGTTTGCAGCAACTGGCCGATATGTCGGGCCGCCGGCCCCGGAACGCCCGCCATGGTTTGCCGCCTCACCCCGCCACGGCCAGATGGCCCAGTTCGGCCACCACCTGTTCATAGGTGGCCCGCTTGAAGGGCACGATCAGCGCCGTCAGCTTGTCCATCGGCACCCATTGCCAGGCATCGAA
>NZ_JAIXSV010000039.1 GCF_027484505.1 Asticcacaulis sp.
AACCGTCCGTAAGATACCCCTCCGCCTCGTAAACTCGGCACCTCCCCATAAAATGGGGAGGAGGAAGATCGCAAACGTTAATTCGTCACCACAGCCTAGATCATTATGATTTCTGGTAGAAACATAATGATCTAGATTTTGTTTCGCCCCTCGCCGGGCGGTGGCTTGCGCCACCTTGGCCGCCGCCTCAATGGCGGCTTGAGCGGAATGATTCCAGTAGAAATCATTCCGCTCTAAACCTCAGTCGATTTTACAGCTTATACTGGAACGACAGGTAATAGCTGGGGCCGGTAACGGCGGTCATTTGCCAGATATTGTCCTTCAGATAATAGGCTTCCTCCGTCTCGCCCGTGATGTTCTGAGCCCCGAATGACAGGCTCAGTTGGGGGTTGATCGTATAGCCCAGCACCACATCAATCTGCGTGCGATCCTTCACAATGTGAGTTTCACGCGCAAAGAAGCTGTCCGCAGAGTTCTGGAGATATTCTGAACGGTAGTTGGCCGACACCCGCGCGCTGAAGACCGAGTTTTCCCAGTACCCCGTGAGGTTGGCTGTGTTTTCGGAGAGGTTACGCAGCTGGAACTTGGCGCTCTTGTCCTGTGTCACGTGCGTGTAGTTGGCAATCACACCGAACCCGTTGACAGGCAGAAGGGCATCAAGCGACTGCTGCCAGTTCAGTTCATACCCCTTGATCATGTTCTTGGAGGGGTCATTGGCCTTGACGGTGATGTCATAGATGGCCTTGTTGGTGCCGACACAGTCCGTGCCGTTGTCGCTAAGGGTGACCCCTTCAAAGCTGGCCGGGCAGACGAAGGTGTCGTAGGTGCCGTTTTTAACCTCTTTGCTGAAAGCGGCGAAGCTCAGGGCATTGCCCTTGCCGTAATACCATTCCACACCGAGGTCGAGCTGATTGGCCGTGAGGGGCTTCAGTTTGGATTCCCCAAGGGCGATGGTGTAGGTCGTGATGCCGCCCGACACGGACGAATTGATGGTCGTGGCCAGGCTGGTGTTCGAGTCGAGGATCGGGCGCACCAGCACCTTGGCGGCTGAAGCACGGACCAGAAGGTTCGGGCTCAGGTCGAAGACGAAGTTGGCCGACGGCAGAACGTTATTATAGTCGTTGCTGGACGAATAGGTGCCCGCGGCGATGCGCACGTCGGCACTGGAATTGGGGTTTGGTGTCGTCAGATAGCCGTCAACGGTCTGTTTCGTCGCCTCAGAGCGGACGCCGACATTTCCACGGAACGGAACGCTGAAAATTTCGCCCTTCAGATCAGCCAGAAAATAGACCGACTTGATTTCACGACCGAGGCCGTAGGTGGCTTCAGGGGCGAATTGCAGCGGTATGGTCACGCCTTCCTTCGCCAGCATCTGGTGATATCCGTCGATATCAGGCACCACCCAGCCGCTCTGGAAGCTGCCTTCGCCATCGAGGAAGTCGGTCACAGCGCTCGCCGTGGTCATGGCGGGGGTGAACGCCGCCGTGGGGTAATAGCCCAGCACCAGCCGGTCACGACGGTGACGCAGACGGTTGAAGTTCTCTTTCTTGTACTTCAGACCGAAGCTCACCGATTGCAGCGCGCCCTGATCAACCCAGTATTTGGCATCAAGCTGGCCGGAGGTTTCGTCGGTGTCGTTGTGCGTCAGGCCGCCGTTGGGGTATTCGTTGCGGGTCAGCTTGGAATAGGCATAGGCCGACGGATCGGACAGGTTCACCGAAGGCGTGAACGTGACGTTCGACGGGTCCGACATATCAAGCGTTGCCGAAGGGATGGTAATGGCCAGAATGGCCGCTTCTTCGGTCAGGTAGGACTTGCCTTCGGTGTAGTTCAGCACCCCTTTGATGGTCAGCTTTTCGATACCGGTATATTTGAAATCGGCGGTGTAGGCGGAAGACGTCAGATCGCGCGTTTCAAGCTGCCGGTTGTTCTCCATAGAGAAGTTGTTGGCCACAATCTTCGTCGCTAGACCGTCTTTTACCTCGTTGATCTTGATGGTGCCGAGGCCGCCAAACAGGAAGACCTGCTGATTGACGTCATAGGTGGTGTAGTCGTGCGAATAGACGGCGGTGAAACCGATGTCGGTGTTGGCGTTCGGCTTGTACTGAACGGCGGCATTGATCTGAGCGCGTTCGGTTTCGCGATCAATCCGACGATAGCGGGGGCGGCGTGGCACCGTGGTGCCCGCAGGCACGGCCACGGACCCGGCAGCGAAGGTGTTGCTGGCGGTTGTGGTGTACCAGCGATCCATGAAGCTGTAGTCGGCGCGGTCGGTCAGCTTCTGATAGCCCCCGCCGACAAAGACGCCCAGCTTGCCGTCCATAAACTGATCGGCGTAGGTGAAGCTGAGTTTCGGCGTCATGTCACCATCGGCCAGCGTCGCTTTCTGGGCCTTGGCGGCAAAGACGAGCTTACGGCCTTTCAAGTTCAGCGGGCGGACGGTGTCGATATTCACCGTACCGGCAAGGCCCCCGGCATCCATGTCAGCGGTCGGCGATTTAATGACCTGAATCCCGGAAGCGAGTTCCGTCTGGATGACGTCATAGCGAAAGCCGTCGGTGAAATTGGCGGTCTTGAAGGTCTGACCATTGACGGTCGTGTAGGCATATTGCGGCCCAAGACCGCGCACGCTAATCGTCGCGCCGCGTCCGTTCACATTGCCAATCTGCACGCCCGGAATGCGCTGGATGGCTTCGGCGATGTTTTCGGAGGGAAACTTGCCGATGTCTTCGGCCGAAATACCATCCGACACGCGGATGTCGTTTTTCTTTGTCTTTAGGGCGTCAGCCAGGCTCTTTTTGAACCCCACGACGACCACTTCCTCAACCTTGTTGGCTGGCGCCGGCTCAGCCGTCTGCGCAAAGACCGATGAAGCCAGTAGGCCACCCGCCAATGCGGTGCTCACCAGAGCAAAATGTTTGAATGCCATATTCAATCCCCTGAATTCGGACACAGTGGTGCATTGAGTGACGGGAGGTCACATCCAATACGGAAATTTGTGTGGGTGCCCGGACGCTCTGACGTAGTGGCGACTGCCGGATCTGCCTGGGCCGATAACGACTATGCGCTCAAAAATTGGGCTGTCAATTTAAAGTTCATAAAGCTGTCATTTTTTGTAAGCCAATATTTAACAAGCCTGACATACGGA
>NZ_JAIXSV010000306.1 GCF_027484505.1 Asticcacaulis sp.
ACCGTCAACATAGCGATCCGATTCGTCTGGTTGGTAGCCAGAAAGTACCAGAGCGGGTCATGCGCCTGGATCAGCACGGCTGCCAGCGCCCAGGCCAGCAACTGCGGGTCATTGCCAACATGCTCGATCAGGCCGGCCGCCAGCAGGATAAAGGGCAGGCCGGCTGCCGCGACGATCAGCTTGGCCATGGTGACGGCCCCAAACAGCGCCGCCAGGGCCCTGCTGTCTCCAGCACGCCGTGCAGCCGCCTGGGTTGCCGACAGATGCAGCCCATAATCCAGCAGGATCAGGACGAGCTGTCCAAAGGTGATCAGCAGGGCCACCTGCCCCCAGCGATCCAGCCCCAGCACACGCATCAGGAAGGGGATGGTGAGCAGCGGTATCAGATATTGCAGCCCCTGAATGGCAAACAGGGCTGGGACCGCCTTCAGAATCGTTGCCGCCGCCTTCATTGGCTTGTCAGGCGGCTGAACAACAGGTCAGTTTGAACGATCAGGCCCTGCGCGTCACGTGCCGTACCGCCGATCCCGGCCAAGCGGCAGCCCCGTCTGCGCAGATGATCGATGGTCTCGTCGGCCAGGGGCTGCCCCTGATAGAACTGCCTGAATGACAACTCGACATAGACATGATCCAGCCAGGGTGACAGACGCTCCGCCCCCTCCAACAGGGCCAGTTCACCGCCCTGCACATCGATCTTCAGCAGGGATGGGCGGGGCAGGCTGTTCAGCACTTCATCAAGGCGCCGTACTGGCACCGCAACCACTCCCGCCTCCTCCGTGCCGGGGGCGAAAACCGTCTGGTTCTCGCCAATCGGCAGAAGCGAGGAACTGTCGGGACGGCGCGATACATGCAGATCGGCTGTTCCAGATACCGCGCCCAGGGCATGGCGATAAAGATGGGTGGACGCATCGGCGGCGAACAGCCGGGAAAAGACAGCGGCAGCGGATGGGAACGGTTGGAAGGCATGAATGACGGCGTCGGGATGCAGATGCCGCATCAGCAGGGAGAACTGTCCGATATTCGCGCCCGCATCAATCACCGCGCGCACCTGAAGTGAACGCATGACCGGCATGTTCTCCAGGGATGCCGCCACCCTATGGCACAGGCCGGCCCGAAAGGTGCCGTAGCGCAGCAATCTGGCCAGTTTTGCGGCTCGCCGGCAGAAAGCCATGAATAGACCCATCGCTAGCCGCCTGTGCCCGCACGATAAAATGATAGCGCCAGCCTTGGTTATCTGGTGCCCATGGTTGCATAGGGTGGCGATTATAACTAAGGTAGAAAAATAGCAACTGTTTCATCATTTGGCCGGCTTTTGTACTGCTGGCCTGCACTAGACGAGGGTATCCATGTATCCGATGACCCGGTCCATTCGCGCCGCTCTGTTCGCCGGTGCCGCCATGACCCTCGGCATGGCCTTTACGCCGGTTCAGCAGGCTATGGCCCAGCAGAGCACCCAGGCGGTCAGCAGTTTGCCCCCGGCCCTTCGTGCCGCTGTCCAGACGGGTAACACACCTGCCATCCAGCAGGCCATCCAGACACTTTCGGCGGGTAATGCCCAGCAGGCCGGCGTTCTGTCCGGTGCCGTTATCCGCGCCGCAGAGCAGTTGCTGGCGACCAATCCGCAGGCTGCGATTGCCGCTGCCGCTGCCGCCGTGGAGGTTGTGCGCAATACGGGTGTACAGACCAGCGCGCCACAGCAGACGGAAGCTGTCGTGACGACGGCGGCCCGTATCTTCGTCAATCCGACGGCGATCGCCGCCAATTCCACCGCTGCCAGTTCGCTGGCAACCGCGACGCTTTCTGTGGCCCAGGCCTCCCAGAACGCCACGGTTCTGGCGACAGTGGCCACAGCCGCCGTCAGCACGGCGGAGCGCATTGTGCAGACCAATCCCGCCGCTGCTGTACAGCTGGCCGCACAGGCTGTGCAGTCCGTATCATCCACGTCTACCGCCCAGGCAGCCCCTTCGCAGGTTTCCCAGGTTGCCACCACAGCGGCGCGCATCATTGTGCAGCCGGAAGCCGCCCGTGTGGCTCCTCAGACAGTTGCCAGTGTTGCGGTCAACGTCACCCAGATCGTCAGCAATCCCGCAGTCTATCAGGCCGCGCCGAGTGCCGCGATCCAAGTCATGGCCTCTGCCTATACCGCCGTTTCGCAGCCCACAGTCCAGGCCGCAGCGCCCCAGGCAACCACAACGGTTGTCTCAACATTGACGGCTGCCAGCAATAACACGACCCTTACCCAGTCGAATTCCAGCAATCCGGCCCAGATCAACCAGATTCTGGCCAGGCCTGCGACGACGACGACCACCACGCCCCAGGCAACCCAGACCGCCCAGCAGCCGCAGGCCACAACGCAGCAGCAGACCACCCCCACCACCCCCACCGCGCCCACGAACCAACCGGTGGAAGAGACGCCGATCCTGACAGGCAGCCCGACCTGAGATTGACGGTACGGGTCTGTTTGGGTTGATCCCAGACAGCGTTGGCGTTTGGTAAACTGAAAGCAGAGCGGGCGTGCGGTCAGGTGGAATAAGCCCCAATCAATGAAAAGCCCCGGAAGCATCTGCTTCCGGGGCTTTTCATTGATGCTGTCAGCGAAGGGCAACAGGCTGGGCAGCAAGGTTTGATGAGCAGACGGCCATGAAGCATATTCCCTCCATGGCCGTCGAGCGCATCAGAAACGGCGCTCCCGGACACGGACAATGTCACCCGGCAGGATCGGGGTCAGTTCATCGGCACGCAATTCCTGCTGCTGACCATTGATCACACGGACCAGGACGACATCATTTTCAAGGGCCCGGTAATCATACCCACCGGCCCGGGCAATCGCACTCAGGACGGTCAGCCCGATCGTGTAAGGAAATTCCCCTGGTTGGCGAACTTCGCCCAGCACGTAGAAAGGCCTGAAGGTCTGGACCTCGACCGATACGCTAGGTGATTGCAGAAGATTCTTCTCAATCAGGCTTTTCTCGATTCGCTGTGCCAGCTCATTGGCTGTAAGGCCGGCCGCACGGACATTGCCGATCAGCGGCAGGGTCAGATTTCCGGTTGGATCGACAGTGACGTCACCAGAAAGGTTTTCCTGGCTGAAAACTTGCACACGCACGGTGTTACCTGCTTCCAGCCGATAGCCCTCGGCCGGATTGACGATGGTTTTCGGCGCGAATTCCGTGGGTGCCGCACGGTTGCTGCTGCTGCTGCAGGCCGCAACGGTCAGGCACAGCCCAAATGCCGCAACGAGCTTCAGGAATTTCTGCATCTTGCAATTCCAGAACATCCGTATTTTCTCCTGACCGCGATCATTGGATGAAGCCATATATAGCAGATGGCTCCCCTCGGCTTTGCTACTAGCCCGGTAAGATAGCGTATTGCAAGGTGCCAACCGGCATCAGGCACCGCAAGGAGAGAGCCCATGGCGGCAAGAAAGATCTGGAACGCCCTGGCGGCAAGGTTCCGTCAGCATTCGCCCATGGCAGACGGGGTGGAGAGGACATTCCTGATACCGGAGGGTCAGCTTGTCTATGCCATCGGCGATATCCATGGGGAAGCGGACCTGCTACGGAAATTGCTGGTCAAATTGCGGATCGATGCCGACAATCACGCCCAAAGGGCAGCCGTCTCGCTCATTTTCCTGGGGGATTATCTGGATCGTGGGCCGGACAGCCGACAGGTACTGGATATCCTGACCAGCGATCCCTTCCCGGAAGCGTCCGTCCATTTCCTGCGCGGTAATCATGAGCAGGCTTTGCTGGATTTCCTGATCACGCCGGTTGAAGCCCAGGCATGGCTACGCTTCGGGGGGATCGAGACCCTGTCAAGCTATGGGGTTCGGGCTTCTCCAGGGCTCTCGGACCCGGCGCGGCTGATGGGGTTGGCGCAGGAACTGGCGGAGCGGCTGCCGACAACCCATCTGGCCTTCCTTCGCCATACCAAACTGATGAGCATTATCGGGGATTATGTCTTTGTCCATGCGGGCATCCGGCCCGGCATATCGCTGGCCGCGCAACAGCCCGACGATCTGCTCTGGATTCGCGACGGGTTTGTGGATCGGCCCTTCAGTTCGGATTATGCCATCGTGCATGGACATACGATCGTTGATGTCCCGGTTGTGACGGGCAACCGCATTGCGATTGATACCGGCGCCTATGCCACAGGCGTGCTGACCGCTCTGGCCTTATCCGGAAAAGACCGGCGCTTGCTGCAGGTTGGCCAGCGGGGGAGCAGCTAACAGGCCTGAGCCTTAATATTTTACGCTTCCGGGGCCGTTGAGATTCAAAGGCATCTTTGGACAACCCATTGAAATGAATCTCAACAGACCCTGGATGCTGCCAATTCCCGCTCCAGCGCGGCCACGGCATTTTCCAGCACCTCACCCAGGACCCAGCCTTCACGGTCGGCAATGGCCAGGAAGCTATCGATGGTTTCCTGTCGGGCACGGATATTGAACTGCACATTCCGGCCCGTGCGGTGCCGACGCTGTTCGCGTCGTGCGGGCGGTGGCGGGGCGGTGGGGGCCGGAGCGGGCTTTGCCTCCCGGCTGGGAAAGCGGGCTGCTTCCGATACGGCGCGGATGGCGTCGGCGGGTGGGGCCTGGATATCACGGGCGGCCTTGGGCGCGAAGCCGGACAGGTCCAGCCCCTCCTCCCCTTCCCCGAAAATGCTGGCGCGGGCTTTGGTCATCTTTGTCACTCCTGTCAGTGCCGGGGTCCGTCCACGGTCGCCTTCATGCCGCCCTTCAGCACGGCCACCACTTCAGCCGCGAAGGCCAGGGCATTGGCACTGGCGGCCTTGATATTGGTGACCTGGGCCGGGTCCAGGTCGGCCAGCGTGCCGCCAAAGGCAAAGATGGCGCGGAAGGCGTCGCGCTCATGCAGCTGCGTCTCGAAAACAGGGACCTCGTTATCGGCGAACTCTGCCGCGATGCTTTGCAGGGAGCGTGGGCGGATGGCCGCACTGGTCCGGGTGAACAGCACGGCAAACGGGATGTCCCGGCGGAAAGCGCGTTCCTGGCTGCGCACCAGCCGGATGGCCTTCACCGCCTCGCCAGCATCCAGTTGCGATCCCTGGCTGGGGATGACCACCAGATCGGCCCGGCTCATGGCGTAACCGACCATCATGGAGGCTGTACCTTCCAGATCGACGATGACGAAGGCGGTACGCTGCGCCGCCTCATCAATGGCGTCGGTCACCGTTTCTTCGGTGACATCGGCCAGCACCGTCAGATTGGCGGGCTTGCCGGGCAGCCGCGCCCAGCGGGAAACCGGCTTGTTCGGGTCGGCATCAATGATGGTGACGCTGGCCCCCTGCCCAGCCAGGGCCGTGGCCAGCAGAACCGCGGAGGTGGATTTACCGGCCCCACCCTTGGGGCTGGCGAAGACGATGGTGGGCATGGGCCGGTCCATTAACTCAGGTGCTATCTATATGATAGCAATTGGCTACTAACAGGGGAATATCAAGCATCCTGCCTGATAGGTGATGCATGATAAATCAGAATGCTATCTAAATGCTATTTGATAGCATTTAGATAGCATTCTGATTTCCATCAGGGTAGGTGGCTTTTGTGATGCAGAGTGGTCAGGATCGGGAACCACCACCTTGGTCGCGATCAGATTGCTGATCACCCTCTCCACATGGACGTTCCCAAGCGGCTCCTTGCGGAACAGCTTAGGACCGGCGGCATCCTGATAAATCCGCAGCAGACCCTTCAGGATGGCGTAACGGGTGACGAGCGCCTGCTGTGGGGCGATGATCACGTCCAGGACGGACGTCGCCAGTCTGGTTCGGCTGATCGTACGGATCGAGTGAAGCTTTGCCCCGCCTCTCAGGCCCGTACCCGTCGGACCGCTCCCAACCAAATCATGGCAATCAATTTAGAAGCAAAAAGATATCATATAGCTATCATGATAGCAGATAGCCCCTAAGCTACCCCGCGATAGGCCTTGAACCAGTCGATGAAGCGGGGAATGCCCTCATCCAGGCTGGTGCGGGGGTGATAGTTCAGGTCCTGGCTGCTGGCTGCGATATCGGCGCAGGTCGCGGCGACATCGCCCGGCTGGATCGGTTCCAGCACCATCTCGGCCTTGCGGCCCAGGGCCTGTTCGATCGGACCGATGAAACGCAGCAGCGGTTCGGGTCGGTGATTGCCCAGATTATAGACGCGGTGCGGCACCACATCCTGGCCGGGCGTGGCCAGCACGCCCGGCCAGGATGTTATCGACAAAGGTGAAGTCGCGGGCCATGTCGCCATGGTTGAACACCCGGATGGGCCTTCCTTCCAGAATGGCTTCGGCGAACAGCATCGGCACCATAGACGGAGGATGAGCTGGCATAGACGAAATGCTGGAGGCCCGGCAGCAGACGCGCCGCCTCTAGCATCACCACCTGCCCCATCAGGTTGGTCTGGATATAGGTGTAGGGATCGATCAGCGAATGGCGCACCCCGGCCTGGGCCGCCAGATGGATGACGCCCGTGATTTCCGGATGTGCCCTGACCAGTTCCGTCATGCCGTCGCGGTCGGCAATGTCCAGGTTCTGGAAGCGGAAGCCGGGATGGGGCGTGAGAAGGTCCAGCAGCGCCTGACAGGTATGGTGTCCGATGAAGCCGACAGCGCCGGTGACCAGGATCGGTATGGCATGTTCCTACATCGCCGGGTGCATTGGAATGGAGGCTATGAGCGATCCGGCGGGGGATGGCAAGGAGTTGGCGTCAATATGATATCTGAAAGCTATCTGATATCATATTGACGCCAACTCCTGCGCCGCCATTCGTGCCCCTCAGTCGCCGGCGGGCGCATCCGCGCCCTTGGCTACGCCGCATGGACGGCGCGGCGGTCGTCACCGCCGTACCAACGGTCATAAATTATGACCGTTGGCATTACTCCATGGATGGAATGATGCCGGTTTGGGCCAGATGACGCACAACCGCATCAGCCAGGGATGCCGCAGCCCCGGCACCGGTGTCGAGGCGCAGATCAGGTTCCGTCGGGGGCTCGTAAGGGCTGCCGATACCTGTGAAGTTGGGCAGGGTGCCGGAGCGCGCCTTTTGCGGTACAGCCCCTTCACGTCGCGTGCCTCGCAGATATCCAGCGGGGTATCGACAAAGATCTCCAGGAACTCACCGGGCGGCCACAGGGACCGCGCCATCTCGGGGGCGGCACGGAAGGGGCTGATCAGGCTGACCAGCACGATCAGGCCGGCTTCGGCCATCAGTTGCGCGACATGGGCGACGCGTCGGATATTCTCCACCCGGTCGGCAGGTGTGAACCCCAGATCCCGGCACAGGCCATGGTGGACATTCTCGCCATCCAGGCTCATCGTCCCGCAGCCTGTTGCATGCAGCCTTTGTTCGACCAGATTCGCGATGGTGGATTTCCCGGCCCCTGGCAGGCCGTTAACCAGCAGCGCCAGCTCCAGGTTGCCCCGCCCTGTCGTGCCATGGCGTTCGCTATCCCGCGTCAGCTTGTCGATGATGGCCTCCAGCGTGTCGTCCTGGCTGTCGATGGCGCCGGTCAGCGGATAGCAGCCAAGGGTGCGGAACCGCACCTTCCTCATCTCCGGCACTTCCCCCGGCAGCAGGGGCAGGCGGTGATCATCCACCATGATCTAGGTACCGTCCCGCCACACGACGGGACGCGGCTTGGCGAAATAGAGCGGCACGATGGGAATGGCCTCACGCGCGATATAGGCCCAGACATCCTGCTCGGTCCCGTTAGACAGGGGGAAAGCCCGGATGCTTTCGCCCTTGCCGATGCGCCCATTATACAGATTCCAGAGTGCCAGGCGCTGGTTGCAGGGGGGCACTATGATTTCGATACCGGAATGAAAGCACCTGCTCCTTGGTGCGGCTACGTTCCTCGTCACGCCGCACGCCGCCAAAGGCTATACCGAAACCGAAATGATCGAGTGTTTACTTCAATCCTTGTGTTCTCATGATGTCGGTATGCACAGCCGATCCATGGCTGATCGGCCCCCCCCTGGGCGACGCCATTGGGATTGGTATGGACCAGTCGTTCCAGCCCCAGGTCAGCCGCGATCTTGTCGCGGAAGCCGATCATCTCCCGGAACTTCCAGCCCGTATCGACGTGTAGCAGGAGCAAGGGCAGGCGGCCTGGATAAAAGGTTTTCAGTGTCAGATGCAGCATCACGGCGCTGTCCTTCCCGATGGAATAGAGCATCACCGGCTTGCGGAACTGGGCCACCACCTCTCGGATGATGGGATCCCCTCCGCTTCCAGCTGATCAAGATGGGTCATGCTGCTCATTCTGTCCCAGACACAGGTATGAGCGATCTTGGAGCACGGCAGTCATTCGTCTGAAGACAAACACAACGGCAATGCCCGAATGGTACAGGGGCCGGCAGCTAGGCCCGCCCCTCTCACAAGTCTTACAAACGCAGCAATCCGCTGCCTGTTACAGGCATCAGCGCCTGATCAGGGCTCACGCAGCCCTTCCATCGTGTTGCTCAGGACCCGATCTGCCAGATTGGCGATGATGGGGCGGCTGCCAACGACAATGTCCGCCTGCAACGGCATGCCAGGGACCAGACGGATATCGCCCGGTACATTTTTCAAGTCGACAGACTTGATTTCTGCCCGTACCCGGTAGAAGCGTTCCGTCGCAGCGGAACCGTCATCGCGTGTCGTGAAACTGTTTTCGCTGATGGCCCTGACTTCTGCCTTCACAGTGCCGAAGCGGGTGAATTCATAGGCGTTGAGCTTGACCTGAACCTCATCCCCGACCTTGACGAAGCCTTGATCCATGCCGGCAACCTCCGCCTCCACCTCAAGTGTGGCATTGGTCGGCATCAGGCTGACCAGCACCTCACCCGAAGGTACAACGGAACCAGTACCGACATCGGCGACACTGACCACCGTTGCATCGGCCGCCGCGCGCAGTTCCACCAGATCACGCCGGAACTGCGCCTTGGACAGTTCCTCCTCGACCGCATTCAACTCGGTCTGTTTCGTGGCCAGTTCCTTGGTCAGGAGGGATTGCCATTCCTGGATATAGGCCTCGCGCTCCGCCGTGATGCTCTGCAGCTCATGACGCGAGGTGATGACCTGTTGCTCGCTGTTGGACAGGTTGCGGGAAATCTCGGCTTTGCTGTCCTGGGCGATCAGGACGTTGAGCCGGCTGCCGACTTCCTTGCGGGCCAAGTCTGAGCGCATCTGTTCAATTTCGCTGCTGACTTTCAGGCGGGACCGGTAATGCTCGGCGTCGCGCAGGCCGCTGGCGATCTGACCATTGACGGCCTGCATACGCTGGTCGAATACAGCAATCCGGGATTCCCGCTCCGCCTGCCGGGCCTTCCAGATGGCATATTCGGTCTGCCCCGCCTTGTCGCCGTCCGCAGGCTTGGCAAATGGTGTGCCCGTCTGTTCGGCCTGCAAGCGGGCGACCTGGGCCTTCAGCGCTTCACGCGAAGAGCTGAGCTGGGAGACATCGGCGCTTGAAATGGTCGGGTCCAGGATGACCAGCAGGTCGTCCTTGGCGACCGTCTGTCCGGGCCGTACCAGCACTTCCCGCAGCACCGAGGATTCCAGGGGCTGAACCAGCAGGGTCGGCGTTCTCGATACCAGCCGGCCAGGGGCCGACACGACGCGATCGATCTCCACGACACAGGAAAGAGTAATCGCCAGGACGATCATGGCGAACAACGTATGCACCGTCATCCGGACGCGGGCAGGGTACGGAGCGCCCGTGATTTCCGCCATATGGGACTGGAAATCATTGATCGACTGGTCGGCGTTGTCGTAGCGGCTACTCGGCCGCAGGACCAGGGATCGACCGTTCATTGCTGGTTGCTCCGGGGGGCGGCGGGGACTGGTGACGGTTCTGCTGGAACCAGAGATGGCGGTAGATCGGGCAGCGCACGACCAACTCGTCATGGGTGCCGATATCGTAGACCTGACCGCGCTCCATGACGATGATCTGGTCGCAATCGACCAACGAGGCAAGCCGGTGGGAAATCACCACCATTGTTCTGCCTTCGGCAATGTAGCGAAGGTTGTTGTTGACGATGCTTTCGCTTTCCGGGTCAAGGGCGCTGGTGGCTTCGTCCAGGATCAGGATGGGGGGATCCACCAGCAGGGCGCGGGCGATTGCCAGCCGCTGGCGCTGCCCGCCCGACAGGTTGCTGGCACCTTCCGACAGGACCGTGTCATAGCCGGCAGGCAGGCGCTCAATGAACTCCTCTGCACCAGCCATCCGTGCGGCCTGGATGATTTCCTCGAAAGTCGCGTCGGGCCGTGCGATGCCGATATTCTCGCGGATGGTGCCGGAGAACAGGAAATTATCCTGCAGCACGACCCCCAGATTGGCCCGCAGATGCGTCAGGTCCATCTGACGCAGATCGGTGCCATCGATCTTGATCAGGCCATCATAATCCTGATGCAGACCCTGCAACATGCGGGTAACCGTGGTCTTGCCCGACCCGCTGCGTCCCATGATGCCGGTGACGCTGCCTGCCGGCAATGCGAAGCTGACACGGTCCAGGGCATAGGATTGAGCGCCGGGATAACGGAAACGCACCTCATCAAAGAGCACGGCCCCCGCAAAGCGCGGGCGCAATCCATGGGTTGAGCGTGTATCTTCGGCTGGGATATTGACCAGCGACGATACCTGGCTCAAGGCGCCACGTATCTCCTGAACGCTCTGAAGCAGACCGGCGATCTGTACGATGGGCTGTGTCACACGACCCGCCAGCATGGTGAAGGCGATCAAAGCGCCGACAGCCACCGCCCCATCCTGGCTACTGAGCGCCAGATAGCAGCCAAGTAGCAGCGAACCGGAATAGATCAGCTTTTCCAGGGGCTGCAATAAGGTCTGGGGCATGTTCACCAGGAACTGCATGTCCCGGTGGGCCTTCACAGCCTCTGACGCGGCGTCGTCCCATTGCTGACGGCGCCGACCCTCCAGAGCCAGTGTCTTGATCGTACGCATGCCATGCACGGTCTCGATCAGTAGCGATCCCTTCATCTGCTCGGCCCTGACCATACGGCCATAGGCCCGGCCCACGGCCGGCAGGAATACCAGGATGACCAGGAACATGATCAGCGCCACGCCCAGGACGAAGAAGGTCAGGGGCGCGTGCATGTAGAACATCACCGGCAGCAGCACGACCAGTACTGCGCTGTCCAGCAAAGTAGAAAATACCTGACCGGTCAGGAAGGCACGGATGCGGTTGGCTTCCCCGATCTTGAAGCTGATCATGCCCGTGGGCTGCCGTTCGAATACCTCAATGGGAAGGCCGACCAGCCTATCGAAAATATAGGTACCGAGGCGGGCATCGATGCGCGCCGTGCCCTCGGCGACCAACCAGCGCCGCAGATAGCCGAAGATCGCATCGAAGATCACGACAAAGCCGACCCCGACCGCCAATACGAACAGGGTCGACATGCGCTGATGGACCAGCACGCGGTTAACGACCAGAAAATAAAGCAAGGGCGGCACAAGGGCGAAGAACGACATGGCCAACGCGGAGAATCCGACATCGCGGAAAATCCGCTTGTCCTTGGCCAGTTGCCGGATCAGCCACCCGATGCTGAAATCCTCGTCGGCTTGGCTGGTGCCGTGTTTGCGCTTGAACAGAACCGCTTCGCCAGCCCAGATTTCCGAAAGACTGACGAGATCATACGGTTGCGGCTGTGAACCATCGGTCGGGTGGCGCAGCAAGACAACGGGCGGGGACGATTGCACATGTGTATTTATGAGAACCTGCGCCGTACCGTCTTTCATGCGCAGCAAAGCCGGGACGGCCCGGCCTAGGCGCAGCAGATGTTCGAAGCGCAGGTGGGTCCGCTGTGCTTTCAGCCCGTTTTGATCCGCAGCCGCTACGATGCTGGCTGCTGATACTTCGCCGTTGCTACGGGCGAATTGCCGGATCAACTGTTCTTGAGACAGATGCAGGCCGTGGTGGCGGGCGATGAAACACAGAGCCTCAAGCATCGTGTGTGACGGAGGGCCAGCATTCTCCTCCGTATTCACCTCCGCGTGTACCATGCTGTCCCTTCTAAGAAGCCGCAACTCATCCTGATGAGGTTTTGAGTGCAGCGCGAAATTGGCCGTTCCGGTAAGAGTAAGTCAAGCCTGACGATGCTCGCCTCTATCCAAAGAGGAATGCCTGAGCCGCTAGCGACTTTCCTACAGTAGAGCCTGCAACCGTTCCATCTCTTCTCGGATGGCCGCAGCGCGGCTAGCAAGGCCAAGGTCCTCAATATCATTGACATCATGTGCGGCAAAATGATCGTCCGGTCGCCGCCATGCTGTTGATCCAACCTGTTCGGTCGCTTGTCCCCGGTTACGCTTATGATGCCATTCCGCTCTGGATTTTGTGAAATAATGGTTGAGGACCAAACGCTTGGCACCTGGTACGGCGTGATTGTCCGGATGGCCTTGGCTACCCCCCAACTGCCAGAACTCATCCACAAGACAACCTTGTGCAAGCTGGGTCGTGTGGATATCAGGACGAAGGACGGCGCGCGCTTGGACAATCGTCTTGACCAGATTGTTGCGGGAATCCGGGGCATGCGCGCGGCGGGTGAAGCGGCTTACCACCAATTCGTCGGCTCTGTCCTGATGGCCGTTGGAGCCGAACAGCCGCCAAGGCACCATGAGCCCTGCTGCCGCTTCATAATCCTTCAAGATTTCCGGAACCGTCTCACCCCGCAGCGGGTTCAGGAATTCATCGGCGTCAATGAAGGCAACCCAGTGGCTGCGCTCAGCTAGGCGGGCCAAGCCCGCGATGTAGGCCGGCCTTTGGACGGCCACACCCGGTATGTCCGGCCAGGGGACATAATCCACAATGCCCGCCCTTGCCAGTTTGGCCAGCAATTCACTGCTTCCGTCCGTGCTGCCATTGTCGAAGATCACAAAATGCTCGACCCCGACAAGCCGGTGATATGCCAGCCATTCCAGCAGATAAGGCCCTTCATTCTTGACGATCGCACAGACCGACAGTGTGATCGCTGGAGCCGCTTCCAGCGGCTCCAGTGGACGGAAACGGAGATTAGGTAATGTCAAGCGGGCCGGAGTACCTGCCAGCGGGGTGCCGTCAGGGACCTGTACGATCAGCTCCCCTGCACGACCATCCAAATGGCTGTCGGGCAGGGAGACAAAAAAGGCATGGTTCCCTGAACCGATGCCGGCAGCCTGGAGGTCAGGGCGGTGCGTCGCTGCTAGGCCGCTGGCTATGGGTTCTCCATTGAACAGGACACGAACCTCAACCCGTTCATCCGGATTAGACGGATTCCAGGCCCAGCCACAGATGGCCCGGCCACCAATACAGTCGAAATGTCCTTGTACAGACATCATCGCCCCCACGCCTGACGGGGCGGCAGAGCCAAACCGGTAAAGGGAACACCATCAAGGTTTAGGTTGGGGCTGTAATACGGATCGGCCAGGGCGACATGTGACCAGCGGCGGCGCATATACAATTCCTCTTTCATGGCCCTGGCCCGTTTGTCAGGCGTATCGTCGCGGCCCCGGCTGACGCTCTCATAATGGTACAGGTCTATATGGGGGGTCCAGACGATGTTATGTCCGCGTTCGCGCAGGCGCAGGCAGAGATCGACATCGTTGAAGGCGACGGGCAGATTGTCCGCGTCGAAGCCGCCCAATGCCTGGAAATCAGCTTGGCGGATGAACAGGCAGGCGGCTGTGACGGCACTGTAATTGCCGGCCACCTGCGTGCGGTAGAAATAGCCCTCATCCGCCACGCCGACATGCTGGAAGGCGTTTTCGGCCAGTCCGCCCGTCCCGACGATGACGCCACCATGCTGAAGCATGCCATTGCCAAAGCGCAGACGCGCGCCGACGGCCCCAACCTCGGGCCGCGAGAGCAGGCCGATGGCGGTTTCCAGCCAATCCGGCGTGATCAGTTCCACATCATTATTGATGAAGCCCAAAATGTCCCCGTCGGCCTGGGCCGCCGCAAGGTTGTTCATGTCGGCATAATTGAAGGGCGCGTCATAGGGGAGGACACGGAAATGTCCCTGCTGCTTTCCAGCCTCCAGCCAAGCTAGCGTCTCTGACTGTTCGCTCTGATTGTCGATGATCAGGATTTCATAGTTCGGGTACTGGGTACGCTGCCGGATACTGTCCACGGCTGTACGCAATAGTTCCAGCCGGTCGCGGGTGGGGATGATCAGGCTGATGCGGGGGGGATTGGCAGGCAGCCGCCAACGGATACGCCGCAGCCCCTGTCGTGGATTAATGATCTCCACCTCTGCCCTGCCGGACAGGCATGCCGCGATCAGTTGGGCGATATCGTTGCTGACGGCCTCCGCCGGCGGGCGTTCCAGGCTGCCCAGAACCTCTGGCAACCGCACGATGCGGGCCGAATCGGTCGACAGCATGGCCCCATAGCGCATGCCCGCCAGGGTCCGCCGCTGGCCCTGGCGGGCCAGGACCTCTTCCCGGATCAGCGTGACGCCCCGTATGTAATCCTGTGCCAACGCCAGGTCAGGACTCCAGGTCGGCCGGAACCAGGGAAAGGGTTTGCCGTCACGCGTCACCTGCATGTCGGCATAGACGATGTCCGCCCCCGTCTCCACAGCCAGGGACAGCAGCCGCTGTGCGGCATTGGCGAAGGGGATGGCGCCTTCATCGACGCACAGAAGATAGGAACCGCCATCAGGCGCCTTCAGGCGCAGGGCCCGTTCAGGCAGGTCCGCCGGCCAATCAGCCAGTGAAACCTCTCCCGCCTGCGCCCGGTACCAGTCGGCGTAATAGGCAAACCCGACGGAGCGGGGCAGCAGGGTTTCGACATGGCGCAGATAGCAGTCGAGCAGCAACCCCACCCCTTGCCGCGACGTCTCATCCCCCTCCGGGATGGCCAACAGCCTGCTCAACAAGGGCCGCGCCCCCTCGGTGAGGCCAACGAAGCTGACAGGGCTGCCGGGCAGGGGGCCGTAATCCCCTGCGACCACGGTCACCTCACGGGTGACGCCATCCAGCATCCAGAAGGGCATAGGCAGGGAAAAAGCATGGTTTCCATTGCCGATGCCGGCATTGATGAGATCGCCGCGCCTTTCATCCGCATCCGTGGCAGAGACTTCCTGTCCATCGACCAGCGCACGTACGCGCACGGCCCGGTCGGGGGCATGCGGGTGCCAACACCAGCCTTTGATGTTCGTCCCCAGTACCGTATCGACATTGCCCCGGATCAGGGAGGCATCACTGGCCAGTGCCGTCTCGTCCGGTGCGGGCAGGTCGTCTTGTGTGAACAGGATGCTGCCGCTGGATGCTTCACGCACCAGGAAGGGCTGACCGACCTCAAGATGGAGGGGGATGCGGAAGCCGCACCGACCGTCGCCATGCCCGCCTTGGGCCACATCTTGCCTGTCCAGATTGGCCACACCAGCCGCCACTGGCTGGCCTTGTACTTCTACGCTCAACAGAAGGCGGCGCCCCGGCTCCGCGGAATTATAGGCCCATCCGACAAGCACATTGTCGGTGTATGTTTCCAGATAGCCGATCACCCGCATCTTTCCGACGCCCCTGTCCGGATGATTGCTGAGAAGGTGCCTATACACGGCCATGGCCGCAATGGGCAAACCATACCCATATCTGCGTTGATGCAGGCAGCGATCATGCCGCCATGGCGCGGTCCAGCAGGTGGGGCGTCAGGGGGCCGAAATCCACGACGCGGCCCTGCTCCAGCACAGCCACCTTGTTGCACAATCTCTCCACCAGGACCCGGTTATGGGTGGCGATCACCATGAGGGCGGAACGGTCGATCAGGCCGTTGACCCGCTGTTCGGCCCGCTCCATGAAGGCGCTGTCCCCCGCCGTGATCCATTCATCCAGCAGCAGGATCTGCGGGGAGATGGCCGTCGTCACCGCGAACATCAACCGCAGCAGCATGCCCGAGGAATAGATTTTCACCGGCAGGTCCAGATAGCTGCCCAGACCGGAGAAAGCGCTGATCTCTCCTGCATAGGCATCGACCTCTGCCGCACTCATGCCCAGCAGCAGGCCGCGCAGCCGCACATTCTCGCGTCCCGTCGCCTCAGGATTGATGCCGACCATCAGGTCGAACATGGGGGAAACCCGGCCCCGGACATGGACCCGGCCCCCCGTCGGTTCGTAGATGCCGGCCATGGTGCGCAGCAAGGTGCTTTTCCCGGCCCCATTATGCCCGACCAGGGCGACGCGGTCGCCTTCCTGCAGGTGCAGATTGACGCCCGCCAGCGCATCGATATGGACCCGCGCCCCCGGCTCGCGCCCGATGCGCCCGCCCGTCGACAGGTTGAGAGCTGTCTTCTTCAGGGACCGTCCATGCAGCCCGAAAATCTGGAAACGGACACTGACATCCTCAAGGCGGATTTCGACACTCATCGGGTCACGTCCAGTAGGTGATGCGCGGGCGGGCCGCCCGGAAGGTCAGCAGGCCTGCCAGCAGGCCGGAGAGCGCGATCAGCCCCGATACCAGCCAGTGCATGGGATCGCTGTGGCCGGTGGTCAGCGGCTGGCGCAGGATTTCCAGCAGATAATAGAACGGGTTCAACAGCAGGGCCGGATGCCCTTCCGCCAGGAAGCTGCCCTTCCACAGGACCGGCGTGATGAAGAAGGCGCCCGTGATGATGGTGGCCACGATCTGGGACACATCGCGGAACCGCATGCAGATGCAGGCCAGTGCCAGGCCCCAGCCATAGCCGGACAGGGCCAGCAGCGCCAGAGCCAGCAAGGCCAGCCCCACATCCAGCAGCGAGACCGGCACGCCAAACCACAGCAGGACCGCCACGACGATCAGGGCATGGTGCAGCAGCACCAGCAGATTGCGGGCAACGACCCGGCAGACGAACAGGGTCAGGGGCAGGCGGATCTGTTTCAGATAGCCCTCGGCCTCTGTCAGGGCTGTGCAGTTTTCGTTGATCAGGCCCGTGATCAGGGTCCAGGCCACCATGCCGACGGCGACATGCGGCAGGAAGGCATGGACATCGACATTGAAAAGATTGGCGTAAACGACACCGATGCCCACGGTGAAGGCCAGCATGCTGATCGTCACCCAGAGCGGACCCAGCAGTGAACCCCGGTATTTCTGGCGGATATCGCTGGCGGCCAGGGTCAGCCAGATCCGCCAGCAGGCCAGCCCGCGTCCAATATCGGCGAATGCCAGGGCGAAGGAGGGCGATCCATCCGCCCGGAATTCTTCAAGCCGGTCGGTACGGGCCGCAGCCGTCTCCGGTTGGCGATCTGACATGACGAACATACTTCTCATTTCCGAGGTTCGGGCCGCAGATATATCGTAACGGGTGCCAGCCTCAAATGTTGATCGAAACCCTGTCTGCCATGTTCCGCACCGGCAAGGTTGGTTTTGTTTGGTCAGTCCTTCCGAAACCCGTATACTAAATCAATTCCTTATGTGGTAACCCATCTTCGGTTATCAGAAGCCAAAGTAATGGCGATCAGCCTAATCCAGATAGAATAGCCATGAGACTGCGAAATAAGATAAGATGGCTTTACGAGGAGATGGTCGATTTATTCGATTTTATCCGCGCCTACATGTTGTACATCTTTAAGCCGAATTACATTCGCCGCAAGTGGGATGGAGAGAGCACTCTATCCGGCGCAAGGCGAGTGGCGGTTTTCAATCACTTCGACAAGCGCGGCGTGGTCCATGATTATGTCCTGCATTATCTAAGTGAGTTGCAGCGCGCTGGTTTTACCATCGTCTTTACCAGCAATTCCCCCCGTTTCCCCAAGGCCAGTGTGGAGCGTTTGTCGCCCCTGGTGGCGCGGATATTGTGGCGCGCCAATGTCGGCTATGATTTTGGGGCCTTCAAGGATGGCATCGCCCAGATCCCCGATGTGAACGGCCTGGAGATGCTGCTGGTCACCAATGACAGCATCTATGGTCCTGTGCAGGATCTGGGCGAGATCATCGGCAATGCCGATCCCGCCGCGGCAGATGTCTGGGGCATCACCGACTGCTGGTCGCGCCTTTTCCATCTGCAGAGCTATTTCGTGCTGTTCCATCCCCGGGCTCTCCAGGATCCGGCCTTCCGCCGATTCTGGCGCTGGCTGCCCTATTTCCGGCGCAAGGAATGGGTCATCCGGTATGGGGAGATCGGGCTGACGCAGTACTTGATGAAATACGGTCTGCGGTGTCAGGCGCTTTATCCCTATCGTGCCATGGTT
Source organism: Asticcacaulis sp. (assembly GCF_027484505.1). Taxonomy (GTDB): domain Bacteria; phylum Pseudomonadota; class Alphaproteobacteria; order Caulobacterales; family Caulobacteraceae; genus Asticcacaulis. Next base: position 18,141 of record NZ_JAIXSV010000306.1, read on the forward strand.
GCCCGCGTCTCTGGCCCGATTGAGACCTATCTGGACAAGACCGACCCCAAGGATGATCCCATCCGCTATCGCTATCTGGAGATGATCGGCCGTTTCCTGCGCGAGGGTGTGGCCCTGAACCAGACGCATTTCTTCTGGGATGAACTGCTGGTGACAAGCCGCTGTCCCTTCATCAAACGCGATCTCCTCCAGCGCAATCCCGTGGGCATCCCCTACCTCCAGTACTGGGAAACCTTGCTGAAGGATGTGTCATCCTATGATGCGCGCCTGATCGTGAAGCATCTGGAATATTCAATGCGCAACCGCGTTTACTGAGGCGGGAAGGCTGCCAGCAGGGCGTCATTCAGGACTTTCGCTGGCAGGCCTGCCGGCAGCAGCAGGCCGCCACCGGCCATGCGCAGCCTTTCCGCCTGGGCCCCCAGGTCGAAGGCCGCCACGGGCAAGCCGGCCGCCATCACATGGCTCAGCGCATAGCACCAGGTCTCTGGCCAGACAGAGGGCAGCAGGGCCGCATGCGGGCGCAGCTCCGCGAGAAGTGCGGGAACCTCGTCCTCCTTGTAACGGCCTGTGATGAAGGCCCGGCCGGTATCCGCCAGCGCGTCGTCATCCACGCTGTAGCCCAGAATCAGGAACCGCAGCGGCAGATCCCGTTCCGCCGCATCGCGTGCGCAATCCAGCAGCAGCCCATAGCCCTTGGGCGGCCCGATGGCGCCGGGAACCACGATACGCAGCGCCTCCCCCGGCCGCCGGACCGGCAAGGCGGGGGACGGGGGGATGGGGAGGGACGGTTCGGCAGGGGCGATCTGGAAGTGGGCTGCGGGCACATAGCGCCGCATGCGGTTGGCCGTATCGTGGCTGGAGCAGCCGACGGCTACGGCCCCTTGCAATATCTGTTGTGTCAGGTCGCGCCAAGCGGTCACCGACCGGTCGATACCCAGCAGATCGCCATGTGTTGCGACACAGGTCTCACACATGGCCGTCTCCGGCTCCCCACAATAGTTCCAATCGCCATCCAGCAGGTTGATGCGAGGGCATATCCAGCCAAAATCATGGATATGGGCCCGGTAGGGGAACCAGCCGGCCAGCCGCGACAATAAATCGCCCGACAATTGTGCGGGATGATGCAGTTCAGCACCGGTCACGCCCAGGTGCCGCAGATCAGCCCGCAAAGCGTCCAGTTCCGTCCCGGCGTCATAAATCAGATTGGTCAGATGCGGCGCATCCGGGGCCTCCAGTCGCAGCGTCGGACGCCCGGCCTCCGGCTGCTCAGGGCGCAGGATCAGCACATCCTGTCCGCCATTGCCCCTGTCCTCAACCAGCCGGTCGATAAAGCGATCCGTTCCCCCGCCCAACCGCGCACAGATGATCAGGGCCGGGCGCGGGGACCCTTGGCCCTCCAGCTGCGCCAAATCCAGCCGCCGGCGCGCCAGACGCAGGGGATCGGCAGCAATAAAGGCGTGGATATCAGCCTGATATCCTGGGTAGCGCTGTTCCAGGACAGCCAGGGCGGCATCGATCCGGGCCTGCTTGGCCGTGCTGAAGGAGGCGCTGCCCACATGGCCGACGAACACGTCCAGGGCCATACGGTGCATCCAGCCGGTGGCGGCGGCCCGTAAGCAGAAATCATTCTCTTCGCCATAGCCGGTGCCGAAGGCGTCGGCGTCGAACCAGCCGACCTGTGCCAGACAGTCCCGCCTTATATACATGCAGAAGCCGACCGCCGTCGGAATGTCCAGCGTCTGCCCGGCCAGACATTCGCCTGCCAGCCGGTTCAGCGCATCGATATCGACGCCCGCCAGGGCGGTTGGCGCATTGGCAGCCGGATAGGAACAGATGGTGGCATCGTTCGACCAGGGCGTGACGGTGCCGGTGTCCGCCGCCTGGTATGCGGCGGCCCGTAGCCGACCCAGCCAGCCGTCACTGACCACAGTATCTGCATTCAGCAGCACGACATCGCGCCCCGGATGTCGGGCCATGCCGATATTGACCGACCGCACGAAGCCCAGATTGCCGGGATTACGGATCAGGACAAGTTTTCCGGCGGCGGCCAGCCCATCCAGAAGCCTGCTGATCCGCTCGTCAGGGCTGGCATCATCAATGGCCACGACCCGCATGGCTGTTCCGGGGGAACGGGTCAGCAGGGCGTTGAAACAGGCCTTTGTCGCCTCAAGGTCGCCATAGACCGGCACCACAACATCGACAATGCCATCATCGGGGCCGGCGACCCTGCTAACCGTGACTGGTTCCCCCGTCAGTTCAAAGAACAGGCCAGGGCAAACGGCATCCGCGGGCGGATCAATGGCAAGGGCAGGCACATCCGCGACCTTGGTCGCCACAGCGCCCAGCGCGGGACCACCCGTGGGGCGAGGGGAGATGATATGCCGCGACAGCACCCGGTCCCCGTCCCGCAACAGCAGGGCGACAGGCCGGGACGGACAGGCAAGGTCCATCGCCTGCACCATCCAGCGGGCCTTATCACCGGGTTCGACAAGGGCGGTCAGACGCGGGGCCGACAACCATGACGCATCAATCGGGCCCGATGCCAAGTCTACACCGTTTGCCGACACGACCGGATCGACAATCCCGCGCAAGCCATCCGGGATCGGCAGCGCGACCAGCCGGGCCTGATCAGACGCCGCCATCCGGGATTGCACCAGCACTATTTGTCGCCAGCGCACGCTCAGTTCCCAGGTGCCGGGCGGTACCACGCAGTGGATGCACCTGCCCGTCACATAGGCCAAGGGTTGGCCAGCCGACAGCGCATGCTTAATCAGGGCCTGTGCTGCATCCGGATCGGTTTCAGCATGCCATAACAAGGCCCGCATGATGTCGGCGGACAGGGGCGGGCCTTGCGCCGCCAACCCCTTTGCCGCCACGCCATGCAACGGATCCAGACGCAACGCCTCTAACAGCAGGGCCATTGTTTGTTGACGGTCACCACGCAGATGCCAGGCCGTGGCCGCAACGGCCAGGTCATCGGGATGCACCGGTTCCAGCCGTGCCAGACGGATGGCCAGCAATATGGCCCGTTCATGATCCCGATCTGCCAGCGCCTTGAAAAACTGGGACCGCAACAAAAGCCGACCCGATAGCGCGGAAGCCGGATCGGGAGAGGGTTGAGAATCGTCAGTGCGGGGCTCAGCGCGGGACAATGGCAACCCGGACAGCGATCATCGGATCCTGTGCCTGCGGCGACCGGCAGGGTTCACCATCGGTCCCCGTGATTTCGCCATGGCGCAGGAACCGCGCCGCATAGACGACACGGTGGCTGTTCGCCAGGGGGGACAGCAGCCGGAAGGCGATCCCGGCCAGCGGAGGTCCACCAGGGGTACCCAGACGGCCGGGTACGGGGGTCCAATGTCCATCAGAGGAGCTGGCGCCAGGAACATGATATTGCAGAAGCTGGCCCACGGTCGGGGTAGCCTCCACCCGCAGCGCCTCGATCCAGAAAGGCTCGTCCGAGGCGGCCCATTCGCCGGCGTTGAAGGCCCGTTCGCCCAATTGCTGGATATGGACATGGATATTCAGCCCCACCGCCGGAACGGTGGAAACACGGTTCAGCCGCTTGATCTCCAGGTCCGGGCATTTCTGCAATTCCGACCCATAGAGATAATTGGTGATCAGCAGGGGGGAGGCGCCGGCCGGGACGGTGATCACAGCCTCTTCCACACCGCTCAGCCAGACGACAGGGGCCAGTTCCCCCTTAGTCAGGAAGGCAGGCGCCAGGGTGCCCGGCTGCGGAATTGAGGAAATCTGCACGGCCGGAAAGCCGACACCATTCACGATGCGGAGCGGCTGTCCCGAAGGTTTTACGGAGGCCAGATAAAGCCCCTCGGGCAGAGGAAGAACCTGTGCCGATGACCGGAACCGGTCCGACCCTGAAGCACGGTCCTGAACCGGTGCCAGACTGTTTGTCATCGACATGTCCATCATGGCCTGGGCCTGATCAAAGAGAAGTGAACGTAACAAAAAGAAATGGCGGACAAAAGTCCGCCATCTCCATCATCCGATCATCAAGCGCACTTACTTGATGGTGAACCAGTTGACATTGATCCCCGTGACGCCGGCCAGCGTGATGGTCGAACCGTCCGGCATGGTGATGATGGTGTTGCCACCCGACACGGTTGCGTTGCTGATGATGCTGGTGAGATCAACGCCAGAGATGGCGAGGGCCAGCGTATCGGCAGCCGGGTTGAAGCCAGTGATGGCGTCGTTACCGTCACCTGTGCGATAGATGAACACATCCTTGCCAGCACCGGCGACCAAGCTGTCGTTGCCGACCTCACCGATGATAACGCCGCCGCCCGTGGCGGCCACGATGCTGTCGGCGCCCAAGCCACCGCCCAGGGTCGCCGTGCCCGTGCCGCCAATCAGCGTATCCGCACCGCCACCGCCGTTGGCGATGCCATCACCACCAATTTTGATTGAGTCACTGCCGCTGCCAGTAACGACCGTGTCATTACCGGTACCGGTGAAGATGCTTGTATTCACCGTTGACCGGCTGCCGTCAACGATCTGAGAACCGGCATTGCCGACGATCAGGCTGGTCGTGCCGCCCGTCGGAAGGACCATGCCCGTCACCGTGTTGGCATTGCCGGAGCCGGAGAAGATAACGGCACCCGCATTACTATCGACAATCAAATTGGTGAGGCTGTTACCGCTGCTTGAACCGCTTTTATCTGTATTGACAACAGCCACGCCACCGGCGGACGACGCGGAAACCGCCTGAGTGACAATGCTGGTAGCCTCGAAGGTACCAAGCAGGGTGGGTGTGGGGAGGGTGACGGTGTTGGCGCTCGTCGGGACGACTTCCGTGCTCGTGATAGAGGTCACGTTGGAGAAGGTCGTCTGCAGCAGATTGCTAAGCTGATTATTCTCTTCTGCGGTCGTACCCACTGTCGCAATCGTTTGACCGCCAGATATCGTTGCCATCACCAACCCCCGTGCTTATCTCTTAAATCCGGCTACCCGGAACAGAACTTCAGGGCAGAGTGCCCAGCCATTTAGGATACAAACTCTTTCAAGTTGTAGCATTCTCGGCCTGAATGGGCAATGCGCTTAGCAGGCGCAGCACATATGTCGTATGGACTATGACCTTGACGGGCCATGGTAAAACCGGCGCTCAGGCTTGGGTTGCTGCGGCAACGATGGACAGCGCGGTTGCCACGGAGGCATCCTCAGCGAGGGATGGATCTCCCCAGGCAGTGAATAACAGCCCTGCCTCGCCATGCGCGCCAAGCAGAACAAGCCGAATCAGTGTCAACTTTCGGGCATGGCTGATCGTCGCCGGTGCCTCATCCGCGCGCGGGGTGGTCCAGATCGACCAGAAGGCAGCGCGCACTGTAGCCGTATCCTCTGCCGCTTCGATTGCGGCGAAGGCGGGGGGGATGGAAGGCGGGATGCCCTCCTGAATGATGCGGCGCAGCAAGGTCAGTTCGTCCAGCGTCTCCGGTTCCTGGGGCAGCAGACCCTGCCACAGGATGTTGGGATGCCGTGTCGCCCGCAGATCGTCAATGACCGCCTGGCGCAACTGCCTTCTGAACGAGAGGGGCAACAGCAAACCGTCGTCGCCTCCCCGTTCGATCATTGTCAGCAGCGGTGCGGCATTGCCCCCGATGCCAATGGATGCCGCGAGATGCAGCCGGATGGCCGCCATGGACAGCAGCTCCGTCTCGCCATCCTCGATACCCTGGGGACGGATCGCACGCCGCAGCGAGGCCCCGATCAAGGCAGCCTGTCCCGCATAAAGGGCGGCAGCCCGTGCATCAGCCTCTGCATTATTGGCCAGGACGGCACGGAAATACAGCAGGCCCGTGATGTTTCCCGGCAGCAGGGCCAACCATCCCCGTCCATCAATCCCGGCATCCGGAACCTGTAACCCTTCCGGCTTTTCGATATCGATGCCGAAGCGCAGACGCATGGAAACCGCTATTTCTGCATAAAGCGCCAGGGCCTCATCATTACGCCCGGCATTTACCAGCTCCTTCAAAAGCCGGTACCGCAGGCCCGACAGCAGGGGCGCCACCATGTCCGATGTCGCGATGCGCCGGCGCAGATAGTCTATATAGCGTTCATCATCCAGATTGCGCAGCGGCGGCAGGGAGGTGTTGGCGGCCAGGGCGCGCAGGGTGGTGCCGTGCACCTCCACCCGTACATTGGCGAACCCTGCTTCATTCAGCGCCATCTCCAGCCCCTTGGCGCTGAACAGGGTCAGATGCAGGCCCGGACTGGCAATGGGGATCAGCATGCCCGGCGTCGTGCCGGGATTAAGGGCGGCGCCATTGGGGGTGGTCAGGGCGACGATACCCTTGTCCCCCACGGCATGACGCATGGCGGCCAGGAAGGGGGCCGGTTCGGGAATATGCTCGATCACCTCCGACGCATAGGCAACGTCGAACGGCTCTGTCAGGGGGGTGTCGGTGGTCCAGTAATCGCGGGTGATATCCAGGCCCAGATAGTCCCGGCCCAGCACGGCCATGCCCGACGGATCATAGCCCTTGGCGGTCCAGCCCAGCACGGTCTGGACATAATCGCTGGGAAAGCCGAAGCCACCCCCGATCTCCAGCATCCGGCCCTGGCCCGGCTCCATGAAACCCAGCGGTTCCAGCATGGAACGCAGGCCCGCCCCCTGTTCCATATAGTAATGGACGAAGGTGGTATCGGGTGCCTCGTCCCCCCGGTAATCGGCACCGGCGCGGTCGGTGGAGAAGCGGGAGGCGCAGTTCGGGCATTCCACGATCTGCCAATCTGCCCCGCCGGGCCCGACCGCGGGCAGCAGCAGGACCGGCGCATGCGGGCCGGCATCGGCGCAGACCGGGCAGGTTCCGGCGATGGCTTCGCTGGTCTTATCAGGCCAGATGAACTGCAAGGGTCTACTCCCGCTTCACATAAAGGCAGTCATAAATGGGATGGGCAGCATATGGGCATAGTCTGACGGTGCAAACCAATTGTGTCTTGTGGCCTCCCCTTATGTGCGCCACCTTGCGCGCCAGCGCCGGATGTGAATGGACACACATGTACAAGGTACTGTTTCTACACAACCAGTTCCCCGGGCAGTTCCTGCATTTGGCCCCGTATCTGGCCCGTCTGCCGGGGGTTCAGGTCGATGCGATGGCCAGCGATCCCGTGCGCGAGCTGGCGGGTGTGACCCTGCATCGCTATAGCGTGGATGTCTCTGCTGATAACCGCCCGCACCCCTATCTGATCAAGTCGGATCAGGCCATCTGGCGGGGCCAGGCTGTGCTGGCCGCCTGTGTGCGGCTGTCCCAAACCGGCTACAGGCCCAATCTGGTGATCGGCCATAATGGCTGGGGCGAGCTGCTCTATCTGAAGGATCTGTGGCCGGACGTACCCATCATCGGCTATTGCGAGTTTTATTATCACGGGGTCGGGGTGGATGTCGGGTTCGATCCGCCGGGGCCGGTCAATCTGGATATGCTGGCCCGGGTCCGCAGCCTGAATGCCCATCATCTGTTGGGTATGGCAGCCATTGACCGGGGGGTCAGCCCCACCCGCTGGCAGCACGACCTGCATCCATCGTTCCTGCACCCCAAACTGTCTGTGATCCATGATGGGATTGATACGCAAACCGCCAGCCCCGGTCCCTCCCAGCCCCTGATCCTGCCGGATGGGCGGCGTCTGGAACCGGGCATGCCGCTGGTCACCTATATCGCCCGCGATCTGGAACCCTATCGCGGCTTTCCCATCATGATGCGGGCCGCCGTCCATCTGTTACGCAGCCGCCCCGATCTGCGGCTGGTGATTGCCGGCGGCGATGGGGTTTCTTACGGCACCCCCCCGCCGGATGGAGGCACCTGGCGGGCGAAGATGCTGGCCGAACTGGGCGATCAACTGCCGTTGGACCGCGTCCATTTCCTTGGCACCATCCCGCATGCGGATTTCATCAATCTGATGCGCCTGTCATCGGCCCATGTTTATCTGACCTATCCGTTCGTCCTCAGTTGGTCGATGCTGGAGGCCATGGCCTGCGGGGTCAGCCTTGTTGCGTCCGATACGGCCCCCGTCAGGGAAGTGGTGGAACAGGGCCGCAACGGCATCCTGGTCCCGTTCCATGACCCGGTTGCGGTCGCAGCGGGCCTGGGGATGGCGTTGGATATGCCGCCCGGTCAGCGTCAGGCGATGCGTCATAATGCCCGGCAGACCGTCATCGACCATTATGACTTTAACCGGGCGGTATTGCCGGCCTGGCTTACCATGCTGCAGCGGGAGTTCGGGCTTCCGTATGCTTCGCCGACAGGATAGATCAGAAGCTGGCCCTGCTGCCTGGAACCCTATCAATGACACCCTCTTCTGTATCGCCTCCTGTCTGGCCTCGGTTGCTCAACCAAGTGTTCGGCACCCCGCATCAGCAGGGTTGTCGGGCGGCTACCCGCGGAAAGCTGTCCAAGGCCGTGGCAATCTGGCACGAAGCGGCCCGGGCGGGCGATGCGGATTGCCAATTGGCGCTGGCGGAGGCCCTTTGGCACGGACAGGGCACGCTACCCGATCCGGCTGCGGCGTTGCGCTGGTATGAGCAGGCCGCCCTTGCGGGACGCCCCCTGGCACAGGCCCGGCTGGCGGCTGCTTATGCGATGGGCATACCGGAAACGAATTTACGGCAAGGCAAGCCTTCTACCGCCTTCGTCAAGGATAGAAGCAAAGCCCGCCATTGGGCGAAGATGGCAGCCGAACAGGGGTATGTGGACGCACAAGTTCTTCTGGCCTGGCTTTTGAGCCGTGAAGAGGATGAGGCGGCACGTGACGTGGTTGGGGCCATTGATTGGTATGGCCGAGCCCTGGATCAGGGCAGTACTGCCGCCATGATCGGGCTGGCAGGGCTGATCAGTGCTGGTGAAGTGCCCGGCCAGGGGCCGGAGGATGCCTTCGAGCTTTACCGGAAGGCGGCGGATCAAGGGAACAAGACGGCCTTCTACCATCTTGGTGTGTGTCTCCTGCAGGGAACCGGTGTTGTGGCGGACCCGAAGGAGGCGCAACGCTGGCTGCGTCGTGCGGCGGATGGCGGCATCACGGGTGCCATCCGCCTTCTGGGCCTGATCTATCTGCGTGGCCTGGGGGGAGAGCCTGTGGATATGGGGCAGGCCGAGACCTGGTTGCGCCGCGGTGCCGTCAAGGGCGACACGGAAAGCATGGTGCTGTTGGCCGATCTTCATGCCACCGGTAAGGCAGTGATCGCCAATCAAGCGGAAGCCATCCTCTGGTACGTGACCGCGTCCGATGCTGGGTATGCGCGGGCCACGACCGCCTTGGCCAAGGCGCACCAGACCGGTCAGGGCGTGCTGGTCGACCATGACCGGGCCATCACCTTGTTTGAGCAGGTGGCGGATGAGGACCCTGAAGCCCGATTCCAACTGGGCCTATGCCATCTGCTGGGCAAGGGTGTGCCCGTCAACCAGGCCTTGGCGGCGCAGCATCTGCTGAAGGCAGCCGAGCAGCGACATCCCGACGCCACCTACAATTACGGGGCCTTCCTCTATAACGGTATCGGTGTGCCACAGGACCGGTCGGCCGCGATGGTTTTCTATAATGCCGCTGCCGAGCTGGGCAGTGCGTCGGGCCAGTACCGCATGGCCCATGCCTATGCAGCGGGCCGGGAAGTGCCCGAAGACCCCGACCGCGCCATCACCCTGTTCACAGCCGCCGCAGAACAGGAACATCATATCGCGCAGGTCAATCTGGTTCGGATGCTGCTGAAGCATCGACCTGACGACCGTGCAGCAGTCGAAAAGTGGCGTGAGCGCATGCAGGCGTCAGGTCATGCCAGAACACCGGAGACAGCGACTGTTCTGGCAGAGTTGAAATGGCGCCTGGATCGCGATGCGGAAGGCGCGCTGGCACTGCTCAGTGCCTTTGTCCCTGAAGGTGACCCGCTGGGGCAGTATGTCCGCGAAATGATCGCAAAGGATAGCCATTCCTTGTCCGCGGACGGGGGCACACAGGCCCCTAAAAGCCGATTGCCGGGTTCGCGCAAGTCCCGCCGAAACCCTCAACGGCCGTAAAAATCTCTGAACCAAGCCACGAACCGGGGTAAGCCATCGGCCAGGCTGATGGTGGGTTCATATCCCAGGTCGCGCCGGCTGCTGTCGATATCAGCGCAGGTACTGGTCACATCCCCCGGCTGCAAAGGGCGGTAGTTGATCTGTGCCTTCTGCCCCAGCGCCTGCTCGATGATGGCGATCATGTCCGTCAGCTTTTCAGGGCGGTGATTGCCCAGATTGTAGACCACATGCGGAACCCCGTCCGTATCGGCCGGTGGGACCCGCCGGCTGGCCGCGCAGATGCCGGCGACGATATCGTCGATGAAGGTGAAGTCGCGCCACATCTGCCCATCATTGAACACGTCGATGGGACGGCCGGCCAGGATGGCGTCTGTGAAAAGATAAACCGCCATGTCCGGGCGCCCCCAGGGACCATAGACGGTGAAGAAACGCAGACCCACAGCCGGAATCTTAAACAGATGGCTGTAGGTATATGTCATCAGCTCATCCGCGCGCTTGGTTGCGGCATAAAGCGAGATAGGCCGGTTGACCGCATGGTCGACAGAGAACGGTGTTTCCTTGTTGGCGCCATAGACGGAGGATGAGCTGGCATAAACAAAATTGCGCAGGCCCGGAAGCGCACGGGCCAGTTCCAGCATCACCACCTGGCCTTGCAGGTTGGATTGCACATAGGCATAGGGATTGATCAGCGAATAGCGCACGCCCGCCTGTGCTGCCAGATGGATGATCTCCGTGATATCGGGATGCTGGCGGGTGATGAAATCGACAAGCCCGATATCGGCAATATCACGGCGGTAGAAAACGAAGTTCGGACGAGCCTCCAGCCGCCGAAGCCTCGCTTCCTTCAGCGCAACATCATAATAGTCATTAACGATGTCGATGCCGATGACGGTTTCACCAGCGTCCAGGAGGGCCTGGGCGACGGAAAAGCCGATAAATCCCGCCACACCCGTCACTAACTTGACCATGTCCATATCCACTTATGCCAGCGGCAACTTCGATCAGGCCGACACCCGGCGCAACCGGTCCAGCAAACGCTGTGTCTCCACAAGCTGCAGGCGGCAGGTTCGCATTTCGTGTTCGATCACATCATGCAGGGAGGAGCCGGGTTTGTTGGTGAAACTGCCGGATCGGCCTTCGTTACGGCCAAACAGGACATAGTGGCAATAGCCATCCGGTACGACCCCGGCCAGGACGGCCTCGCGGACGTCGGGGTAAAGCTCCAGATAAGCCTCTTCGTCGAACTGGGGTTCGTGGGCCGTCTCCTTGAACATCTTATGAAAGGACAGAAGCTCCCGCAGGGAGACCGGCGCATCAACCGGCAGTGCCGTCAGGAGAGGCAGTATCGCCCGTTGCGCAAGCTGCCCGATCTCGCGTTCCAAGCGGATCGCCACCGGATCGAACCCTTGGACCCCGCCGTCCGCCGCAAGTGTGGTAATCGCCTCGAACCAGGCATGCTCGTCATTGTCGACAAGGAGACCTGCGGGCAAGCTTCCCAGGACGTGCGCAGGCGACGCGGAATAGACACCAGGATGCCCACAGGCACCGAACAGTGCCATATCGGCATCGGTGCCAGCCATGGCATCCAGGGCGGCCAACCCCAGGGGGATCACACGTTCTCCACTCATGGCGAGACGCATGAGAGCCAAGCCATCGGCATCCGCCTGCTGCCGAACGTTGCCGACATGGGCGAAGAAGTCTGCATCGGGCTGCCCGAACCACAGGAGCGGGATCTTCAGATGCGACACGGCGCGGCTGATCGCGGAAAGAACAGGGCCCTTGGCCGCCCCGAGAGCGAGACCATCCCGCGCATTGATGACCAGAGCCGCCGCAGCACCATGGCGCGCGGACGGCTGCATCGGCAATTGTACGGTCGGCGGCACGGTCCAACTGCGTCCTACGCCAAGCCGCGAAGCCAAGGCGGAACATATCCCCGGATTAGGGGTACAGAACAGCCCGCCGGAAGCGATCAGCCTTGCCAACGGCGCCTTCAGGAAATCAAGGCTGTCGACATAAACCAGGGGCGACCGCACAGCCAGACGGACGGCTTCTACCATGGCCCACCGCGGATCACCGCAGACCAGCACCATGTCGGCATCGGATGGCATGCCACCCAGCCCATGATGGGAGAGAACCGGCGATCCATCATCAGCCTGTTCTTCGATCAGGCTGTAACCTGACAGGTCCCCACTGTCGACCAAGCTTGAAAGTAGCGGCAGCAGATGCGCGATATGATCGCGCCCCTTGGCGGCCCCCACCACGACAGTGACAGAGCGACCAGCTCCGGCCCTGCGGCCATTGACGCCTCGCATAGCTGGTGCCAACGCCGCCTGCAGGCCAGCGGCCCAATCATGGTCATGCAGCACGGGCACAAAACGTCCCGCATCCGTGGCCAGCGCCGTGACAATGGTTTCAGTGTCGCCAGCCCCCAGCCAGTTCATCAGCGGGATATGGTTGCGGGCGCAGATGGCGTGACGAAGAGCGGTCGCTAATACCGGCTCGCCCAGCATAGGGAACGGATCAACGACAAGGGTGGCGGATGCCAGTATCGTGGTCAGGTCCGCAAGGGAGAGAATGGCCGTTACCTCGCCGCCGCAACCCGGCAGATAGGGTGGGGGGGGCTGGTCGGCACTGATGGCCATGTGCGCCAGCCGCACGGTTGCCCCGATAGCGAGCAGACGGTCAACAAGGCCATTGATGGCATCCTGCGCATGGGTCAGCCGCGACAGATCCCCAAGGATCAGCACGTCCCGATGTTGCGGTACACGATGCACACGCAATGGGGCAGGACAGTCCGCCGGCAAATTGATGGCGCCGGCGCCGGTCGGCAGGACAATGGGCATGAGGGCGCCATGCGACAGGTCAAGCGTCAGGCCCGCTGCATGACCTGTCCCCCGGAAGGCTTCGGCCACCCGGTCGGCTTCCTCGCGGTCCCGGATGGAAGCCAGATCGCCGACACGGAGGAGGTTGGGGAAAATGTAGGGTGGCAATGCCATATGTGCGGGTGACAGCCAGACGGCCGCATCATGTCGGCGCGAACGCAACGCCGGCACCTGATGTTCCAGCCCGGGCCCCGTCAGCAGGCTGGTCGTAACATCAAGACCGATGCCAGTGAGATATTCCAGAATCTGGCGCCCACGGCTGCCCATAACCGTGACACCGGTTCCGGCATCCAACGGGGGTTCGGAGGCGAAGACGTGGATACTGCGCATAGCCATTCCTTGTTTCACGGTAACGACGCGGCAAGCCGATATCAGGAATATTGAGCCAGAAGTGAGGACCATGCCGCCAGATAGCGGTCATGATTGAACAGGTCCAATGCGGTCTGCCGTGCCTTCGTGCCAATGCGCGCGGCAGCAGCCCCGTTACGGCACAGGAAGGCAAGATATTCGGCCAGTTCTTCAGGTTGGTCCCCGATGAAACCATTGACGCCATGATGGATGAACAGCGACAGATCGTCACTTTCCAGGCCGACCGGTACCACGCCGCTCAACATTGCCTCACCCCGCGACCGCGGCATGGGGGAACGTCGGCTAGTATCCAGGTAGGCCGTGAACTCAGCAATCCGGGCCGCATAGGAACGGAAACGGGACCAAGCATAGTCGTTGGTACCCCGCGCCCACAGCCCCCCGTCTTCATTCGACGCCGTTTCCACGACAATGCCGGGTGGCAGATGCCGTAACACCTGCTCATGTTCGAAGGCACCACGATAATGCGGCCTTTCCCACATGGAGGCGCCAAGAGCCAGAACATCGCGGCGGCGTGTCGTCTGGCGGTACTCCTGGGGATCGAACCCATGCCATATGACGCGTGAGCGGTGGAAACCCCATTCCCCCTGGGCGGCATGGGCATTGACCACCACCTCCACATCATGGGCGCGCATCTTGTCGACCACGGCCTGCCGTTCCGCCTCCATCAGTTCGAACCGGGCAATGGGGCCACGGGCAACATTATACTGCCCGACAAAGGGAACGGTTCCGTGACAGATGGCGACCTTGGGCAACTTGATATTGTCCAGGAACCAGCGGAAGGACCGCCCCCAATCCAGAGGAAGGACACCGGCGCCCAGGGCCGGGTTCAGGCTATTCTCATCGAAATGCAGGATCGCAAGATCATAGCGCGACTCCTTGATGTCGGCCGCATCGATGAAATTGACGTTGGACCGAAGCGGCCGCTGATCGTAACTCCAGGCGTCGGTCATGCCAGGGCCGAGGCCGCGCACCAGCGTGAATTCATGCGGCAGCTTGTACAGCTCATACTGGTGGCCGCAATGCCAACGGTAGCTGAGAATGCGCAGCGGGCGGGCCGTATTCTGCGAGATGGCAGGCGCCGCAATGGCAGCGGCGAAACGCTGGCGCAGGCGGTGATAATCATGGGCGGCATCCTGACGGGCCCGGACGGCGCCGGCCATGATTTCCTTCGCCGTTGCGACCGCCCAGCGGCGTGCGACCAGCGGCAGATCGGGATGCTTGTCCATCAACAGGTTGAAGTTGCGCATCAGGCCACGCGACTTGGCAGCCTCGTCAATGCTGGACGGGTGCGACATGTGAACCGAGATGGCGGCGGTCGTGAATTTGACCCGCGCCCCGGCCTGATGCAGCCGGTATCCCAGGTCCACATCTTCCCACCCGAACCCCGAACCGGGGCGGGCACTGTAGCTGAGGTCAAGATCGAAAGGTCCGCTGCCACGATCGACCTGCCGCAGCAAAGTCGCCCGCACCGACATGTTGCGGGTGATGCAGTTGACGAAGCCGTCCAGTTGCGTGCGGTCCTGCATGGCCATTTCAGCCTTCAGCAACGCCGCATCACCTTGTAACTGTGCGATCAGTTGTTCGGGAGCTCGCCCGTGGGATTCGATGTTCAGCGGTCCGACAACGACATCCACGTCGGGATGGCTGAGCTCCAGCGCATGGGCGGCCAGGAAGTCGCCATTGAGCAGGCAATCGCAGTCGATCACGACATAAGCGTCGGCATGAACAGCCGCGATCCCGATATTGCGGGCTGCACAATTGCCTTGGTTGACCGTCTGCCGGATCAAGGTCACGGACAGGCGTGAGCGGCGGTGACGGGCTGCCCAGTTCTCCACCCTGCTGGCACCATCATCCGTGGATGCATCATCGACCAGCACCACACTGATGCGGCCCCCATAGGATTGGCTGTTCAGACAATCCAGGAACTGCTCAACCGTTGCCGCCTTCTGGTAAAGAACGGTGACGACGGCAATGTGGGGCAGCACCTGCCGCAGATGATCCTGTCGCAGGCCGGGCAGGCCAGTCGCTGTCAATGGGCTATCCCCACAGGACAGCGTGCCGTTGGGCAGGGGGCGGGCGATCTGGTGGCAGCGGCGTGCAGTTTGCCGTAGGGCGGAGACGCGGTTGGATAGCGGGCTGTCGGCAATCAACCCATCCGATGGCAGCGATGCCACCTGGTCCTGTGTGTCCAAAAAGATGGTTGTGACCAGACTGGCATGCAGCAGCCCCATGACCTCATCATGAAGACGGGTGGGTGCCCCGGGCGCCGGCGACACATCCGCCAACAGCACGACATCCTTGCGCAGCAATTCGGCCAGCAGCCCGCCCCAGTCGCCTGTAAAGGTCAGGCAACGCAGATCAATACCGGGCAAGGCGCGGCGAACCATTTCCAGCAGCCGGGCCGGATAAGGATGGTCCTGCGGGACGACCAGGGCCACTGCCAGCCTTATGTCGGCGCCTACCGACGACAGGCTGGCCGACCGCTCAACATACCGGGGAAGCAGAGGGTCGATAGCTTCCAGCAGGATTTCCGGTCGCGGCCGGTGTTCCGGCAGAGCCGTGCGGTTGACCACCACGGCATTACAGCTCGTCGCACTCGTGGTGGGCGAAGTCAGGAGCACCCGGTAGCGGGTGCCGGGCCGGAAGGTGAATCCTTCCAGATCGAACTCGGCATAGCGGGTTTCTGGAACCGGCAGGGGCCGGATGGCGCGCAGAGCCAGAAGCTCGCCATTCTCGTCAAACAGCTCCATCTGTAACGGCAAGGTGCCACGCCCTATACGCGGGGCGATGCCTACCTGCAGCTTTGCCAGACTTGCCGCTGGCGCCTCGAAGCTGAAACTGACTGTGGAGTGGCGGTGGATGGGCAGAACCGCGCGGTCTTCGGGTAACGGAAAGAACTTCTCCGTCGATTGCCGGAATCGGGCCCCACTCTCGCACCATTCCAGGCCGAAAAGCGGTTCGCGGTGGTGTGCGGCGAGGCGCTCGACCTGTGCCACCGGCAAGCCCTGACCGATCAGGCTGCCCCAGACGCGTATATCGGCCGCCATCCCGCCGAGGATCCGCAGCGAAGCGCTGTAAAGGCCGGGTTCGCGCACACCGTTGGGGGGAATATTAAACTCGACGACCTGTACGCCGCCATCCGTGCTGGTTTGCGCCTGGCTGGACAGGACTGGGTATTCCACCATGTCCGGACCGGACAGATCGAAACGGCTCAGATCCAAGGACAGGTCAAAGCTGACACCAGGCGGCGTTTCCACCTGCAGCGAGAAACCGGTCACGCCTGTCACGCATTGTACGCTGAAACGCAGCCCTGCCGGCGAAAGCACGCGGAAGACAGGCATTGCCGCCGCTTCCCGACGTTCGCCGAAGCTATACAATACCTGGTGTTCCGCCGTAGGGCAGGTGATCTGATGCCATGGAACAAACACGGTCTGTTCGCTGTGCGGGGATCGATTTCCCATTTGAACATCGCTCATGACAGACCGAATCCCACGAATCAACGATTAGACAAAGCTTTGGATGCTGCATTCGGGGCCGCCCGCCCGAGGGGGGCTGGCTTCGAGGCCCCCTGTACCGGCAGCATATTCCCTTTCGGCGGCAGCCCCAGGGCTGACAGGGTGTTACGGACCAGATTTCCCACAGTGAAGCGCTCATGTACTTCGCGTTGGGCACGGCTGGCCAGCGTCAGACGCTTTGAACTGTCGGCCAGCAATTCGATGCAGGATTTGGTAAGGGCATCGATATCGCCGATTGCATGCATGTAGGGCAGCAGGCAGGGCGCCAGCGCCGACCGCGTGCCACCAGCATTGGTGCAGACGACCGCAGTACCTTGCCACTGGGCTTCCATGATGACGTTCGGCAACCCTTCTGCCTTGGCCGTGTGTAACAACAGGTCGGCTGCGCCAAGCAGAACATGCACGTCATTGCAGCGGCCCAGCAACTGGATTGCATCCTCAATCCCATGCATCTGGATGCGGGCAGTCATAGCCCCTTCCAGGGGACCGATCCCAGCCACCACCGCCTTGAGCTGGGGAAAACGCTGCCGCAGCCGGGCAATGACATCGACAAACAGCAATGGTTCCTTTTCCTGGGCCAACCGGAAGACACCGGCAATCAAGGGGGAGGAGGAACCAACCCCCAGCCGCAGCCGCGTCTCTACCCGCTGTACCAAGGTCGGCGGCGGTAAATCATCGACGGCAATACCATTGACGATAACCTTCACCTGCTTGGTCGGGATGCCCAGCCAACACGCGTAGGATTCGGCACCAGCCTCGGCATTGGCTGTCAGCACCACGCGGTCACTGGAAATCAGCCATTGATAGATTTCTCTGAACCAGGGGCGGTGCAGGTTGGGGAAGAAGGTCGGATTGACATTGCGGCCACTGAGCAGGATATGCGGCACCCCTGCCAGCAGTGCCGCCAAACCGCCAACGATATTGATCATGTCGAGATAACAGACCACAGCGATGGGGCGGCTGACCTGCAGGCGCATGGTTGCCTCCAGCACCCCGACCCTGATCTCCTCCGGCAAGCGTCGCAAGATGCTGGACGCTGCCGCCAAAGTCGGGCTGAGGGGACCCTGCGGCAACTGAACCGACTTGCCATCCCCCAGACTGTCGATTGGAATATCGGCACCGGACAGCAGATTATCCGCGTAATGGCGGCCTTCATCCGACAAGGGTGCAATGGTCAGCAACTCAGGCGCATAGCCCGCTGCCTTCATTCCCCGCGCCAGATTGCAGATCTGCCGTTCAGCGCCCCCCGGACCCAGATAGCCGATCATCAATGTGACCCGGCGTTGGTCTGCATCGGGCACATAGGTTTGCGTACCATGCTGTTCGCGCCAAGCGGCGAAGCTACGGCCGGCATGGCGAAGCTGGGGCGGGGGCGGTTTGCTGCCATCCCCTTCCTTCAACAGGGCGAGATCAAGGTCCGCCTGGGCCGTACTAAGTTTGAGCCCGACCATACGGGCCAGACGCCGTTCCATATTGTCCGGACGGGCCCCGATCTCCAGAAAGGCATACCGGCGTCCATTGGTGTTGGGGCTCGTATTGTCGGAACAGGAGAAGAAAACCTCATGTCGCCAATGGGAATAGAGGCCCCGCCCCAGACTACGGATCATCCCGTGATTTGAGTGGGCGACCCCCAGGGGCCGTTTATCCTCAAACAATACCAAGCGCGACCGGCCGCCATCGTCGCAATCATCACCCAGCCCGGCGATATCTTGGCACAAAACACGGTAACAATATCCGCTTTCAAAATAGAAAGTGCCGGCTGTACCGAGGCTGGTGCCCCGCGTGTCCAGCATCTGCTCGCAATAGGCAAGCAATGCCTGCTGAACGCGGGCCTGCCGTGCCGCGCGAGTGGGGTTGCAGGGAACATCGACCAGCGAGTTGGCGCCAAGAGCGCTGAAAACCGTGTAACCGAACTGCGTGAGATAATTTACGGCCGTCGCCGGAATGGTCGCCGGGCGCGCCAGGAAGACCAGCTCTGGATGTGCCGCTCCAGAGACCAGGTGCTGAATGGCTTTCGCCTCTTCCCAGGCCTCATCTCGCATCCAGTCGAAAGGGACAATGTCGAAGCCTGTGGCGGGGGGCATCATGGCACCAGCGCCCATGCCACCAACCACACAGGTCGACAGGTTCGGCAAATCGGTCAGGAATGACAGATCATCGACGTTGCAGAACACCACAACCCCGGCCGGGGATTGACAGCCGGCAAGATCCAGATACAGAAAATCTCGAATGTTGAGCGTCAATTGGCAGGCACCGGCACGGGGTTGCGGGATGGGGAGAGAGCCTTTGCCGGCGGCGGAGAGCGCGCAGGATGGGTGCGCAACCAGCTTTCAAGAATGAACAAGAGCCAGATCTGATAGGCGCTATATGATTGTGTCTGATGGTCCATGAAGGCGGCGATGCGCTCTACCGGCAGCCAGTTCTGCAACTGGCCGTCTGCGGACAGACAAAGCTTACGGGTGCGGGCCAGCAGCTCATCCCGGCCCCAGAGTGACATGGGCAAGCCGAAACCGCGTTTTGGCCGGTCCAGCCAGGCACGGGGCACGAACTGCTCGGCAACACGCTTCAAGATCAGCTTGCCTTGACCACTGGCGTAGCATTCATCGGGATGAAGACGGGCCGCGAAGCGCGCCACCTCCATGCCCAGCAAGGGCGCCCGCACTTCCAGGCTGTTACGCATGCTCATCCGGTCGACCTTGGGCAGAACCGCCCCTGGCATATAGTGGGCTGCATCCATTTCCCGCAGACGGTGGAGCAGTGGCTTATCCGCCAGATTGACCGTGTCCCGCAGATGGCGAAGCAAAGCGGCATTACCGGTTGGCATCGGACCTAGCAGACGTTCCACGTCGCGGTCTTCATAAACCAGAATGCGGTTGGAGAAATAGACATCGCCCGGCTGCCATGCCGGATCGCCTGCCTTCTCCTGTGCCTCGCGCAGGGTGGAGAAATAGCGGCCATAGCCTCCGAACAGCTCGTCCCCGCCATCACCGGACAGGGCGACGGTGACATGTTCGCGCGCGAACTGTGTGAGAAGATAGGTGGGCAGGCAGGAACTGTCGCCGTTCGGCTCGTCCATCATGGCACCGACCTGCTCGCCCAGGGCCAGCATGTCGGGCGCGATGATCTTGTCGCGATGGTCGGTGCCCAGCATCCGGGCCATTTCCCGCGCATCCTCATGCTCGGACTCCGCTGTATTCTCGAAGCCGATGGAGAAAGTCATGAGGTTGCGGTTCAGGCGCTTTGTTGCGATGGCGGCAACCAGTGTGCTGTCGACTCCGCCGGACAAAAAAGCCCCAAGAGGCACATCGGAGATCAGCTTGCGCCGTACCGATCGGACAAGAATCTCCTCCAGCTCTTCGGCCAGATCATCAATGGAGCGGGGGGCAAGGCCAGTCGGTTCCGTTTCGAACGCAAAGTGGCGACCGACCACGATGCTGCCCGTCGGGGACACACGCAGATAGCAACCCGGCGGCAACCGGCGAACGGAACCATAAATGGACCGTGTACCGGGCACATATTGAAAGCTCAGATAGCCCGCGATGCTTTCATGATCGATGGTCGCATCAAAGCCAGGCAGAACAGTCAGTGCCTGCAGCTCTGAAGCGAAGGCAAACAGGCCATTACCTGTCCAGTAATAAAGCGGTTTTTCCCCGAAAGGGTCACGGGCGATGACAAGGCTGCGATCCTTGTGATCATACAGGGCGAACGCATACATCGCATCGATGCGCGACAGAAGATTAAGCCCTTCTGCCTGCAAACCCTGCAACAGGACCTCTGTATCCGACTGTGTGCGGAAAACATGCCCCTTGGCCTCAAGCTCCGCACGTACTTCCTGAAAACTGTAAAGTTCGCCATTGAAGCAGATGGACAGGCGGCCATCTGCACTATGCATCGGCTGATGGCCGCCCGAGGAAGTGTCGATGATGCTGAGACGGCGATGGGAAAAGGCGCAATGGCCTGTTTTGTCAACCCAAACACCCCCGTCATCCGGGCCGCGATGGATCATCCGATCAGCCATTGCTCCAGCCAGTTGGGCCAACTGCTTGGGGCTCACCTTGTTACCAAAATTGATGATGCCGGCTATGCCACACATCCCCTAATTCCCCCGCATATGGCGTACCAACCGCCCTGAACGGTCAGTTCCCCGCTGCCTGCACTATCAATTCTGACCGGTCGCCGTCAGCAGGTCGAGTGCCGCCTTCAACTGACTGATGGTGATGGCCTGTGTACGCAGCAAAGCCAACATCGCGCTGCGGTCCTTGATATCCATCAGCACCGCATCCTGCTCCTGCAATGCCGGGAAAGTCGCCATCTCGTTGGCTGCCACCGGTTGGCGTGAGAGCAGTGAGAGGGAAATATCGGCCAACCGAGCCGCCAGACCATCACGCTGCACACGCAGACCAGAAGCCACCTGTTGCAGATAGGTGGTGGCAGCCGGGTCATTGCCCATTGCGATGGCGAGCTCGGCACAGCCGGTCAGCACAGATGGATCGCCTGGATTTTCCGTCAACTGCGCCTCGAAAAGCTCCCTCGCCGTCACCAGGTTGCCCGCTAGCATGTGGGCACGCGCCATCTTGGCACGCACGGCGTTGGGGTTGCGGGCAACGGACACCGCCTGCGCATAGGCGTTAACCGCGAGGTCGAAACGCCCCCCAGCCGCCAAAAAATCCCCTTTTTGCTCCCAGTCGTCTGGCAATTGCAGCTCAGACCTCTCGGAGGCTTGCGTACTTCCAAAAGACATTTGCACGTGGCCTAGCATGCTACCGACACCTGAGTGAAGTTCAGCGGCGGAGTGCTGCGCCCCCAGCCGAACAGACATAAACTATAATTGATAACCAGATTGTGAATTAGCCCTATGTGACAGGGTCGATTCCGCCTGGCTACACTCTGCGGGGGAGCCGCTAATGTTGACTGACGTTTAACTTAAACGATATTATAACTACAATATGCAGAGGGCTAGACACAATGCGAAATTTTGAGGCAAATCCCTCCTTTTTGCCCGAAGCCGGTTCGATGGCGGGGTGGGCAGGTGGTGACGTGGAGATCGATGTCCAGGCTGGAGCGCCCGATGGCGGCTATGCCTGGCTTGTCTCATTGCCTCATCTTGAGATGTGGGGTGCCTCGCTTGATGCTCCGCTTTCAGGGTCCGTCTTACTTGAAAATGGCGTCGTGATCGGCCCAGGCAATCAGTCACACGATGACATCCGGAATGCCGGCGGTGGGCGTTTCAGCCATTGGGGCGGGCAATTATGGTTCTCCTCCTCCGATGGTACGGACCCGCGCACCAACGGTCGCACCTATGTGATCCGGCTCTCTGCGGGCAAAGCCAGTGGTGACGGCGCAAATACCGCGCAGTCTATAACCTTGTCCGGTCCCTATGTATTTGACCGCGGCTTCGCCTGGCGGGTTGACTTGAAGGGGCTCGTCGGCGGTCTGCCGATCGACCGTGCATCAATCCGGCTGCTTGAGAATGACAAGAGTGACGGTTTCATCCTGGCCCCCCCGGAAGAGGTGCGTCGTCTGGGACGTGGCCGGGCATGGCTGGATGAGGATTGCACGCTCTGGTTCTCGACATCGGATAGTACCAATCCGAACATGAACCGGCGGCGCTATGTGCTGGAATTCGAGCTGGCGGCGCCGGTCATCGCGCTGCCAGAGCCGGAACAGAGCAAGCCGGAACGCCCGCCGGCACCCATTCTGGCCATGGATGTCCCCTATAAGCTTTCGTCGGCGTTCCAGGCGGATGGTGGCAAAGCCTGGGTTATGGACGTCCCCCAGTTCGAGCCATGGTCGGCGGCACCAGGCCGCAATGGTGTCTTTGCCCGTCTGACGGAGAATGGTCGTCCCCTCGGACCAGGCGACAGCCTGCATGACGATATTCGGTCCCAGGGCGGGGGGGCCTTCAGCCTGTGGCAGGGCCGGCTGTGGATTTCCACCTCGGATGGTACGGATCCCAACGATAATGGGCGCAGCTATGTCCTGACCTTCCCAGACCTGGAGAAGGAACGCATCCCCTACGACAAGCTGTCGTTCGAAAACGGTATCTATGTCGTCGATCTACCTCGACCCTTTTCATCCGAATCGGGCTTTGCCTGGCAGGCGCAGGTGCCGGCCCTTGCGCATCTCGCCAGCGGCGAGGGCCGGAAATCAGAACTGTTCCTGATCGAGGATGGCCGTTTCATGAATGGCGCGGAAGCGCTGCACAGTGCGATCCGTGAGCAGGGTGGGGGCCGCTTCAGCCATTGGGGTTCGTCCTTCTGGCTGTCCAGTTCGGATAATACCGATCCCAACCGCAATGGCCGGCGTTATCAGATTGGGTACCGGATACATAAGCAGATGTCCGATGGCGGTCTGATCTATCAGCCGGCTGGTCGGCCCTTCATGTATGTGAAGGATGGTCAGCGTTTTGAGCTGCCCCGCTATTGCAATATCGGTCTCACGAACAAGTGCAACCTTCGATGCGAGATCTGCGGCAGCCAAAAGTCGCTGGACAATGAGAAGATTTCGCGCCGGTTCATGGATATTGATGCCTTCCGCAAGGTCGCGGAAACCATCATGCCCTTCATGACCGAGGTGGAGTTGAGCAGCTATGGCGAGCCATCACTTCATCCGGATTTCGAGGAGGTGCTGGCCACGATCCGTGATCATGACTGTGTGTTGAAGCTCCAGACAAACGCAACCCTCCTGACCGACCGGGTTATCAACCTGTTGTCGGGCATGGTGGGGACGGTCTGGATGTCCATTGATGCCGTCGGGCCCCTGTTCGACAAGGTCCGCCTGCGCGGCCGCTGGGAACAGGTTGATCGCGGCGTGCGCGAACTGGCCCGCCGTCGAGACCCCTCGCGCCTCAAGCTCTGCGTGAACCCGACCGTCACCCGGCGCACCATGCCCGTCATGATCGAGGTTCTGGAATGGGCCTATGAGGTTGGGGTTGAGGCTGTCAATTTCCGTAAATACGACCCGATCATCGGTTCGTTCGAGGAGCAACCCTCGGCCGACGAACTGAAGCCTTGGATTGAAGCTCTGCACGAATGGGCGGAACGTCATCCCGACGGACCCGATATTCGTTTCGAACCGAATTGGGTCCGGCGTCAGTCAACCGTCAACCGCGAAACGGTTGACGCCAATCTCTACAAAATTCCACATGCGGCTCATCCCAACTACCCAATTCCCAGCCACAAGCACGGAGCCCATGCGGTCTATAGCTGCATGGCGCCGCTGCAATATGTGGAAATCGGCCTGGATGGCGAGGTTTACGCGTGCTGTCGTACCCAGCGGACAGTGCTGGGCTTTGCCACTGACACCGACGAATTCCTGAACACATGGCTGGGTGCCCGCTATCAGCGCCTGAGACAGTCACTGCGTCACGATGAGCTTAAGCCATTCGTACTGCCCGAATGTGCAGGTTGCGTGAAGAGCTATTACGAAGGTTAGGGGGGCTCAATTCGTATGTACTATCAGGTCCCAATGTGAGCTGATTGACGAGGGCAAGTACAAAGGGATATGCCATTGTATGGTCCAGGTACCTCGCCCTCGTCATATATTTGCTTGCAGGCATTGGGGATTAGATGAAGTATTTCATAATAGAATCAAATAACATAAGGCACGACACAGGCCTTGGCTTTATCGTTGATAATGTTCGCGACATACCTTCTGACGATATAAAGGCGACTAAACGTAGCGGGTTGCTTCTGCTTGAAGACGGGTTTCCTCTCGGGCCGCCACATAGTGGCCATCAGGATATCCGTGAAAATGGTGGCGGCCAATATTCACATTGGAAAGGCTATCTGCTTTTCAGCAGCAGCGACGGCAGTGACCCGCGCACGAACGGTCGTCGCTATAGCTATACAAGCTTGGAGCATGCCGACAAGGCAGCATCCCAGCTTTATGCGACATCAATCCGCTACCTCATTGAAACACATAATTTTCCGCTCGTTCTGGACGATTTTGGAGACACAATTGACGCACAGGGCATCACGCGTCTGAGTGTTTTCCTGATGAGCCAGATACTGCGGCGAACCCTTTTCAATATTGAACTGGGCTCCAAGAACAAGACATTCACCTTGGACAAGGAAGCCGCCAGCATCAGTGGTTTCATAACCAGCAAATACAGGGCGGAGATTGCTATGCTTAGCATCCGCAATAAATCTGCCAGCCCGGCGACGATCACCGGCGTGCGCTCGCATCTGCATGACACACATTGGAGCTGTGAGGATTTGGTCGCCGCGATCAAGGCGACAGCAGGCGATGATCGTGCAAAGGCCTTTGCGCTTTGGCGGTATATCAGCATGTTCGGGGTACGGGGAACCGCCGATATTCACCCAAGCCAGCGCCGTGATCCCATGCTGTTTCTTTGGGTTTATGGTGGCGACTGCAATGATTTTGCCCATGTCTACTGCCAATTGGCTGAGCGCCTGGGGCTGAAATCAAGAATCATCAAATATGATGGTCACGCTGCTGTAGAGGTCTGGTTTGATGACCGTTGGAACCTATTGGACCCGAATCTTTCCTGTTTCTATCGCGATGAACACAATCAAAATCTATTTGATGCAGAATCTGTTGTGGATTCCGTTATAGACCGCACAAATTACGGCTATCCGTTTATGGAATCAAAGCAATACGAGGGCGGATACTATAAGTCAACGAAAGATAATTATAGTAGAATTATAAAATCAAAATCATACGTCACCCAAGATTCTGAAAAAACAGCGCACTCTCAGGTTTCGATACAATTGAAACCTGACGATGAGATCGTCATTTTTGAAAAAATGCTAGGGACAAGTCCTATATTCTTTACAAGAGGGAATTCGATTGTAAGCCCTGGCAATCCGCTGCCCCGTCCTTATCGCTATACTCATACGGCTCATTTTACAGAATCCACTGTGGAATGGGTCGAGGCGAGCTGTGGTCTACCTGTTCTTGATGCGCGTGTTCGTCTCCACTTACGCGATGATGATACGTTGGGGATGGAGCCGCTGACTTTTATCATCGTCTTCGATGACGCGACAGAAATCCCGGTGGAGATATCAACCGTCCATTATATCAATCCGGTCACGATTGAATTTGACCTGGGGCATGTGCTGTCGCTTCGCGCCACACAGTCACCATCCTTGAAAATCAAGGTTGGGATTCCGGAAAAGCTGACAAGATCGGTGCTGTCGGCCCGGTTCATGCTGATCGGCTCTATCCAATCCACCATGCTGCCCTCGCTCAAGCCTGGGGTCTTTGCTTTTCAGCCGCATGGCACTTTCGACAAACTGGAAATGTCAATTAGTGGTGTTGATTTTATCAAGAGAACAGAGAAGGGGGGGAAATCTCAAACAAAGCTTCCCTACACACCCTTAGTGGCATCAACAAAGGTAGAAGATGTATTCATTGCCTTTGATTGGAATGGCGAAGAGAATGATTCTTTCCTTGTGGAAATATGCACTGACCCTAATTTTTATGAACCCATCTTGGCCGAGCACATAAATCTTGTCTCAGGACGCTCATATCGTGTGAGCCGGGATCTGTTTAAAGATCGTCCTGCCCTTCACTATCGCATCACCAAGCTGGATGGTGATGGCCCTGCCTGGGGAACGGTGGTCGGTCATATTGACCTGCCGCAGGCCGCGACGGCATCATCGGCAACGGATACGCCATAGGTGGGCATGTCGGAGAGCGTCCAAGACTGACCCGGTGAACCGGTTACTGACCTGTTCACCGGGTCAATCGAATGATTGCCGTCAGTCTACATTCCTGACGGCAAAGCCATGGCGCTACTTCTGAACAATGAAGGTCCCACCCAGCACCCTCAAATGATCGACCGGCGCGCTATGGAAGGTGCTGTCCGGTCTGCTTCGAAGACGAGCGAGGAAATCATTGAGATATCCCTCTTCTATCAGTGTTTCCGGGGTAAACTGCACATGCCTCAAGCCTGTATTGATGAGGATGTCCCGCATCGTTTCGGCTCTCATCCGATTGCCGCGTCCATATTTGTTGTCGCCGCAGGATTGATCATAAGCCTGTTGGCTCATGAGCAGAAACTCCAAGGGCCGATCAAAGCTGTCATGATCACGGTAATCGACACGGTGAATGCCCTTGCCATTTGGCTTCATGGTTCTGACCATCGCCGCCATGGCTGACTTGACATCGAAGAGATGTTCAAAAGTCGCGTGGGAGACGGTCAAATCAATCTGACCATCCAACTCCACAGCAATAGACTCAAGGGATTGGCGGAATGTCCGTACCCGTTCGCGGTCCAGTTGTCCGGCTGCGACGGACCTGTGCAGCGGCGATGGGTCAAAGTCCCAGCCGGCCTTGCGCATCTCCACCTCAAGGCTGGCAGCCATCATGCTATGGATGTCGGGCTTCCAGTCTGGAAGAAAGGGGTCAACAACGGTCACTCTGGCGCCTAGACACGCCATGGCCAGGACACTGCCAAGAAACATGCCAGGGCCGACCTCCAGAACCTGCAAATCTCTGAAGCCCTTCATGCCGTCTGTCAGATATCGCGCATAGAACGCCACGATCTGCATGGCATACTGCGCTCTTTCCCGATAATGCTCTTCTGCCGATTCCCGCACTTCATAAGTGCGGCCATTCACATTGGGATCGCTGCCATCGCGTGCCGAAAAATAAAGCGTATGCCGCCAGTGCGAGTAGCGCCCGCCACCATGTAGACGTATGTCTCCATGCGAAGCGTGGGCTGGCCCTAGAAGCTGGTCATCTTCCCTTAACGTCAATGTGGAACGGCTGGTAAAGCCAACATCGTCGGTCAGACTAAACAAGGTAGGGTCGATTGCTACTCGCCAGCACTGCCCGGCATCATGGGTGAATGGGGGCTTGAGCACGATCGAAGCAGGCTTTTCGGTTGACGGTAATGACATCTGATCTGACCGGTGAATTGCTAATGCCTAATGGATGACACTTCAGGTGGGCAGGGGCAATCCCCAAATATCCCGGCACAATACAGGTGGCCCTATCATGCCGAGCTGACCTTGTTGTAACCGGTAGACTAATGGCACGCAGGCCTGTAACAGGGTATGAAATTATTCTGTGCAGTTAACGGTGGGACACAATGGAAGTAAAGCTGACCGCTCCGTTTCGTCACCATGACGGCCACTGCTTTCAAAAGAATGTGTTCGACCTTGCCCTCTATGCGGACTCACCCGTCGGGAACCGATCAAACACGGTGCTGCTAGAAGATGGAAAGCCTTTGGGGCCGGCGCACGCCCTTCACCAAGACATCGCTCAGAAAGGCCGCGGCGCCTTCAGCCACTGGCAGCAGGGTCTCTGGTTCTCTACGAGTGATAATTCAAACCCAAATAATAATGGTCGAGAATACAGTATATTTATCGACGAATCGACCATAAAAGGGGATCATAAATCTGATTTGGTCGCCAATGCAGTCGCGCAGACCTTATCAGTGACAATTGGTTATTTAAGAGAATTTCGAACGCATTTTAGTATCAGCCATGATCATCAGCCAGAGGTTTTGGAGATCGGCGCAAGATATCTGGGTGTCGCCGCGATCCTTGCCTCGATGGGTGCCAAGGTCACTGTCGTCGAGCCCGAACCGATTGTTTGGCGCTCTGATTTCAGCGCTCAATTCTATGAGACCTTACGTGCGGAAGCGCCATGGCATGGCTTGACCTTGCCTGACCCCTCCATCATCGAAGCTATTCTGCACAGCGAAGGGGAGATAACCCCGAACATCACGGTGCTGCAAACAACAGGCGAGGAGATGGATGTTCATCGTTTCAAGAGCAAGTTTGACTTCATCTTCTCAAATTCTGTTCTGGAGCATATTTTCGATCCGCAGCGAGTGATGGAGAATTTAGCCTATTGTGCCAAACCCTGGTCCCATTCCCGCCATGGTGTCGATTACCGGGATCATCGGAATTTCGATGACCCTCTGGGATTTATGCTGCTGGACGATATTGAGTACCGGACCAAGCTGGTCAACAAGGACACAGCGCGTGGCAACAGGCTTCGGCCCTCCGAACTGGAATACTGGATCAATCGGTGCGGTTTCAGCGTGGCCGAACGGAAGGTCCGTGAATACAACATGGAAAGCTATATCAACCGGCATCGTGAATTGGTCCTGAATAGCGGCCTGAGCCGTCAGTATGCAAACTGCTCCGCGGTTGACCTGTATG
This sequence comes from Asticcacaulis sp., assembly GCF_027484505.1. Taxonomy (GTDB): domain Bacteria; phylum Pseudomonadota; class Alphaproteobacteria; order Caulobacterales; family Caulobacteraceae; genus Asticcacaulis. The sequence continues at coordinate 47,063 of NZ_JAIXSV010000306.1, forward strand.
AGAACTCTGTCCTATATACCCTGACGCGCCTTCCGGATTAATAGGAATTATATCTTGCAATTGAGTGCATTATCGTTGAAACTGGCCTTGTAGATCCCAGGGCCATGTCCGCAGCAAGCGGGCATGGCCTTTTTTGTTGCGAGGCCGGAATGAACTCCTTTGTCCTTAAGCGGGATGCCTATGGCACCCCGACCCATCTTCCCAACATATCGCCCTGGCGGTTCGCACGCCCGCTCAATGCCAATGAGGCGGTGACGGTGACGGTGCCTTCCTGGGCCCAGACCATGACCATGGCGGCCACGGTCGATTTCTGGGTGCAGTATGGCGGTGCCGCAGCCGTTATCCCGACGGTGGCCATCATCGATGGCTCTGCCCCGGAACTGAATCCGATCGGGCGGCAGATCACCGGCGGCAGCACGCTGTCCGTCATATCGGCAGCGGCAGGGCATATCGCAATCTGCTTCTATGGATGAGGTGGACGATGACTGGATACTCCTATCCCCCTTCCAGGAGCCGGGATGCTGGCCCCCCATCAGGTCCGCTGCCTCTTCCCGACGGCACGGCGGCCATCCCGGCATTGACCTTCACGGCAGACACCGATACCGGCCTGTTCCGTCCGGGCGCGAACCAGATCGGCATAGCGGTCGGGGGGACAAGCCGCCTGACCGCCACCCCCCAGGGAGCCGTGATCGCCGGGACCTTGACGGTTGAAAGCAGCGGCACGCACCGGGTCAAGGCTGCGGGCCAACTTCCGGAGATCATGCTGGAACGGTATGCCGGCACGCTAGCCGCCCCAACGGCCACACAGGCCAATGACATATTGGGCCGGTTTGTGTTTGGCGGACATACCGGTGCTGGAGAAACCTTCAACCGGGCAGGGCTCTGGTGCCGGGCGGTGGAAACCTTCACGGCCTCGGCAAACGGCACGCAGTTCGAGATGTGGACGACACCGACAGGATCGACCACCACGGCCCGCCGTCTGACGGTGGAGGCGACCGGCGCGGTCAATCTGGAAACCGGCCCACTCAAGATGGCTGGTGCCGAAGTGCTGAACAGCGCCCGACACCTGGTGCTGAGGGCCTATACGGTAGCCACGTTACCAACGGCCGCTGTGGCAGGCCAACTGGTCCATGTCAGCAACGGTTCCGCCAACCGGTATCTGGCCATTTCAGATGGCAGCCAATGGCGCTTCCAGGATGGCAGCGTCGTCAGTTGAACCCACAGGATCAGCAAGCATCCCGATCGATGGAGAGAAACATGCAGACACACAAACTGCCTTATGAATTCCTGGTCCGCTGGGGAACCGACGGTACCCTCTCTGGTGCCCATATTCAGTATCGTTACATCACGACCGGGCCGGACGGACTGCCCCTGGGCGAATTCATAAGCCCGCCCGAACCCGTTTCGGCGGAGGGCTACCCGCTGGAGACGATCCTGACCCCTGAACAGATCGCCGCCTTCAGGTCGCGGGTTTGATGAACGGGGGAGGAGTGCAGAGCCGGACCCTATCGGTCTGAACCATCTTCCTGCCCGGCTTAAATGCGTAGGTTTCGCCGGTTGTGCCTGATATGGTGTTGTTCTGTCTCCTCTTTCCCAGATGCCGAATGGTGGTCATGTCATCCTCCTTCGTCGCCGGCTCCGTTCTTCTTCCGGGTGCCAGCAATGCCGATCGGGCGCGGGCGGTTGTTACTGCTGCTGCTCATCGCGCCCAGTCCCAGAAATTGCCCGGTTTCGACTTTGAATTGCTGGATCATGGCTCCATTGCCGTCGCCCATCAGGGGGGCCGGCTGGAACGGGTGCAGGCAATCAGCACAGAGGCGAACGCCGGTGCTGTCGTCTATCGCTTTTCAAGCAACCCGGCAGAGGCGAAGGAGCGCGCCACCACGATCCTGCATCACTACCAGCAGGGGCGGGGACAGACGGAAATCGTGGATACGCTGCGGGCGGGCGAGCTGCTGCTACTCTGGGATCGGGAGAGTGAGTATACGCTCCTGGCCTATGCGCCAGGTTCACTCTGCCCCATCCATGTCCGTAGCAGCGATGGCACGCTGGCCTTTGCCAGTCAGCCCGAGTTGCTGTCCAAAACCGGCAGTGCCGCCCATGACTTGTCTGCCATGGGCCTGGTGCAATTCCTGTCGACCGGGTTTGTGCCGCCGGCTGGCCGGCTGAAGGGAAGCAATGACGGCACGGCCCCTCTGGAGCCTGGGACCATTCTTGTCCTGCGCAGGGGTGTTGCTTCTCATTGGCGGGCATCCCCTGTCCACAACCCTGCCAAGGTGGCGAATACCAACGGTCTGGCAGCGCTGTGCGCCGCTTTGCCCAATGCGGCCGACTATGGCAGCCTTCTGACTGGCGGCGGTTTGCATAGTGCCCTGCTGACTGCGGCAATGGTGCAATCCGGTGCCCGCCCGCAGTTGGTCTGCTTCGGACTGGGAGCCATCAACGAATATCCGCAAGCCGGAACCCTGGCAGACCGCCTGGGATTGCCCTTGAAGATTCTGGAGTTGGTACCCGACAATCTGTTCACGTCGGCCGTGCAGTTCGGCGCCAAGGGTGCCACAAGCCCGATCGACAATCTGGCGGCCACATTGCTGGCCGTATCGATCCATGCCGCAGGTGGCCGCGCCCGGACATGGATGACCGGTCTCGGGGGGCGCAGCCTCTGGGGAGAAGGCGTAAATGCCGATCTGATCGATCCCATGGCATTTTCAGGGCTGCTGCGCCACCCTGGCACGCGCTCTGCTCTTGCTTCTTTCCCTTATGGCAATCAGTCCCTGCATTGGGAACCCGGCACGGCTCTGCCGAAGGCTGATGACCACGCCGCGATCGGGTTAAGTGTTCTGCCGACGCTAGCACATATACTGGGACTAGCGGACACAAGTCTCTCTGCCCCTTACTGCCAGCGTGAGCTGCTGGAACCCTGGGTCATGGCGTCGAAGCAGGCGGCAGCGGCGGCCAACCTGTCCTTGCGCGACTATCTGTCCCGGCTGCTACCAGTCGGCTTGAGCGAGCAGTACCGCCTATCCGTGCCAGGGCAGCCGCTCTTCACCCGCCGCACCCTGATGGCCGGTCGCAAAGATGAGATCATACAGGGGCTGACCTCTGCACGGCAGACGGACATGGCTGGCCATATTGATCTGGACGCGGCCATCACACTCGCCAACAGCTATTATGATGGCAACCATCAGCAGGAAACCCTGCTCTGGCGGCTATATCTGCTGGGGACATGGTACACGCGGAGCTGATTACAGCTCCGCGTTCCAGGCGCCAAAGTCCTGACCGGGATAGTAGGGGTCCTGGAAGTCCGGCCAGCGCTGGCGGAGCAGACCGGAATCCGGCTGCCCCGCCGCTGCCGGGACATAAAGGCATTCCGTACCCGGGTCGGCGATGATGCGATATCCGGCCATGATGGCACGGATGCCAGCATCCTGAACCGCATCACGCAGATCCAGGGTGGTGGCAAGTCCCCCGATCCGGTTCAACAGTTCACGCCGGATCAGCACACAGGGATGGGATGGCACCGTCACATTGTGCGGCACTTGCATCACTGACAGGGGGCCTGGCGCTAGCCGATGCTCGCCCTGCAGGGGTTCCACCACACCATCCGCCGCCATAAATCCGCCACTGGCGATAATGGAGCCACGCTCGGACAGGAGTCGCGGCACCACAATGCCGACTTCGTTGCGGAACAACCAGGCTGACAGGCTGGTAAAGATGTCGGGGACTTGCGCCTCGATCCCTTCATCCATCAGAAGGACGCAGGTTTGCGAGATGTCGGCGACAAACCGATTGATAATGGTTGGCCATGCACTGCGCTCACCAACCAGCAATGTCGGTAATGTCGGCAGCATGTAAACTAGCTCCCGCCGTGCATCTGCTGACAGCGCCTCTTCGGTCAGGATACAGATCTGGATCAAGTGGCGCTGAGCCAATGAAAGAGACCGAATAACACTCGATAGCGCGTTCAGTACCGGATGGTAATCCTCGCCATACAGAGGGCGGGTACGGCCCGTACCGGTCAGCACCAAGCAATAGCCGGGCCCAGGTTCAGGCAGAACCGTGCTGATCCGCCAATTGCCGGGCGCAAAAGACTGTTCGACCTTGGCCGGGTGGCCGGCCACCGTCAATGCATCCATGAGCGCAAGCGCCTGACGCTCCAGCGCCAGCGGCTTCGCCGTTAGCCCGGCGGCCGTGGAACCAGCACTTTGCCGCCAATGGTAAAGTGGCTTGCGCAGGTGATGGAAACGGGCACCGGCCTGAGCGGCCCGCAGGGCCAGATCATAGTCCTGGGCACCGTCATAATCACCGCGCAAGCCGCCAAGCCGGGACAGCATTGTATCGCGATAAACCAGCATGTGGCCCAGATACATGTTGCTGAACAACAGGTCTGGGGACCAGTCAGGCTTTCGCGTGGCAACCGATGCCGGTTGACCATCCTCGGTGATCTTGTCCTCGTCACTGTAGATCACATCAATGTCGGGATGTGTCAGGATGGTTCGCGCCACCTCGTACAAGGCATCAGTAGTCAGGGTGTCGTCATGGTCCAGAAAGGCGATCCATTGACCAGCAACCATCTCAAGCGCCGCATTGGTCGCAGCGGATATGCCGCTATTCTCCGGCAGGCGACGGATGACAATCCGCGAATCTTCTTTGGCAAAAGCGGACAGGGCTTCCCAGATCACCGGATCATCAGAGGCATCGTCGACGATGCATAACTGCCAATGCGCGTATAATTGCCGCCGGACCGAGGTCACAGCCTGCTGGAGCAGGGGTAACGGCGTATTGTAGACGGGCATCACAACGCTGATCAGCGGCCGATCTGCAAAATCCCGAACAACTTCGGTGATCTCCAGCAAGTCGATGGTCCGCCGTGACAATGCTGGGGCTTGCACGCCCCCCCGGCGGCCTTCCTTCCAACCACACATGAGGTAATGGAAATATCCCGAAGGCAGGCGACCGGCAGCAACGCTGTCGGCAATATCTGCATTGGCCGCCAGATAGCGGACTTCCGAGTATCCCGGCAAACGCGGTCTTGTGCCCTCGATATCCTCCCGCCATCCGCACCGGCACCAATGGTCGCGAGCGTTGCTGAACATATCGGCGGAGAAGGTACTCGCAAGATCGGGGAAAGCCCTCAGATAGGGTTCCTCCGCAAAGTCAGCAGCATTGAAACCGTTCCAATCAGGTTCCGACTGGTATAGCGGACGGCTGAACCAGCGTGTCACATGGTAACGGTACTCATGATCGACCGCCAGCTTGCGCTCGAACCATGATCGCGGCTCCACCTGTAAATGCGGGCGTGTGAAGGCAGCCGCAGCATTGCGCCCCGATACAGGTCCTGGTAGACGCCCCTCCCGAGCACCATGCAAGGCATAATGCTGATAAGCGGAGAAGAACATGCCTTGCTTGATGGCAGCTGCGATGTCGGGATAGGTCTGGCGATACCAAGTCTCGTCGAACAAGGGAACAGGTGCGTACTGGCGTTGCACACCGACGCGCAGATAATGCTGGAATGTATTGTGCAGCCCAAACTTCACCAGTTCATCAGCGACGCTGGGATAGTTTATCAGGTACCAGTCATTGTTGATGGGCACATGCGGTGACAGGCCATCAGCCCGGCCCGTCTCCTGGAAATGCCTATATAGGAACTGAGCGTCACCATCGACATCATAGGCCGTCCTATACCATATCGGATCGATAAAAAGACCGTCAGAATAAACATAATGTCCCAACTGGGTACTCAACAACTTTCCAAGTCGCATTCTTGCCGCTACCTGTTGTCGTGGGTTCAGCCGTTATCTACCAAAGCTTTTCACCGCATAGAATTGACAGAACCAGCGCAAATTGACAACAGAAGGTTAATGGAGATAATTATTTGAGTTGGGCATTCCCTTATTTTCCCTTTTGCACCACTGCTTGCCAGGGCAAAAGGGGGTGGAGATGGCTCCGACACTGCTCTTCGCCATTTATAGACAGATGGGCAAGTTCGCCGTTGCACACCCTATGCACGGTCATGGTAGTGAACGGATCGCAGCTAGCTTGGCTGTCGCTGTATAATGAGTAGAGGGGATTTCCGATGCGCATCGCCGTCATCGGCACCGGCTATGTCGGTCTGGTCTCTGGTGCCTGTTTTTCCGAATTCGGGGTGGAGACGATCTGCGTCGACAAGGATCAGGGCAAGATCGACCGGCTGCTGAAGGGGGAGATCCCGATCTATGAGCCGGGGTTGGACGCCCTGGTGGAGAAGAACGCCAAGGCCGGTCGCCTGTCGTTTACCACCGACCTGCCGACCGCCGTGGCTGGGGCCGATGCGGTGTTCATTGCGGTGGGTACGCCATCGCGGCGCGGCGATGGCCATGCCGACCTGTCCTATGTCTATGCGGCGGCGGCGGAGATTGCGTCGGCGCTCGACCCCGATGATTACACGGTGATCGTGACCAAGAGCACGGTGCCCGTTGGCACGGGGCGCGAGGTGGCGCGCATCATCCGCAAGACCCGGCCGGAAGCCGATTTCGACGTGGCGTCGAACCCGGAATTCCTGCGCGAAGGCTCGGCCATTGAGGATTTCATGCGCCCCGACCGCGTGGTGATCGGCACCGACAGCGACCGGGCGCGGCAGGTGATGCGGGCGCTGTACCGCCCGCTGTTCCTGATCGAGACGCCGATGGTCTTCGCCAGCCTGGAGACGTCGGAGCTGATCAAATATGCCGCCAACACTTTCCTGGCCGCCAAGGGCACCTTCATCAACGAGGTGGCCGACCTGTGCGAGAAGGTGGGCGCCGATGTGCATGATGTGGCCAAGGGCATTGGCCTGGATAACCGCATCGGGAAGAAGTTCCTGCATCCCGGCCCCGGCTATGGCGGCTCCTGCTTCCCCAAGGACACGCTGGCCCTGGTGAAGACGGCGCAGGATTATGGCAGCCCGCTGCGCATCATCGAAACCGTTGTGGACATCAACGACAAGCGCAAGAAGGCCATGGCGGACCGCGTCATCGCCGCCTGCGGCGGGTCGGTGGCGGGCAAGCGCATCGGCGTGCTGGGTGTCACCTTCAAGCCGAATACCGACGACATGCGCGACGCCCCGTCGCTGGACATCGTGCCGGCCCTGCAAGAGGCCGGCGCCATCATCGCTGCCTATGATCCTGCCGGCCGGCACGAGGCAGAGAAGATGCTGCCCGGCGTGGAATGGGCGGACGATGCCTATGGCGCGCTGAACGGGGCCGATTGCGCCCTGGTCCTGACGGAATGGAACGAATTCCGCATGCTGAACCTGTCCCGCATCTGCAAGGCGATGAAGGAGCCGATCCTGGTCGACCTGCGCAACATCTTCAATCCCGAGGATGCGGAAATGGCCGGCTTCGCCTATCACTGCGTCGGGCGGCCCGGGCGGGCGGGACGGAAGCGTTGAGACCATGAACGATCTCCGGCGTCCGGCAGCTTTTCTGGGTCGAGACGGTGTTCTGAACCTAGATACTAAACATGCTCATCGACCGGAGTAGATTGTCTGGTTACCCAATGTTTCATCTGCGATCCGTCATCTCAATGACGCTGGCTATTGGGTGTTCGTTGTCAGCAATCAGGTAGGTATCGCCCACGGTTACTATGATAAAGCCACGGTTCAGGCATTGTATGCCTGGGTGGGAGAGCAGTTGCGTCAACAAGGGGCCCGGATTGACGAATGGCGCTTTTGTCCGCATCACCCTGAGGGGGACTGTCAAAGCATATTGTTGTGTCTGCGAGTGCCAGAAGGCTAGTCCTGGCATGATTCTGGACTTGATCCGGACTTAACGTGTTGATGTAGGGTACAGCTTTATGATGGAGAAGCAGGACCGGGCCATCTGCAATATCCCGTAACAGGACATGTGCAGGAACTGCCCGTCGATCATTAGAACAGAGTTTTTGACTGGAACAGTGAACCCCATCTAGTACATGTCAAACTTCATGGGGCCTTCAAGCCCCGTTCCAGCCGGCGATCACATCCACGACAACCCGCACCGACGCCAGTGGCATCTGCGGCCAGAAAGGCAGGCTCAGCACATCGGATGCCATGGCTTCCGCAATGGGGAAGGTTCCTTCCCCCAGGTCGAGCGAAGCATAGGCTGGCTGCCGATGGGGGGCACAGGGGTAATGCGCCAGGGTCTGAATGCCCTGCCCCTTCAGATGACGGGCGAGCCCCTCACGCGAACCGCGCACCCGGACCACGTACAGATGCCAGACGCTTTCCATTCCCGGATGCACTAGGGGTACCGCAACCGAGGGGCAATCGGCCAGCAGGCGGGTATATTCCGCCGCCAGCGCCTGGCGCTGCCGGTTCCAGGCCGGCAGCCGGGGCAGTTTGACCCGCAGGATGGCGGCCTGCATTTCGTCCAGGCGCGAATTCGTGCCCAGGATCTCATGCTGGTATTTGATGGTGGAGCCATAGTTGCGCAGCAGGCGCAGGCGATGGGCCAGTTGATCATCATTGGTCACGACAGCACCGCCATCGCCCAGGGCGCCCAGATTCTTGGTCGGATAGAAACTGAAGGCCGACAGGGTCCCCATGCCCCCGACAGGCCGCCCCGCGACCGTGGCGCCATGCGCCTGCGCCGCATCCTCCAGTACTGCCAGCCCATGACGGGCGGCGATGGCGTTGATGGCCACCATATCCGCCGGCTGACCGTAAAGATGGACAGGGATGATGCAGCGGGTGCGCGACGTGATGGCCGCCTCGATCCTGGCCGGATCGATATTGAAACTGGCCGGATCGGGCTCCACCCCCACAGGGATGGCACCGGCGGCGGAAACCGCCAGCCAGGTCGCCACGAATGTATGGCTGGGCACGATCACCTCGTCCCCGCTGCCGATCCCCAGCGCCTTCAGGCCAAGGGTCAGGGCTGCCAGCCCGTCGGAGACCCCGATGCAATGGCGCACACCACAATAGGCGGCGAACTCTGCCTCGAACGCCTCCAGCTGCGGACCCAGGATATAATGGCTCGCATCCAGCACAGCCGCCATGGCGGCGTCCAGTTCTGACCGGATTTCCGCATGAGCCGAGGTCAGATCATAAAAAGGAATGCTCATTCAGGTCGTTCGCCAGTTGCCTTGAAAAGAAACTCATCAAAATCGCGGATATAATCCGCCTCGTCATAATGACGGGAGGCCAGCACCAGACAGCAGGCCCCGGACGAGAAATTATGCAGTTCCCGCCAGACCATGTTGCGCATGTAAAGGCCATAATAGGACCGGTTGAGCGTCACGGTCTGCTGGCGCCTGCCATCGTTCAGATGGATGTCGAAACTGCCGCTGACGGCAATCACGACCTGATGCAGCTCCTTGTGGGCATGGCCACCGCGGTGCGCACCGCCAGGCACATCATAGAGATAATAGACGCGGTTAATATCGAATGGGATCGTGCGGCTGCCTTCGATGAAGGTCAGGTTACCACGCCGATCACTGACGATCGGGAAATGTACAAGCTCCCATGACCCTGACATTTCTTATCTCCGCACGTTGCGCGACGTGCACAGTAATCGGTGCAGTTTTCTTCGCGTCAGGAGATCATACCGGCTCTGAGACAGCCATGCCAGGAACTCAATCCCGGCCAGTGCTAAAGGGAAGTGTCCTTGCAAGCCTGGACTTCAGGTCAGGCCTGATGTCGATGACAATCGACACCCATACGCCTTTCACTGTTCTCTCCAGCTCGCCAAAGCCCGTTGCGCCACATCCACGGCCATTTCGTAATAATCCTGGGAAACGGCGCGGGCGCCAAAGCCCTCCTTGAACTCAATCAGGCCGACATTCAGATACCGGCCCTGCCGTTCATTGGAATTGCCGAAATCGAACCAGTGCCTGCCGGCAAAAACACTGCCGAACAGCTCCGTGAACAGCAGGTCCAGTGCGCCGTTGCGCATTCCATCATCGCTGGCCGCGATATACTGAGCATGCAAGACGGGGCCGGTGTCATAGATCACGGTACCGGCCAGCATCTCGCCGGCGGGACCCTGTGCCGTATAAAGGCGGATCTGTTCGGGAAAACGCCTGGCCAGCATCGTCATCTCCCCGACGCTGTGCACAGGCCGCAGATCATAGCGGTCGGACAGCCGGCTCTCCAGCAGGTGCCAGAAGCCAGCCCAATCCGTTGACGGACCGGCGCGCAGGCCGGCATTGGCGGCTTTACGGGCCCCCCGCCGGCGGCGTTCCTGGAACGGCGGATGATCGCCCAGGTCCAGCACGCTCAACACATCACGCCGGACCAGGGCCGCGCCAGCCCGGAACAGGGCATAACGGTCTTCGTCGGCGGGGTGGCGGTGATAGATGGTGGGCATGCTTTTGTAATGCCAGGACCGGATGCCGGCGGCCGCCATCCAGCCCAGACAGGCCGCAAAACAATCCAGCATCAGCGGCGTCGTCATGGTGGAACCCACGATCATCCCGCCATAGCTGAGCCCGGCATGAGAGACCAGTTGCCCTTCACGCCGGTTGGCCGGCAGCAGAGCCACGATTTCCGCCCCCCGCCGCACCACCAGCGAACAATCCTGGAACCGGTCGGCGTGATAATCCATGTAGCCGCGGTCGAACTGGAACGTGCCGTTACGGCTGGCCGCCACAAACCTGTCCCATTCCGGTGTCAGGCCGGGATGGAACGGCTGAACATCAAGCGGAGAGTTCAACAGCTCACTCCTGATCCAGGATGGCGACACCGAAACCCGATGCCCCGTGGGAATTGCCGTTGTAAAACAGATAGCGATGGCCGCCGGCATCAACGACGCAGGGATAGCAGACCATCTCCTGATCCCAGCCGCTGTCAGAACGGGGCAGAATCATTCGATTGTCCTGGCGTGTCCAGGTCAGTCCATCGGGGCTTTCTGCATAGCCCAAACGATAGGGTTCGGTCCGGGAACGGATCGAGTACCACATCTTGTAAAGGCCATTCTCACGGATAACCCACGGGCGGCCAAAACCGAATTCGGATGGATCGGCGAATTCGATCGCTTGCGTGCTTTCCCCGGTCCAAGTCAGTCCGTCGTCGGAACGGGTCGTGCGGATGATATATTCAGGATACTGTTTTCCGCCGACATGCGTCCAGTGATGGGCGGAAACATACCAGCAGCGGTAGCCGCCATCATCCTCACGCACGATGGTGGTCGCCGACCGGATGAAGGGCTCGCTGTCGGTCCGGTCCAGAACCGGCGTGCGGCTCAGACGGCGGAACACGCCATCCGGCCCGCGCAGGGCCGAACCGGCGAACAGCATGTAAGGCACACGTTCGCACCGCTGCCAGCCGATATAATACATCACCGTCCCAAGGCTGGTTTCCACCAGGGCCGAGGGGTTGACGCCGCTATCATCGAAACAGCCCAGTTCACCGATATCCAGAACGGGATCGGGATGGTCATAAAGGATGCGTGTCGGGTCGCGGGCATCCAGTTCCAGATAGCCGATACGGCCATTATAGCCACTGTCGACGGCGGCGTAATAGACGCGCAGGCGGTCATCCCCAACCGCTTCGGCGGTCGGGATGATGGCATAGGACTTGGCCCAGTCCCGGCTGCCGTCGGGAACGAAGACCCGTCCCAGCTTTCGCCACTTCATGTTGTTGCCCGCACCTTGAAGAAACGCAGCGCCGATACTTTCGACGGCTCCCCGCCTGTGGCCGGATACAGCGCGCCAGGACTGGTATCGGTCATCAGGGTGACGCCAGGTCCGCACCAGTTATCTTCCGCCACCACCACATTGTTGGCCAATGTGGCGTTGACGCCCAGAAAGCTGTTGGCGCCGATCCGGCAATAGCCAGAAATCACAACATGGGAAGACAGGAAAACATTGTCGCCGATCGTGGAATGATGCCCGACATGGTTGCCGGACCACATGACCACATTGTCCCCCACCGTCACGAAGGGCTGAACGACATTATTCTCCATGATGAAACAATGTTCGCCCAGCCTGACATTGCGCCAGACAAAGGCCCGGCTGCTGACATAGCTGGCCGGGCGGTAACCCATGGCCTTGACCTTGTCCAGCAGCCGCCGCCGCAGGCGGTTCAACTGACCATAGGTGATGGCCACGAACACATCATGCCCGGCCGGATCGTAAAGCTCAGGCAGATTTTCCAGCGCCACGACGGGCAGGTCCAGCAGGGTGTCGCGGTTCAGGAAAGCCTGTTCCACGGCGAAGGCGACCGGCTGATAGGAGGAATCATGGCTGAAATATTCGAAGGCCACCTCGGCGAAGGCGCTGTCGCCCACAATGATGAGTGGCCGCTTTTCAGCACTGATAGCCATCACGGCCTCCGGATCAGGATGTCTTCACGGCGGTTGGCCATCGGCAGCTCATCAGGCTGCGGCAGGATGAAGGCATCGAACCCGGCGGTGCGTGCCCGGTCGACAAGGCCGAGCACGATCGCATCTGTGATACGGCCATGCTCAATCTGATTGATCTTCACCTCGGGAAGGCCATCGGTGCGCAGATAGGCCTGATGATAGGCGATGCCGGCATCGCTGGACAGGAAGCGGTGACGCTTGGACACATTGGGAACGTCGCCCAGCAGCAGATAGCCGCCCGGCCGCAGAAGGGCCATCAGGGCGTCCAGAAAAACGAAGGGATTGGCTTCAAGGAACACGTGCTGGAGCACGCTGTAGACGATGATGCCATCCACGCCGTCGGCCACATGCGGGGTCAGATCCGGACAGGCATCCGGAAACCGCCCGCAGACCTTGGCGATACCCTGGCCGTCCGGCAGCATGTCCAGCATTTCTTGCGCGTCCAGCAAGATCAGCTCATGCCCCTGTTTCAGGCAATGGTTGATCAGCAGCTGCGGCAGTTCCGAACATCCAGGCCCGACATCCAGAATCCGCTGGCCGGGCTTGTGCAGCACCCGCATCTTGGAAAGGATATCGGCGAAGATCGCGGCTTCATGCCCCTCCCGGAAACCCTTGGGGAACCCGATCTTTTCATACATGTTCAGCGACGGGTCGGTCGCCATTCTGCGGAAATCATCAAAACGCAGGCCAGCGAACCGAGCAGCCTCTCTGTTGCCGTCAACGCTGTCGGGGCCTTTGCTCATAACCGTGTACGCTCCGAATGAAATGGCAAGCTGTCGGACGCGGAGAGCCTGAAACCAATCTGCACCCGGCAGTTGTTGGTCCGTCAGTGGCCCAATTTACGCTGCAGGTGTTCCTGGCGCCACTGAATTACCGAATCCGCCGTCTGCCAACGGTAGCCACGCAGGCCCGACAGGAACGGATCGTCAGCGAAACGACCGTTCATCATGAGGGAGCAATTGATCTGCTGCTGGATCAGCGGCACCGTGTGCAGGTTGTTGATGGCCCAGTCCCGTCCACCTTCCTGGTTCAGAATGCGCTCGCCTTGCGGGCGCAAGGGGACTTATACCAATCCCCCTTGATCGTGACCGATCAGGGGGGATTTCATGTTCCCTAGTGAAGCCTGACGGACGCATCCGCAGCCCTTGGCTTCACTGCATGGGCGGCTGTCTGGCCAAACGGATCGTTGGGCATGGCCACCAGTATCCGGCGGCCCCCGAAGGACATGTTGATGCGTTACGATGCCTGTCAATCCAAAGACACCGTCATCGCCCAGATCGCTGAGGGGCCGCAGGCAGTCATCCTGGCCCCCGGTCATGGCACGCATTCAGGCGATTGGGCAGAGACCGCGCCAGAGCCGCTGCTCCTGGACTATCTCATGCTCAATCTGGCCCGCCATGGCTTCCGCCGCATCGTGCTTGTGACCGGCTATCCGGCAGTGCAGAGGGTGGCGTTAGCCACGCGGGCGCAGGACCTGGCCATCGATCTGACCATCATGGTGGAACCCGAACCGGTCGGCACAGGGGGTATGCTGCTTCAGGTGCGCCATCTGCTGGATGACCGCTTCCTGATGCTGAACTGGAATGCGCTGCTGGACGTCAATTATCTGGCCCTGGCCACACCAGCTATCTGGCGGGAGGGTGATCTGGGTATCGTCGCCCTGCGTCCGGTGACGGATGGTCGTCGCCAGGATCTGGTGGAGGAAAAGGACGGTCGCATCACATGCTTCGCCGAACGGCAGGGCGGGGTGGGACCAGCCCTGACCCATGGCGGTGTCTGCTGGCTGGACCGCGCCATCCTGGATGAGATCGGGACCTTGCCCTGTGCCATCGAACGCGGGGTGATGCCCCGGCTGGCGCGCGCCGGCCGGTTGGCGGGCCAGATCTGGAATGATGGCTTCACCGATATCGGGGCGCTGGCCGACCGCGAACGCGCACAGACGGAGATCGCGGCCCGGCTGCGGCGTCCGGCGGTCTTCCTGGACCGCGACGGGGTCATCAACCATGATATCGGTTATGCCCACCGGCCCGATCAGATCACCTGGACCCAGGACGCCGCCGCCGCCATCCGCCACCTGAATGAAGCCGGCTACTATGTCTTTGTCGTCACCAACCAGGCCGGCGTGGCCCGTGGCTATTATGACGAGGCTGCTGTCCAGACGCTGCACGCCTGGATGCAGGGGCAGCTAAGACAAGCGGGTGCCCATGTCGATGACTGGCGCTATTGCCCCTGTCATCCTGACGGAACGGTCGCCGCCTATCGGCGCCATGATGATTGGCGCAAGCCGGGACCCGGTATGATCCTGGATCTGGCCCGGTGCTGGCCGGTGGATATGGAAGGCAGCTTCCTGATCGGTGATCGCGCCAGCGATCTGGAAGCGGCCGCAGCAGCCGGTATCCGGGGGCATATGGTGGAAGAGGCAGGGTTGCTGAACCAGGTGCGCCGCCTCACGGATGGCAGGAAATAGCAGGCCGATAGCTCTGAATGATATCAGTTAGCTATCTGATATCATTTCATCCGATAGGATGAGGCCAATTGCCGGCATCCTTCCCGGCGCGACGCCTGACAGGGCATAGTGGCGATGGAGAAAGTCAGGGATTGGATATGGATACGGTACTTGTCACGGGTGGTGCAGGCTATATCGGCAGCCATGCTGTTCTGGCGCTGCGGGCGGCGGGCCGCGCAGCCGTGGTCCTGGATGATCTGTCAACCGGTGACCGGAAGCTGGTGCCTGCCGATGTGCCGCTGATCGTGGGGGATATCGCTGATGGCGAGCAGACAGCCTCTCTGCTGCACGATTACCATATCGGCACCGTCATGCATTTCGCCGGCTCGATCATCGTGCCGGAATCCGTGGCCGATCCCCTGAAATATTACCGGAACAACACCGCCGCCAGTCGCAGCCTGATCGAGACCTGTATCAAGGCCGGGGTGGGGCACTTCATCTTCTCCTCCACAGCCGCCATCTATGGCAATCCGCCCACCCGGATAGTGACCGAACAGACCCCGACCGCACCGATCAGCCCCTATGGCTGGTCCAAGCTGATGACGGAGCAGATGCTGGCCGATGTGGCAGCGGCACATCCGGCCTTCCGCTACATCGCCTTGCGCTATTTCAATGTGGCCGGCGCCGATCCGGACGGGCGGGCCGGGCAGGTGACCCCGAACGCCACCCATCTGATCAAGCTGGCCTGCGAGACGGCATTGGGCCGGCGCGAGGCGCTGAACATCTTCGGCAGTGATTATCCCACCCCGGACGGGACCTGCATCCGCGACTATATCCATGTCAGCGATCTGGCCGACGCGCATATCTGCGCCTTGGACCACCTGGAAAAGGGCGGGGACAGCTTGGTGCTGAATTGCGGCTATGGGCGCGGCTATTCGGTGCGCCAGGTGGCCGAAGCCGTGGACCGTGCCGCAGGGAAGCCCCTGCGGAAGCTTGAGGCGCCGCGCCGCGCCGGCGATCCGATCGAACTGGTGGCCGACAGCACCCGGCTGCGCGACCTGCTGGGCTGGCACCCGCGCCTGGATGATCTGGATCTGATCGTGCGGCACGCGCTGGAATGGGAGGAAAGAAAAGGTGTGCCGGTTCAAATTCCCGCATGTTTCCGGGCACTTGCGATTTAACCCGTTCTCACGTCGCCAAGCCTGGGTGTAAGCTTCGCCAGTCCGGGCGCCATCTCTTGGTCGCCGCCCCACCCTTGTTCGGAGCAGGAGAGCATGACCCGTCCGGTTCTCGTCACCGGTGCCGATGGCTTCATCGGCAGCCATCTGGTCGAGACGCTGGTCCGACAAGGTCGCTCCGTGCGGGCCTTCTGCTGCTACAACAGCTTCAACAGTTGGGGCTGGCTGGATACGGTTGAAAAGGATGTCCGCGCCGGCCTTGATGTGGTGCTGGGCGATATCCGTGACCGGCATTGCGTGGAAGAAGCCATGCGAGGTTGCGGATCGGTTCTGCATCTGGCAGCCCTGATCGCCATTCCTTTCAGCTATCGGGCGGCGGAGAGTTTTGTCGATGTCAATGTGAAAGGCACCTTGAATGTGCTGGAGGCTGCCCGCCGGCTGTCGGTTGATCGGGTCGTCCAGACATCGACGAGCGAAACCTATGGCAGCGCGCAGTTCGTGCCGATGACGGAAGAACATCCGCTTTCGGCCCAGTCCCCCTATGCCGCCACCAAGATCGCGGCCGACCAGATGGCCCTGTCCTATTGGCGCAGCTTCGGCCTGCCCGTAGCCGTGGTCCGGCCTTTCAACACTTTCGGGCCACGCCAGAGCCTGCGGGCGGTCATTCCTACCATTCTGACCCAGCTTCTGGACGGGGCACCCACCCTGCACCTGGGGGCGCTGGATCCGCGACGCGACTTTACCTTTGTTGGCGATACGGTGGCAGGCATGATCGCCGTTCATGACCACCCTGCCGCTATCGGCCAGGTGATCAATATCGGCAGCGGGCATGAGGTCTCCATCGGCGATCTGGCCCGCCTGTGTATGGCCGTGACGGGCCGCGAAGCAGAACTGAAGCAGGAGACTGCGCGTCTGCGCCCTGTCGACAGCGAGGTCGACCGGCTGCTGTGTGGCAATGAAAAGGCCCTCAGTCTGTTGGGCTGGCGGCCGACCCTGGTCGGGGAAGCGGGCCTGCAGGAGGGGCTGTCGCGCTTTGCGGACTGGCTGCGCAATCCAGACAACCGCGCCCGCTATGTGAATGTTGATCGATATGTCGTCTGACACCACCTTCATCCCGCTTTCCGTTCCCTGTCTGGGGGGGCGGGAGCGCGAATATCTGACCAGCTGCGTGGATGATAACTGGGTTTCCTCCGTCGGGCCCTTTGTACGGCGGTTCGAGGGGGCGTTCGCCCAGCATGTGGGGGCTAGCCATGCCATCGCCTGTGCGTCGGGTACGGCGGCACTGCATCTGGCGATGCTGGCCGCCGGTGTCGAACCCGGTGACCTGATACTGGTTTCCAGTCTGACATTTATTGCCTCTGTCAACGCCATCCGCCATGCCGGAGCCGATCCCGTGCTGGTGGACTGCCATCCCGGCAGCTGGCAGATGGACATGGACCGTGTCAGCCGTTTCCTGATGGAAGAGTGTGATACGCGGGAAGGCACCTGCCGACATCGGCAAAGCGGGCGGCGGGTGGCCGGCATCGTGCCCGTCCATATCCTGGGCCATGGGGCCGATCTGCCCGCGCTGCTGGCCATCGCTGCCCGTCATCATCTGGTTGTCGTCGAGGATGCGGCGGAAGCGTTGGGTGTCCGCATAGCGGGCCGACATGCGGGCACCTTCGGCCGGTTGGGCTGTTTCAGCTTCAACGGCAATAAGACCATCACCACGGGTGCCGGCGGCATGGTGGTAACCGACGACAGGACGCTGGCCGACCGGGTGCGCCATCTGTCCGAACAGGCCAAGCTGCCGGGCAGCGAATATGTCCATGACGCCGTTGGCTATAACTACCGGATGAGCAACCTGCATGCTGCGGTGGGGCTTGCACAGTTGGAGCAACTGACCGGTCATCTGGCCGCCAAGCGCGCCATCGCCGACCGCTATGCCAGCGCCTTCGCAGGCCGGGCCGGCATCGGTTGGATCAGACCGACAGAGGGCGTGGACCCCGCCTGGTGGCTGTTCACCCTGACCATCGATCCCGCCATCACGGGCCTGACAGCCCGGCAGGTGATGGCGCATCTGAAGGAACAGGGGATCGAGAGCCGTCCCCTCTGGCAACCCATCCATCTGTCCCCCGCCCATACTGGTGCCCTGTTCCTTGGTGGTGAGGTGGCAGAGCGGCTTTACGATCAGGCATTGAGCCTACCCAGTTCCGTCGGCCTTTCAGCCACCGATCAGGATCGGGTGATCGAGACCATCACGGAGCTGCTGATGTCCAATCAACGCAGGAGCAACCATGCGTAGGGTGGCCATCGTTACCGGAACCCGCGCCGATTACGGCCTGCTGCGCCCCTTGCTGGCCGCCCTGGGCCAGATTGACCAGATCGAGGTCGGGGTGCTGGTCACGGGCTCACATCTGGTGCCGGAATTCGGGCGGACCGTGACAGAGATCGAGGAGGATGGCTGGCCTATCTGGGCACGGGTGGAGGCGCTGCTGGCCGGTGACAGTCCCGATGCCATCTGCAAATCCATGGCCCTGACCTGCATCGGCATGTCGGATGCGCTGGCACGGTGCCGCCCCGACCTGCTGGTCGGATTGGGCGACCGGTATGAACTGTTGGCGACCGTCCAGGCGGCCATGGTCCACCGCATCCCCGTGGCCCACCTGCATGGCGGTGAGGCGACGGAAGGCCTGATCGACGAGGCCATCCGCCACGCCGTGTCGAAGATGGCCCATCTGCATTTCACCAGCACCGAGCCCTATCGCCAGCGCCTGCTGCGCATGGG
Organism: Asticcacaulis sp.; assembly: GCF_027484505.1. Lineage (GTDB taxonomy): Bacteria > Pseudomonadota > Alphaproteobacteria > Caulobacterales > Caulobacteraceae > Asticcacaulis. The sequence continues at coordinate 65,753 of NZ_JAIXSV010000306.1, forward strand.
AGAGGCCCCCGAGCGGGTTTTCACCGTGGGTGCCCTGGGGATCGATAACATCCTGTCACAGCCTGTTCCCGACCGGGCGACCCTGGAAAGGGAACTGGGCATGGCGCTACCCGCTGACCGCCCCCTGTTCCTGGTCACCTATCACCCCGTCACGCTGGATGCCGCCAGCCCGGCCGCTGCCGTAGAGGCGATGCTATCGGCGCTGGATGGGGTAGGGGATATCACCTGTGTCATGACCTATCCCAATGCCGATACATTGGGCCGCGACATCCTGGAGCCACTGCGTCGCTATGCGGTGCGCCGAACAGGGCGGGTCCAGCTGGTGCCCAGCCTGGGGGTCCGGCGTTATCTGGGCTTGATGCGATTGGCCGACGCCGTGGTCGGCAATTCCTCCAGCGGCATCATCGAGGCTCCCTCACTCGGCGTGCCCACCATCGATATCGGCGACCGTCAGAAAGGCCGCCTGCGCGCGCCATCCGTTCTCTGGTGTCCCGCGGACGAAGAGGCGATTGCGGCGACGTTGCGCCGGTCACAGGAGCCGGAATTCCGGGCTATGGCCCGTGCAGTGACCAATCCCTATGGCGATGGACAGGCAGCCCGCCGCATCGCCGAGCGGCTGGTTCATGAGCCGCTGGACGGCATCCTGCGCAAACGCTTCCATGACGGGGGGGCGGCATGAAGGTGCGGACAGCCTTCATCGGCTGTGTGGACATGTCGCGCCGTTTGCTGGCCGCCGCCGCCGCCGTGCCAGAGGTGGAGGTCGCTGCCGTCATCACCCGCACGAGCTCGGCTGCGAATGCTGACTTCGCCTGCCTTGCCGACCAGGCAGCAGCACTGGGGGCGAGGTGTCTGGTGTTGGGGGAGGAGAGACAGACTGCCCCGCGTCCTCGCATCCGCGACTTTCTGGAGCAGGAGCGGATCGAGCTGGGCCTGTGTTGTGGCTGGTCACGATTGCTGTCGCCGGCCACTATCGCTGTTGTCCCGCGCGGCATCATCGGGTTCCATCCTGCGGCCTTACCCCGCAACCGGGGACGCCACCCCCTGATCTGGGCCATGGCGCTAGGCCTGGAAGAGACGGCGTCGACCTTTTTCCTGATGGATGCCGGGGCCGACACAGGCCCGATCCTGGATCAGGTCGCCGTTCCCATCAGACCGACCGACGAAGCCGCAGACCTCTATGCCCGCGTCGCGGAGACCGCTGCCGCGCAGATCAGCCGTTTCCTGCCCGCCTATGCCTTGGGTAAGCTGACACCGCAGCCGCAACCGCCCGGCATGGGCAACAGCTGGCGTCGGCGCAATGCCACCGACGGACGGATCGACTGGCGTATGACAGGTGAGGCCATATCGGCCCTGGTCAGGGCACTGGCTCCGCCCTATCCGGGGGCCACCTGCCTCTATCAGGGGCAAGACATGCCGGTAACCCGGGTAGAGCCAGGGCCAGGAGCACCCGCCCATCTGGAGCCTGGTCTGATTCTGGCGGTTGAGGCAGGGCGGTTGCTGGTCAAGTGCTGGGGTGGCAGCATCTGGATTGTCGGGCATGGGATATCACCCCTGCCACAAGCGGGAGCCTATCTGCAATGAACCAGACGGTCCTGGTAATCGCCCCGCACGCCGATGACGAAACCCTGGGCTGTGGCGGGTCCATTCTGCGCCATCGGGCGCATGGCGACGTGGTCCATTGGCTTCTGGTCACCGATATTCAGGCTGCACAGCCCATGGGCGGGATCACCGCCGAACAGCGCGACGTGGAAGTGCAAGCCCTGGCGGCAAGGCTGGGCTTTGCTGCTACCCACCGGCTTGGCCTGCCGCCAGCCGGGCTGGACCGGCTGCCCCTGGGGGATCTGGTGGCTGCCATCGGGTCCGTGGTGCAGCATGTGGCGCCTGCGCTTGTCTATCTGCCGTTCCCCGGTGACGTCCATTCCGACCATGCGGCTGTGTTCCGCGCCGCATCGGGGGCCACGAAATGGTTCCGCTACCCGTCGGTACAGGAAATTCGCCTTTATGAAACCTTGTCAGAGACCAATTTCGGGATTGATCCTACCACGATCGGGTTTCGTCCGAACCTGTATGTCAACATCATATCGTATCTGGAAGAAAAGTTAGCAGCCTTTGCTATTTTCGATTCCGAAATAAAACCACCCCCCTTTCCCCGCAGCATGGAGGCGGTGCGCGCCCTGGCCCTGCTGCGGGGCAGCGAGGCAGGCTTGATGGCGGCGGAGGCCTTCATGATCGTGAAGCGGATCGAAGCATGACGACACCCTGCTTCATCATCGCCGAGGCTGGGGTGAACCATGATGGCAGCCCCGCCCGTGCCCTGGAACTGGCTGAGGCGGCCCGCACCTGCGGGGCCGATGCTGTCAAGTACCAGACCTTTCGCACCGACCGGCTGACCACCCGTCGTGCTGCCACCTGCGCCTATCAGGAGACGGCGACGGGCGGTCAGCAATCACAGCAGGACATGTTGCGCGCGCTGGAACTGCCCGATGCGGTATTCCGCCACCTGGCCCGCCATTGCCAGTCCATCGGCATTGAGTTCATGTCTACCGCCTTCGATCCAGACAGCCTGGATTTCCTGGTGTCCGAGACGGGTATTCGCCGCGTGAAGATCCCGTCGGGTGAGTTGGTCAACCCGTTGCTGCTGCTGCGCGCGGCCCGCACGGGCCTGCCGGTCATTCTTTCAACAGGTATGGCCACGCTGGACGAGGTCGCGATGGCCCTGGGCGTGCTGGCCCATGGGCTGCTGGGCCTGCCAGGTCTGCCCCGGGCCGCCGACGCCGCTGCGGCGGCCAACTCGCCGGAAGGGGCCGCCCTGCTGGCGCAGCGTATCACCCTGCTGCACTGTGTCAGCGATTACCCGGCCCCGCCGCAGGACAGCAACCTGCGCGCCCTGGCCACTCTGCGTAACCGCTTCACCCTGCCCGTTGGTCTGTCTGACCATACGGAAGGAACCTGTGTTGCGGTAGCGGCTGTGGCCCTTGGGGCCGTGGTGTTGGAGAAGCATTTCACCCTGGACCAATCTTTGCCCGGCCCGGACCACCGTGCGTCTCTGGATGTCGCGGGTCTGGCACGGCTGGTGGAAGAAGCGCGTATCGTGGAAAGTGCATTGGGCGATGGGGTCAAGGCGCCGCGTCCTTCAGAGGTCGGCAATATCGCTGCCATCCGTGGCAGTTTGGTGGCCACCCGAAATATCCGTGCCGGGGACCGGCTTGACGACAGCAACATCACTGTGAAGCGTCCGGGGGACGGACTGCCCCCGATGCGGCTTCTGGACCTGGCCGGTAGCATCGCCGACCGCGATTTCGCACCCGACGAACAGATCACCGTCCCCTTGGACATGCGTCATGATTGACCCTGTTCGGCCCCTGGTCGTGCTGGGTGGGGGGGGGCATGCCGCTGTGGCAGTAGAGGCTGCCCGCCTGTCTGGCATGACGGTGGCTGGGTTCCTCGCACCCGACCCCGCTTCATCCCTTTGCGGGGCACCCTGGCTGGGATCGGATGATCTGCTAGGATCGGTAGGGTTCCTCAGCAGCCATTGGTTTTTGCCAGCCCTGGGGGATGGCATTGCCCGACGGCGTCTGGCTGCCCTGATCGCGGAGCGGGGCGGCCTGCTGGCCCGTGTCCTGCACCCCTCCGCCATCCTCTCCCCCTCCGCTAGGCTGGGCCCCGGTACACTGGCCTGTGCTGGGGCGATCATCGGGGTTGAGGCGCTGGTGGGTGGATCATGTATCCTGAACACCGCAAGTAGCGTGGATCATCATTGCCGGCTGGGCGAGGGCGTGCATGTGGCCCCCGGCGCGCGGCTGGCAGGTGGGGTTGAATGTTCCGACGGTGTCCTGATCGGCATCGGGGCTGCTATTCTGCCTGGCCTGCGGGTAGGGGCAGAAGCTGTGATCGGGGCCGGTTCCGTGGTGACGGCAGATGTGGCCGCGGGCAGCATCGTGGCTGGCATTCCAGCCCGTCCATTGCGGCCAGGGTTAGAGAAGGGGAAAGGGTGATGGGCGTTGACATGGTGCCGGTCGGGCATGACCTGCGGGAGACCCTGGAAAGTGCGCTCAGCCTGTGGTGGCTGCGGCCGGAAAATGGACTGGCACTGGCCAGCTATTGCCTGGCCGGTACCGACCTGCGCCCCACACCAGGGGAAAACGCGGCCGATTTCGCTTGTGGTGACGGGGTCAACAGCTTCTTCAAGTGCGGGGGCCGGTTCGCACCGGAATTCGACCTGTTCGGCGGGGCCGTGCATCCTGCCACCAGCCGGGAGATTGTCAGCCAGGGGATCGATGTCTTCGCGCACCAGGCGGACAATTACAATCCGCAGATCCGGCAGCGTCCGGACAGGGGATATCAATGGGGCACGGACCATAAGCCTGCATTGCTGGCCAAGGCCCGGCCGCTGGGTTTCTATCAGCACCTGCTGGAGGCCGACCTGCGCCAACCCGCCGCCATCCCGGCGGAGAGCCTGGACCTGGCCTACTGCAACAGCCTCTACTGGGTGCCCGACGTCGCCACCGCGTTCGACCATATCGTGGACAAGGTCCGACCTGGCGGACGGCTTGTCCTGGACGTCATGACCGACCGGCGCAGTGCCTTGAGTTTTGATGCGTTGCTGCCCGCCATGCCCCAGGCGTGGCGTGACGTGATGAACCGCGGTCGCCAGAACAACAACCCCGGCATCCTGTCGCAAAGCGGCTGGGAAGCGTTGTTCGGCAGGAATGAACGGGTAGAGATCGTGGGGTGTCGCGATATCTTCCCCAGCGCCATCGCCCAGATCTGGAATGTCGGGCTGCGACCGCTGTTTCCGGTGCTGAACCGCATGGCTGATGCCATCGCAGCGGAGCGGCGCCCCGACATCAAGCGGGAATGGGTCGAAATCTTCGCCGACCTGTTCGAGCCTGTATTGCGTGACCCAAGCGCACTCATGCCCACGGGGCCATCCGCGCGGCTGCAATTCATCATACGGAGGCGCTGATGGCGGATCGGCGCAGTCAGCCCCGCCCTCCTGTGGAACTAATCGACAGCAGCGGCAGTCTGCGCGATGCCCTGCGCGCCATCGAGCAGAGCCTGTCGAAAATCGCCGTGGTCGTGGATGGGGAGCGGCGACCAATGGGAACCCTGACGGATGGAGATATCCGTCGCGCCCTTCTGGCTGGGGCGGGGCTGGACGCCTCGGTCACAGCCCATATGAATGCCGTGCCGGAACTGGCGCTGCGCAGCGAGGGGCCGGGGCGCTGGCTGGCCCGGATGCGCCGCACCCGACGCGCGCAGCTGCCCATCGTCGATGATCACGGATGTGTCGTTGATGTCGTTTCAGAACGGCAGTTGCTGCGCGCCATGCCACGCCACGACAATCTGGTCTTCGTGATGGCCGGCGGCCTGGGCACAAGGCTCCGCCCCCTGACGGAGGACGTGCCGAAACCAATGCTTCCCCTGGGGTCAAAGCCCCTGCTGGAGCATATTCTGACGCAGTTCGCAGGGCAGGGCTTCCACCGCTTCTGCTTTGCCGTGAACTACAAGGCCGAGCAGATCATCAGCCATTTCGGCGATGGACGGGAATGGGATGTCTCCATCCAGTATCTGCAAGAACAAGGCCCTCTGGGTACGGCTGGCGCCCTGGGCCTGCTGACAGCAACAGAGACCAAGCCGATCATCGTCATCAATGGCGATGTCGTAACGCGTCTGCACTTCCCCCACCTGTTGGACTTCCATCGTGATCAGGGGGGCGCCGCCACGGTCTGCGCCAAGCCGCACATGGTCGATATTCCTTATGGCGTGCTGGACCTGGCGGGCAGCCGCATCGCGGCGCTGCGCGAAAAGCCAACCATCGAGGTGCCGGTCAATGCCGGCATCTACTGCCTGGACTGGCGCATGGTGGAACTGTTGCGTGAGTGCCAGACCCGAGAGCCGGCCAATCCCCGCATGGACATGACCGACCTGCTGTCGCTGGCCATGGCGCGCGGGCTGCCGGTTCATGCCTATCCGTTGCAGGATTACTGGATCGATATCGGTCGCATCGACGATCTGAACCGCGCCCGCCAGGACCACGGGGACGGGGCGGGATGAACCGGACGCTTGGCATTATCCCGGCCCGTGCCGGTTCGCGGCGTCTGCCAGGCAAGAACCTGCGCCCGTTGGGGGGGCGACCGCTGATCGACTGGACACTGGACGCGGCAGAAGCCAGCGACCTGGACAGGCTGGTGCTCAGCAGCGATGACCCGACCGTTCTGGCGCGCGCCGTCGACCGGCCGCGCCTGCTGGCCCTGTCCCGCCCCGCCGCCCTGGCCGGCGATGCGGTGCGCAATGTTGAGGTCATGCGTCAGGTCCTGCACGATCTGGCCGAACCGTTTGACTTCGCGGTACTGCTGCAGCCGACCAGTCCCTTCCGCACAGCCGCCGATATCAATGCTGCCATCGACCAGTGCCGGCGGACAGGGGCCGATGCCTGCATCAGTGTCTGCGTGCCCGAGAAGCCAGCCCACTGGTTGCAGCAGGCAGAAGGAGAGCGGCTATCGCCCTTATTGGCGAACGACCCGGGACGTGTCTTTTTGCCCAATGGTGCCGTCTATGTCATACGGGTCGAGCGGCTGCTGGCCGGGGCGGATTTCCACAGCACCCCCCCCTGCTGGATCACCATGCCGCGCGCCCGTTCCGTCGATATCGACGATGCCGGTGATCTGGCCCTTGCCGAATGGCTTTGCACCCGCCGCCAGGAGGAAACCTGATGTCTTTCACACCCTTCAACCTGGGTTCCCATACGGTTACCCCGGGCGGCGCCCCGCTGTTCCTGCCGGACATCGGTACCTTCTTCAACCAGGATGAAGGGCTGGCCCTGGAGATGGTGGATCGGCTGGCGGAAGCCGGGGTGAAGGTAATCAAGGGAGAGGTACTGCACGATCCTGATATCTGCCTGGATGACGGTACGGCGATCCGCTACCCCGACCGACAGGGGGTGATGCGCGAGGAACCGTATCGTCGGTTGATTGAACGCAAGGTCGTGCCGTTGCCCACCTACGAACGCATCTTTGGACGTGCCCGCGACCGTGGCATGGGGATCGTTCTGTCGATCTACGATCTGACAGGCCTGCGTTTCGCGCTGGATCTGGATGTCGATGGGCTGAAGGTCGCCACGTCCAACATCGTCCATCAGCCGCTGATTACCGCTATGGCCGCTACCGGCCGGCCCCTGCTGATCGATACCGGCGACAGCAGCCTAGAGGAGATCGACCGCGCCGTCAGCTGGGCACGCGCCGGTGGTGCAGACCGGCTGCTGGTGGAACACAGTCCCTATCCGCCGCCGGCCGGGCCGGAACGCCATGACCTGCGCTTCATGGTATCTCTTGGCCGCAGTCTGGGCCTGCCGTTCGGTCTGTCGGACCATCATCATGGGGAGGAGATGCTGTACGCTGCTACCGCCCTGGGGGCCAGCCTGCTGGAAAAGGGCGTCTGCCCGGATGGTCTGGACGGGGAACAGGACGTGGCCCATGCCTTGCCCATCGGCCAGGTCGCTCGCGTCCAGAAAGCCTGCGCCACCATCCATACCGCCCTGGGCCGCGAATTCCGACCGTTGGACCGAAACCGCCCGCGCAAACTGTCCCGCATGGGGCTGGTCGCCGCCCGCGATCTTGCACCGGGCGAACCTCTTTCGCTGGAGACGGTCCGTTTTGCCTTTCCCGCCCGCGGCATCCGGGTGGAACAATGGGAGGAGGCCGCCGGCCGATGCCTGGTCCGTGGCGTCGTGGCTGGGCAACCGGTGGGGTGGCATGACCTGTCTGCCTGACCTGCCGGCAGAAGCGGCATTCGCCGCCCTGCGTCCGACCGCCCCCCGCCTGATCCCGGCCGGGGCAGAGGAGGCCGACAGGCTGCGCATCATCCTGGCCCTGTCGGCGGACACTCCCGTCTTCCAGCTTTGGGGCGAGGGGCGGACACTGCCTGGCAAGCATGTGGTGGGCGGTGGCTGCGAAGCGCTTTTCATCCGCTTTGTCCCCGCAGAGGCATTGGATCGCCACCATCTGGCGCAGGCGTTGAGCGACGGACTGGCGGCGCAGGGCCTGCCCGTCTGCCCGCCGGTCCCTGGCTTTCCCAGACCAGACCCGACCGGAGGGGGCTGGTTCGCCAGCCCTTACCGCCCGCACCGCTATGCGCATGCCGATACCACAGACCTGGAACGGCTGGGCACTGCCCTGGCCCGACTGCATGCCGCCCTGACGGTCAGCCCGTTGCGTTCCGTGATCGCCGGGCGAACGGACGCCCGATATGCGGCCCTGCAGGACATGGCAACCAGATACCGCAGGAATACACCGACCGGGGTACCGGCAGCGGTCACAGACTGGCTATGCCATCGGGAGCTGCGGTTTGACAGCCGCCTGCTGACGGGCGGGGATACCCACCCCCTGCACGGCGACCTGAATTACAGCAACGTCTGCTTCAGCTTGGAAGACGGGCTACCCTGGTTTGTCGATTTCGAGACGGCAACCCTCAGTCACCTGTCACCGGCTTGCGATCTGGCCATGGTGATGGACCGGTTTATTGATACCGGTCCACCGGATACCGCCGGCCATCTGTGGGACAGCTTCGCCAAGGCCTATGGGAATACACCAGACCAAGCCTATCTGCGCCGGATCATCGCCCAGCTGGCCTTGCGATCACTGCTGCTGCTGTGTCAGCGACATACGCAGGGCCAGGCAGTGCCCGCCGCTGAGTGGGCCAAGTTCACGCAGGCCCTGGCCCGGAGCCAGCCATGAGTAGGGGCAGCGCATCAATCGCCCGCTGTTCCTGAATGGAACGGCCTGTTTCCAGCATGGTGATCAGGTAAAGGGCGGCGGGATCCGACAGCCATTCCGGGATCGGGCGATCTGTCCAGGCTGCCAGATCATCAGGGATCGGATTGCAGCGGGTCAGCAGACGGCTGGTGCGTTCCAGCAGCCAGTACATCAGGGCGGCCCGATGCGGATCGACGGGCGGGGGCGCTTCTGGCCGGCTCAACATCGCCAAATACGTATCACGATCGACCGGACGCACGGCGATGCCAGCCGCCCGCGTGAAGCTGGAGATATGGGTAGAGATGACGGGCCGGCCCATCATGGCCGCTTCCAGGCAGGTCGTGGAAGGACCGGCCGTCACCAGCCGCGCCCGTCGCATCAGGTCGTAGGAGGAAATATCCTCATCCTTGGCGATGATCCGGACCCGGCTGTCCGCCGGCAGCAAGGTTGTGAGGTCCGTCAGCGCCCGGTCACTGAGGCGGCAAGGATAAAGCCGGCCGCGCGGATGGCCGCGCACCGTAATCCGCATATCCGGTCGGGCCGCCAGCAGGCGCGGGATTGTCCAACATAGCCATTCACTCTGGGTGTCGAATAGACAGTCGCGATCCAGCCAGTTCGAATCATGCTCACGCGATAGGAAGAAGACAATATCCCCCGCCAGGGTGTCACGGTCTGCCTGAAAAGGGATACGGATGATCCGGTCCTGGCCACGTTCACGGTCGGCCAGCAGGGCTTGCGCCTCTGACACCATACCGTCATGAGCCTGTGGCCAGTCCTCGACAACGCGCTCGAACAAGGGAACAAGGTCGCTGTGATGGCCGCCTGGTCCTTCCGTTCCGGTCACGATCAGACCCGGTCCCGCGTCATAGCAGAAGGTACGCAGGCCTGCGGCGACCGCCATACGGCGATAGATCAGGCTGCCATTGACCACGCCACCGGGCACCAGGATGCGGTCAACGCCGGGCAGAGACAGCAGGGGCGAAAGCCGCCTCATGATGGCCTCCCCGGCTGTCCGACATCGCTGTGACTGCCCATCAACCCCTTCCGGCGTGATTGCCCCTCGACCCAGCCAGTGCCGCACATCCCACTTCACGGCGGCCTCCAGGATGGCTGTGTCGATCACCGCCCCCGGCTGCTGGTCGGACAGACGATGGACGGGCCAATGGCTGGCCAGGGCTTCCAGCAGCGGGGCCAACGCCGCCAGTTCTGCCAGCCGGTAGCCAGCGTCGGCCGGCCAGGGCAGGTCCTGCACGATAAAGACCGGCTGCACCTGCCCGCGCCGGGCCAGCAGCAAAGCGGCCAGAATGCTGAAATGCGGCACACAGGTTTCGTACCAGGGAATGACAGGCACCAGAATGCGCGGCACCCCCGGTGCTGGGGGGAAGCCTTCCTGCACCAAGGCCATCAACCGGGCGCGGACCTGGGCCAAGGCGGCGGACTCGCTGAACATGGCCAGGACCGTCAGGCCAGACGGATCGCAAAGCCGACACCATAGCCGGCCTCACGATAGCTGAAACTGGAGAAACGCGGATCTTCGACGACCATCCGCTGCCACAGCATCCAGAGCTCCGGATGGGCTGGATGGGCGATATCGTCGAAGACCACGGCACCACCGATCCGCAGGCGTGGCAGCACGTCGAACAGGTCCTGCGCGGCACCATCCAGACTGTGATCGCCATCAACCGTGATCAGATCATAGGCGGCGTCGGGATGTGACGCAAAATGGGCCGGCAGGGTCTGGTGTGAATCCCCATCAATGAACCGTGCCAGGCCCAGCTTGTGCCCAACCTTGGCCAGCTCTGCCGCCACCAGCTCGGGGCCCGGATTGCTCATGCCAGCATAATTGTTGACCCACATGTCAAACAGGTCCATGCGGCATTCCGGGGCACGGCTGGCCACGGCACAGGCACTGCGGCCACGACGGACACCGATCTCAAGGTAATCGCGGGGACGGATCAGGTCGGAGAGGCACAAAAGGACGGTGACAATGTCGGCATAGCGCCAGTCAGCTCCGAAACGCGCCCGTCCCTCAGCATAAAAGTGCCGCAAATATTGAGTGTAGGCGTCATGTTCCAGCCGCTCCAGCAGGCGGGTGGCGTCGGTCAGGTAATCATGGCTGTAAAGCCGCTGCTGGGCCGTGGGGGCGGCAGCCATCACAGGTGGATACCAGGCCCCCCCTCCAGCTGCCAGGGACTGACAGTTACCGGACGTGACCGCCTTTGTCGCGCCATAGTCCGGCCAGCGTACCGACAGGTCGGGGCCGACCACGGGCAAACAGGCGGCATCGGCTTCCACCGGCTTCAAGGGCCGGGCGGGATTTCCCCCCGCCAGCCAGCCAGCGGGTATGTCGGACACGACAACGGAGCCGGCAGCCACAACCGCACCGGCACCAATCCGCACCCCTTTCATGATCAGGCTGTTCATCCCGATCCAGGCACCCGTCCCGATATGGACAGCGGCGCTGTCGATGGCGGGGGTCGCTGTGCGGCCCGCCAGGATCGCCTCGAAATGCCTGCGCCGTGCGGCTGCCGTGAGGGGGTGTGTGTTATTGTCAAATATCTGCACGCCATGGGCGATCAGCACATGATCCGCGATATCCACCCGGGCAGCCGCACTGATGATCGTATCGTCACCGACATAGCACCCGTCACCGATGCGGATATGACCATCGCCGAAGGCATCAATCCGCAGGACACCGCGCAGCACGGTTCCAGCCCCCACAAGGACCCGCTCCCGCCCGCCCAGTGCATTGGCACAGCAGGCCGACGGGCCCAGCAGAACGGATGGATCCAGCGTGGCTCCGGTATCAAAATGGTGGGGTGGACGATCATCCGCCTCCCCCCCGATCAGGTCGGCGTAACGCCGGGCACCGCCACCGGCGAAGGCGTGGAAATGATCGACAGGCATCTTCACTCCTGCCCGGACTCAATCTTGATCCGGCACTGCCAATGACACATCGCCGTCATGCCATAATTCCGGCCCGCTATCCATGGCTACAGCCTCGGCACCATATATGCCGACCGGAAAGGGTGGCATGAGCCTGAGCGAGGCGATAGGCTTGTCGGCCGAAACGTCCGAGATGCAGGGCAGCAGGCAGGAGCGGGGTGAGATGACGTATCGGGGTTTCAAGGTTCAGCGCCTGTTTGCCAGCCAGGACCTCACCGACCCTGAACGTCAGCTGTTCGACAAGTATCTGCAGCGCGATCCTGTTTCCGAATATGTGCGTTACTACGCCGAACGCCAGGATCGGATCATTTCCCATTCGGCCAATACGTTTGAACGTCTGAACCGGGTCTTTCAGCTGGATTGGCTGCGGGACCAGCTGCTGATGCCACCTACGGCAGATTTCCTGGATTATGGCTGTGGTACGGCGTCGGCAGGCAAGTACATCGCGGACTATCTGGATGCAGGACGCTATACGGGCGTCGACATCTCCGCCGTATCCATTGATGAGGGGCGTCGGATCCTGGAGGCCCATGGCCTGGAAGCCAAGCAACCGGTCCTGCATGTCATTCCGGACGGCGACCTGAGCGCGCTTGGCGACAAGCGCTTTGATATCATCTGGGCGCAGTCCGTCTTTACTCACCTCCCGCCCGAGGTGATCGAGGATATTCTTGGCAGATTGCGCGTACATCTGAAGCCGGGGGGGGCCATCTACGCGTCGGCAACCTTGGCAGAAGCAGGCGAGGGGGTCTTACAGGTGAACCCCCATAACTGGTTCCAGGAGCCGGCAGTGCTGGCGGCCTGCGGGTCCGCAGCCGGCTATGAGATGGAGAGGATGGAGGGGTGGCATCACCCCTACGGTATCCCCGAGCGAAGCGCCTTGATGCGCTTCCTGCCCCGGGAGGAGGGTGACGCGGCGCGACGCCATGAGCTGACCCTGCGCGGCTTTACGGTACTAAAGGACATATATGCGGCAGACGCTGCCGGCGATATCCGACAGATGGCCGAAGCAATCTTCGCCCGACCTGACAGTCTGGACCCGTCGCTGGGTGACAGCACGCATGTCCGCAACAATGCCTTGGCGCGGTTTGATGACATCAGTCGGGTGCTGATGAACGACAGGATGCTGACGGCCATTCAGCGTATCGTTGGCGATGGCGGCTATATCCTACCGGTCAACGCCTTGTGCCAGGATCGCTATTCGACTTGGCACAAGGATGTCCATGGCCTGGAAAAGCGCGGCTATGACTTCCATTGGAAGACAGAGGATCTCGGCCTTTACACAGTCATCGTCTATCAGCAGGAAAGCAGTCGGGAACAGGGGGGCGGACTCGACATCATCCCAGGCTCACACCGGGTCAGGGACCGCTATTCCTACGAAGCCGGTGATGGGGGACAGGTAGCGCTTGGCGAACTCGCCTATGATCCTGCCCTGGTCAGGACCCTGCAGAGCAGCCCCTGCGATGTGATCATCTTTGATGTACGCTGCGACCATCGCGGATCCTGGCCAGATGACTGGGGACCGCACCGTTCGGGGACCCGCGAGAATAAGGAAATCCGGAAGTACCTGTTTTCGTTCAAGATCATGAAGCAGGGGCCGGCTGTGGCCGATTACATGGGGTATTTCCTGCGTTTGGCGACAGAGCTACCGGACTTCCGCTATCTGTGGGAAACCCGTCCGCCTTCTACGCTGGCCCAACGATGTGCGAATTTTGGACTTTGCTATCTCGATCCCGCTGATTTCAAGGCTCAATGAGGCGTGTCATCTCCTTCCCGGCCTGTTGCTTGCCCACCGATGATCGGGAAGGGTAGTCTGGTGCCGCACCGGACAGCAGGAAAAGTGTGATGATGCCGTCAATCGATCCGACCCCTATCGATCCCGCCCATATCCAGCAATGGCGTCAGGCGATCCGGACGACGACGCATGCCCATTATCACTATCATATGGGGCGGGCCCTTCTCCGGATGAATAGTCCGCAAGCGGCTTCCCAGCATCTGCGCCAAGCCTTGGCCCAGGAACCCCAGCATGCCCGCGCCCGGACCGCGCTGATCATTCTGGCGCGCGAGACGGGGCAGGAGGATCAGGCCAACGCCTTGCTGACTGAGGGAGAAGCCATCGATCCGGGATTCACGCTGCGGGCCGATGTCGAACGTTGTGAAGAAGTCCAGAGCGCTGACGAGGCTCAGTCCATGCTTGGACAGTTGCTGGCCCCCAGCTATGCGCAGGTGACCAGCTGGGTATTAGCCTCCAATCTGCTGCGGCTGGCAGAAATCCTGACACAGGCCGGTCGCCTGTCCCCGGCGCAGACTGCCTACCGGGCAGTCCTGGCCGCTGAACCGGATAATGAGAAAGCGCATGCCGGCCTTTGCCTGAACCTGCTGCGAAACCGGGATGTGGAAGGCTTGGGAACCCATCTGGACAGTGCGGCAGCAGCGGGTATCGAGAATGCCTCCCTGGCCTTTGCACGGGGGCAGTATCTGGTTCTGCGCCATGAGTATGCCTTGGCCGACGACGCCTTCGCCAAAGCCTACGCCCTGGGCCATCCCCAGCCGGGGCAGATCCGTCTTTTCCAGGCCCGTATCCGGCTGGCCTGGGGCGCCGCCGACCAGGCAGCGGCCATGATCCCAAGTTTGGGAGCGGATGTGAACGGACAGGCCTATGGCCTGCTGGCGCGGCTGCGGATGGGAGATGATCCTGCCGCCCTGGCCGCCGAGGCGAATGCCCTGATCGGCGGCCAGGAGATCAGCCGTATCGTGGCCGCCTTCGTCCTGGCTGCCCTGGGGCGACGGGCCGAGGGATTGGCTGGGCTGGACCCGCTGCTGGCGGGAACGCACAGCTACATGACACCGTTGGCCGCCGCCATCCTGCGCGACGCCGGAGGAGAGGAGGAGAAGGCCCGGTCGCTGCTGCGCCAAGCGCTGGACCAGCGGGGCGTCTTCTTTGACTTCTTCCTGGATGGGCTGCCCGGTGGCCGGGAGTGCCTGCAACGGCTCGGGACTGAAAACAGGTGACAGGTCTGACAGGGTGTCTCTATCTATGACATCAGTTGAATGGTTAAGCCGGGGTGGAAGTTGCCGATCGAAGGCAGACAGGACCGCCTGGCCTGGGTAACCGGTGCCGGGGGCTTCATCGGGACGGCGGTCGCAGCACGGCTGGCACGCGATGGCTGGCGGATCCTTGCCTTCGGCCACCATATCCACGACCGGCCGCTCTGCGACGGTATCCAACCTTTATCGGAAACCATCGATCAGGACATTGTGATGCAGGCGGTGGGTGACTATGGCCCGCCGGACTTGGTCGTTCATGCCGCTGGTGGCAGCCATGTCGGACAGGCTGACGCCCAGCCGGGACTGGATTTCGGCCGGACCGTGCAGACCACGGGCGCCCTGGTGCATGGGCTGGGGCTGGCAGGGTGTGACGGCACCCACCTGATCTATCCATCCAGCGCCGCCATCTATGGACAGCAGCCGGTCGGCCCCATCGGCAGCGCCACCCCGCCTATGCCCATCAGCCAGTATGGCTGGCACAAGCTGATGGCTGAAACGGTCTGCAGGCAGGGTGCGCAACGCTATGGCCTGCATGTCACCATCATCCGCTTCTTCTCCCTGTATGGACCGGGCCTGCGCAAGCAACTGTTCTGGGAACTGGGTAACCGGCTGCGTGCCGGTACAAGCCTGCTGGAGCTGGGTGGAACGGGGGAGGAGACGCGCGACTTCCTGTCGATCGGCGATGCTGTGGACCTGATCTGCCATCTGCATGGACAAGCTGCATCGGGGCTACAGATCGTCAATGGCGGCAGTGGTCAGGCCACACGCGTGGCCGACGCTATCAGCCTTTTTCAGCAGGCCCTGGGTACACACGTGCCGGTCCGCTTCACAGGCCAGGTCCGGGTCCATGACCCACACCATCTCTGTGCCGGGCTGGGGGATATGGACTGGCAGCCCGCGACCGATCTGGCGACGGGCCTCAGCACCTATGGAAACTGGTTGCGCAAAGACATGGCAGGCGGATTGGAGACCACAGGATGAGCGAAGGCCGCCTGCGGATATTGCTGCATATTCAGGACCGGTCTGCCGGATGGGCAGGCGGCCTCAATTATCTGCGGGCCGTGATTGAGCTGCTGGACTGTCAGCCGGAGGCGACCAGGCCCGACATCCTGGTGTTCAATGATCTACCCGGCAGCGGCCTGCAGGAAGCCCTGAACCGGCCGGCGGTGACCTGCGTCCTGGGCACTGACGGTGCGGTCCTGAGGGTGCGGGAGGCGGACATGGAAGCCCGGCTTGCCGCCCTGGAACCCAGTCAGCGGCGGCGCAGCCTGGCCGAACAGGCCGATGCCCTCTATCCCATCGTTCCGGGGGACCCTTATCCGGTCAACCCCAAACACTGGCTGTGGGTGCCTGATTTTCAGCACCGCCACCTGCCGGAATTTTTCACCCCGGATGAGTGGGCGCAGCGGGAAGCACGCGTCAGGGAACTGCTGGCCCGGCCCTGCCCCCTGATCCTGAGCAGCCGGTCGGCCCTGGCCGATCTGAAAAGTTTCTTCCCCGACCATGCCGCCCGGCCGCATGTCTGGCACTTCCGCAGTCTGGCCCGGCCCCAGGGGAATGACCGGCTGCGCGAGGTCCGGGCGCGCTATGGATTGCCCGACCGGTTCTTGTTCATCCCCAACCAGTTCTGGGCCCACAAGGACCATGGGACGGCTTTTCGCGCCCTGGCCCGATTGCGCGAACAGGGGGAGGTGATCCAGCTGATCTGCACAGGCAGCAAGGAGGATCACCGCAGCCCGGACTATTACGACACGCTTTTCGCCATGGTGGCGACGTTGGGCCTCACCGGCATCCGGCATCTGGGCAGCATCCCGCATGCCGATGTGCTGGCCTGTCTGCAAATGGCGACCTGTGTTATTCAACCATCCCGCTTTGAGGGGTGGAGCACCCTGGTGGAGGATGCGCTTGCCCTGGGGGTGCCGCTGGCCGCCAGCCAGTTGCCGGTACATGTGGAGCAGATGGGCAAGGACGGCATGTTCTTTGCGCCCGGGGATGCAGACGGGCTGGCAGCCCTGCTGAGCGCGCGGCTGCCGGGCCTGCCGGACAGCACGCCGCAAGCGGCTGTCCAGGCCGCGGCCCGACGCTATGATCAGGTCCGTCAGGCGGCGGGCGCGGCGCTGCTGGCCCTGATCGGGGCCGAGAGCGGTCGATCGGGATAGAGGAGGCCCGGATGCCTGGCACCGGGCATCAAAGGCCGGTTTGAATGGATGGCCCGTGGCGGAAGCCGGCGGGCAGGGGGAACAGGAATGAGCAAGGGGGATGTCGCGGCCCTGCTGGCCGAGGGACGGGCCGCTGTGGCGGCGGGCGACGAGGCTGGGGCAGAAATATGGTTCGCCCGCGCCGTAGAAGCGGCACCCGACGATCCGGAAGCCCATGTCGAGCTGGGCCGGTGCCTGAACCGGCAGGGTGACCGGCGGGGCGCCATCCAGTCGATGAGCCGGGCCGTCTCCATCGATCCCGACGCCCATGCCGCCCTGAACCGGCTGCGCTGGCTTCTGCGCGATGACAGGCTGGAACCCCCCTCGGCATTGGCCCGCATCCAGGCGCGCGGGGTGGAGGTGGCCAGCGTCCTGGATGTCGGCGCCTCGGATGGAACCTGGTCGATCAAGGCAAGGCCCTGCTGGCCCCAGGCCCGTTACCATCTGGTAGAAGCCTTCGGCCATTGGCGGGAGAAACTGGAGGCCCTGTGCGCGGCCGAACCCGCCTTCAGCCATGTCATCGCGGCAGCCGGTGCCACGGAGGGTGAAGTCTGGTTCTACAACGATCCCGACGCACCCTATGGCGGGGCCGCCAGCACGGCACCCGGGCAGGGGCACTGGTCGGTGCCGCAGGTGTCGCTGGCCGGGGAGGTGGCGCGCCTTGGCCTGCCGGGCCCCTATCTGATCAAGCTGGATACGCACGGGTTCGAACGGCCCATCCTGGAAGGGGCGGCAAGCATCCTGGCCCAGGCCAGTCTGGTGGTGATCGAGACCTACATCTTCCATATCCATCCCGAGGCCATGCTGTTCCATGAGATCTGCGCCTACATGGCCGCGCGCGGTTTCCGCGTCATCGACATGTCGGAACCGCTGTGGCGTGAGCGTGACCGGGCCCTGTGGCAGGTGGACCTGTTCTTCGTGCGTGACGACCGACCGGAATTCGCCACTAACAGCTATAGCTGAGCCATGAGCCTTTCCCGGAGGGGGCCACGCCTGGCCCTGCTGAACCCGATCGACCCCACCCATCCCATCGCCGAGCGGGAGCTGGCCCTGCGCATGGCGCGGGCCATCGCGGGCCTGGGCTGGGAGGCGGAGATCCTCAGCCGGTCCGATCAGGTGGAGGCGATGAACCCCGATGGCGTGCTGTGCCTGCACCCGCAGGTCACGGCCAAGCTGACGGCCCATCCCTGGCTGGCCTGCTACTGGAACCCACCCTCCCTGCTGAAAGGAGCCAGCGAAACGGCCCGCCGTTATGGCGAAGCGTTCGAGTTGACCTATGACGCCTATCTGGTCTCCGGCCCGCAGCTGGAAGCGCATCTGGCAGGGCTGATGGCCGGTGTGGGACGCGACCCGCCGACCCTGCCTTTCCATGTCAGTTCCCCACGTTCCAGTCTGACCCCCACTCTGGGACCGGAGAGCCGGATGTTCTATGTCGGGTCCAACTGGGACGGGCGGCGTTATCCCACGCTGCTGCGCCGCCTGTCGGAGGCCGGGGTGCTGGCCCTGCACGGCACGGCGGAACGCTGGTCGCATCTGGCCGAGGCCTGGCAGGGGCCGCTGCCCTTCGACGGCAGATCGGTGATCGATGCCGCCCATCACTGGGGCATGGGACTGTGCCTGCATCTGCCGCAGCACCGGGCCGAGGGCGTGCCCAATATGCGGGTGTTCGAGCTGGCCGCCGCCGGCGCCGTGATCATCGCCGACCGGCATCCCTTCATTACGCACTGGTTCGGCGACAGCGTCCTTTATGTCGATGTCGAGGGGGGCGAGGAGGAGACAGCCGACCGCATCCTGAATCAGGTGGCCTGGATCCGCGCCCATCCCGCCGAGGCCCGTGCCATGGCGGCAGACGCCCAGGCCATTTTCAACCGGGCGCTCTGTCTGGAGGCGCTGCTGGAACCGCTGCCCGGCCTGCTGGACCGCCTGCACCGTCCACGCACCCAAACCCGGCCAACGCGCATCGGCGTGCTGCTGCCCGGCCAGGGCGATCTGTCCGGGCGGCTGGATCAGCTGGCCGCACAGGCCGGAGGGGATCTGTCCGTGACGGCCCTGCTGCCCGCCGATGGTACGGATATCCAAGAGACGGGGATCGGGCAACGCCGCCTGTCCGGCCCGGTCGGGCTGGAGACGCTGCGCGCGGGACTGACGGGGCTGGAGGCGTTGGCCATCCTGCCCGAGGGGGTGGTCTGGCATCCAGGCCATCTGGCCGGACTGGCCGCCGCTACCGGCGACGCCAGCATCGCTGCCGGGCTGTGGCCCGCTCCCGAGGAGCCGACCGGCTTTCCCATCGACCCGGTCGAGCGGCTGGCCCTGCCGCCGCCCGACGAGGAAGGGATGGGTGCCGAACGGCGGGCGGCCCGGGCCTGGCTGCGGGCCGGCGGCCTCTATTGCCGGACGGAAAGACTGGACGCCCTGGGCGGGGGAGAAGCGAACGGAACGGACCAAGACTGGACGCAGCTGGCCCTCGACCTGCCCCCGCTTCTGGCCGGCAGCGGCCCCCTGGCCCTGCCGGCGGTACCCAGCCTGACCCTGGTCCGGCTGCCGGAGATCCCTTTCACCCCCCGGCCCTGGCCCGCCACCCGGCCAGCCGGACCGACAGAGCAGCCGCCCCGGCTGGCCGGGATCAGCGACCTGGACCCGGTCCTTGCCGGCAGCGTGCCCTGGATCTGGCACGCTGAAGATTTCACCCGTCTGCCGCAAACCGGCCCGATCTGGCTCTATGGCGCCGGGGAGGGAGGGGGGCTGGTCTGCGACGGGCTGCCCGCCGCGGCCCGTGAGCGGTTGCGTGGCTTCCTGGACAGCCGCCGACAGGGGGAGATGCGCGGCCTGCCCCTGTGCCGCCCCGGCGATGTGGCCACCGCCGAGATGGAGAACGCCACCATCATCATCGCGGCCCAATATGTTTCCGACATCCTGCTGACCTTGCGCAGGCGTGGGGTAGCACCCGCCCATATCCTGAACGCCTATCCCTATATCGCCGCCAGCCAGGAAGCGGCGGCTGCGCAACAGGCTGCAACGCCGTCGATCTGATGTTGCATGCAGGGAGGAACGGTCCCGCGCTACATCCTGCAACGGATCGAAGCGGAGTGTTTCAAAGTCTGCCTCCGAAATCTCCAGCAGCTCGGCCGCGCGCAGCAGGGTGGTGATATCCCCGGCCTGAACCGCCATTTCCAGCCCATGCAGGAAATTCCGGCGCAAGGGAGCCAGGTCATCGGCCAGGGCCGGGGGCGGCAAGGGTGCAGGACGGCAGAGACGGTCGAAGACGGGACAGCGCCGCCGCGCCCGCCACAGCGCCCCACGTGACAGGCCGCACCAGGAAGCAACCCGCCCCACCGGCACCCCGTCGGCAAGCGCCAGCGCCACGGCCTGCCAGCCCCCATCATCCAGTGTGCGGGAATTCAGTCCTGGGAACCGGGAGGGAAAAGCGTTATTCAGGGCGGAGGCGGGCATGGGAACAACTCCCGGCAACAGAATATAGGAATTTATACTTAACATATGATTTGGGGAAAGGCCAGGAATCGCCAGGACCGGCATCGCGGCACCTGAACAGGCCATGGATCGGCAGGACGAAGTCGGGACTCTACTCGCGCCCCCACCCTGCCACGCTTTACCTGTTCAGGTGCCGCGATGCCCTATCCGCGATTCGGGGGGTAAAAGAAATCAAGGTGCTGCCTGGAAAATTGGCGGGCCGATTCTGTCCCCGGGACTCTACTCGCGCCCCTTCGGGACTCTACTCGCGCGACTCGGACTTATCCCCGGGACTCTACTCGCATAACTATAAGTTAGAATCTAAAAGCCTTTCTAATAGCTTGCGCGAGTAGAGTCCCGATTGCATTCGGGAAAAGGCCGGGTAATCTTACAGCTCATGGGAACTATACATCAGCTCATCCGGCAGCACGGCAAGGATAACGCCAAGCTGTATGCCGACCCGGACGAGAAACACCTCGTCGACATCGCCGCCGAAGTCATGGCCGGCGAGCGGGAGGATTTGG